>JASBUO010000072.1 GCA_030147855.1 Gammaproteobacteria bacterium
CTCAAACAACAGCACAGAGAAAAATATTTACCCCGTTGTTTCAGCCAGAACCGAAACACATACACATCTGACTTCGTCAATCACCTTATTTTTTAGAAGAATTCTTAATCAAACAACCTTTGAATTTCCTACAACATCAAGCCGAAGGCACCTTAAGCATTAAAGATTTAGCAAGACTGAATCAATATTTGGTCTCCAATAAACCCACACAAAGCGTGCGTATGAACACTGTTTAAACTACACTGAATACATATTCGTGGTAAAAGTACAGCATGAATGCTAATAATAAACAACATGATTTAGGCTATTTGCTACGCGCCTCTAAACAAGGTGTATTTTATACCTTAGCGCTCAGTTGCCTCATTAATATCTTAATGCTCACTATCCCTATTTACATGCTCCAAGTATTTGACCGTGTCATTCCAAGCCAAAGCTTCGACACGCTCACCTATCTCACCTTAATTGCAATTATTGCCATCATGGTGCTTGGTATGCTTGACCTTGCACGAACGCTCATTATGACGCGCATCAGTACCTGGATGGACAATCAACTAAGCCCCATCGCCTTATCACGCAGCATAGACCATACCTTAATGGGTGGGCACTATGGCGCACAAGCTCTCGCAGACATTACCAGTGCTCGCCAGTTCTTAAGTAGCTCAAGCATCTATACTTTTTTTGATGCACCTTGGGTGTTTATTTATCTTGCGGTTATTTTCATGCTTTATACCCCGCTTGGTTTTATTTCAACGCTTGGTGCTATCACTTTATTTGCACTGTGCTTACTCAACGAAAAACTTTCTCGAAAACCACTACAAAACGCTAACGACTTACACATGCAAAACCAAAGCGCACTACAAAACAACCTTAAAAATGCTGAAAGCATCCAAGCCATGGGTATGATTAAAGCCATTACAGACATATGGTTTTCAAAAAACACACAGGTTCTCGACCTACAAACAGAAGCAAGCGACCGCTCAGGTATGGTTTTATCACTTTCAAAATCACTACGAATGGTTCTGCAGGTGTTAATCCTTGGTTGTGGTGCTTACTACGTTGTGAATGGTGAAATCACAAGTGGCGCCATGCTTGCATCCTCTATTATTTTATCCCGTGCGCTTGCCCCTATTGAACAATCCATTGGTGTGTGGAAACAGGCCGTTGCATGCTTGCAATCTTACCAGCGGCTACAGCACTACTTTCAGGCTCCAGACATTATCCGCTCAGATCTCCACCTCCCACAACCCAAAGGCCTAATTAATGTAGAACATCTACTTTACGTACCTAGGGGCAGTAAAAAAGCAGTTCTGCAAAACATTCATTTCTCTTTAAATCCATCTGACAGCCTCGCCATTATAGGTAGAAGTGGTGCTGGAAAATCAACACTGGCGCGCTTGTTAGTTGGCATTTGGCCACCCACAGATGGCGCGATTCGACTCGATGGCGCGAGCATTTATGAATGCTCAAGAGATGATATTGGCCATTATATTGGTTATTTACCACAAGGGCTTATGCTTCTACCTGGAAGCATCAAAGCAAACATCGCCCGCATGGGAGATTTAGATGATAATCAAGTGATAGCTGCTGCTAAATTTGTGAATGCCCACGAGATGATATTACACTTTGAGCATGGCTATGAAACCGAAACAGGCACTTACAATCTCTCGGGTGGACAACGTCAGCTAGTGGGGCTTGCTAGAGCTTTTTATGGTTTGCCACGCTTTGTTGTTCTCGATGAACCAGAAAGCAATCTCGACCAAGCGGGTTTAATCGCACTAGAAACGGCTTTAAAACGTGCAAAAGCCGCAGGTATTACAGTGGTTATGGTGACACAAAGGCCGAGTTGTGCATCCTTTTGCGATAACATCATAACGCTCGAAGATGGACACATTAGCAGCATAGGACCTCGTATAAATGACAACAGTAAACCGTCCTGAAATTAAATCGATTATTTTCTACAGTGTTCTCGTCATTGTAATCTTTATCGGTGGTTTTTTTGCCTGGGCAACCCTTGCAACGCTTGAGAGTGCAGCCATTGCACCAGGTAGTGTGATTGTTGCAGGCAACCGACGCGTCATTCAGCACTTTGAAGGAGGAATTATTCAAAAAATTTATGTGAAAGACGGCAGCGTCGTTAAGAAAAATGATTTGCTCGTTAAACTTGCAGATATCAAAGCAAAAGCGGTAACTGATGTTAGCCAGCATGAGCTTTGGACACTCATTGGCACTAAAGCACGTATCGATGCCGAGCTTGATCATGACAACATTCAATTTCCATCTGAGTTACTGCATTCAGACTCGCCAAAAGCAAAGTCTATCGTGGCCTTGCAACACAAAATTTTTGATGCCAACCAAAAACATATCAGCAGTAATCTCGGCATTTATCAACAACAGATAGAGCAGCTAGAGCAAGAGATAGCAGGCGTACAAGCCATTATTCAATCGAACGATGAGCAACGTGGGTTCATTGAAAAAGAATTAAATGATGCCAAAATACTGGTTAAAAAACGCCTTATCAAACAATCCAGATACTATGCGCTTCAACGTGAATTTTCCTCGA
>JASBUO010000084.1 GCA_030147855.1 Gammaproteobacteria bacterium
CAATGGCATCACTGAAGGCTTTCACCGCAAGATGAAACTGATTCAGAGAAGAGCTTATGGGTTTAGAAACTTTGAAAATTATAGGACCCGTGTTAGGGTGCTGTGTTGTTAAATGAGTGCCCCCGTAAATGGGAAAGACCCAAGAAGTGCCGAGCGGTGTGGCTCCCCGGACAGGGCTCGAACCTGTGACCTAATGATTAACAGTCATCCGCTCTACCAACTGAGCTACCGGGGAATGAATGAGCGGGAATCTTAAATGGATTCCCGGTATTTTTCAAGGGGTTTTGATAAAAACGCTAAGAAGAAATGAATGTTTCTAGGCGATTCATGGCTTCTTCAAGTGTTTCCATGTTGGTTGCGAACGAAAGTCGAATGCAACCGGGTGTGCCAAATGCGCTTCCTGGTACAAGAGCAACGCCTACTTTTTCCAAAAGTGCTTCAGCAAAAGCAATGTCATTAACAAAACCTAATTTCTGAATACTTTTTTCTATGCTTGGGAAAAGATAGAAGGTGCCATCGGCAGGGATAACCTGTATATCTGGCATATTACCTAGACGTCTAATGAGATAGTCATGTCGCTCATGAAATGCTTTAACCATGGTGTTTACAACGGACTGGTCGCCATTTAGCGCGGCAACCGCTGCTTTTTGTGAAATGGAGCAAGGGTTTGAAGTAGACTGAGACTGAATGAGCTTCATCGATTTAATGAGGTCTGCAGGGCCTCCTGCAAAGCCAATACGCCAACCGGTCATTGCATATGCCTTGGATACACCATTTAAAACGATGGTGCGTGGATAAAGTTCGGGGCATGCATCCAAGATGTTAACAAAAAGGCCAGACCAAAGAATATGCTCATACATGTCATCGGTCGCAATGAGTATATTGGGATGTTTTAAGAGTACTTCAGCGAGTGTTGTTAATTCTGCATGTGTATAAGCAATGCCTGAAGGGTTTGAGGGGCTATTTAAAAATAAGAGTCTTGTGCTCGGGCTGATTGCTTTATCGAGTTGTTCTGCTGTGATTTTATAGCGTGTTTCAACGGTTGTATTCAGTACAACGGGTGTTGCACCTGCAAGTAATGCGATATCAGGATAAGATACCCAGTAGGGGGCTGGAATCAGCACTTCATCTCCTGGATTTAAGTAGGCTTGGCAGAGGTTAAAGATGCTTTGCTTCCCTCCTACCGAAACAAGGATTTGGTGAGCTGCGTAGTCGAGGCCATTATCTCGTTTAAATTTTGATACAATGGCATCTTTTAATTCGGGAATACCATCAACAGGTGTGTATTTGGTAAAGCCTTGGTTGATAGCATCAACGGCTGCTTGTTTGATGTGACTTGGCGTGTCAAAATCAGGTTCTCCTGTGCCGAGTCCAATAATATCTTTACCTGCTTTTTTTAAAGCTTGTGCTTTGGCAGAAACTGCAAGGGTTGGAGAGGGCTTAACGGATTGTATACGTTCTGCAAGTTGTGACATAAAATGGTTCTCAGCTTAATCAAACAATGTGTCCTATTTAACCTGAAATTAATATAAATTGCATGGGATTTTTTATGGGTAAGCGTTTTGAGCTACGTTCTGAATTTTCTCCGAAAGGAGATCAGCCCAATGCTATTGCACGGCTCGTTGAAGGATTAAATGATGGCCTTGCACGGCAGGTGCTTTTGGGTGTTACAGGCTCAGGTAAAACGTATACGATTGCAGAAGTGATTCAAGCACTTCAGCGTCCAGCACTCATTATGGCACCTAATAAAACACTTGCAGCACAACTATATGGTGAGTTTAAAGCGTTTTTCCCAGAAAATGCAGTTGAATATTTTGTTTCATACTATGACTACTATCAACCGGAGGCCTATGTGCCCTCATCAGATATGTTTATTGAAAAAGATGCATCTATCAATGAGCATATTGAGCAAATGCGATTGTCTGCAACCAAGGCGCTATTAGAGCGAGATGATGCAATTGTGGTTGCAAGTGTATCTGCTATTTATGGGCTGGGAGATCCGGTTGCTTATTTAAACATGGTGCTACACCTTTCATGCGGAGAAAAAATTAATCAGCGAGACATCTTAAGGCGCCTTGCTGAGATGCAATATACACGCAATCCAACCACTTTGTCGCGCGGACAGTTTCGTGTGCATGGGGATGTTGTGGATATTTTTCCAGCGGATGCTGAAAAAGAGGCAATTCGTGTACAGCTGTTTGATGATGAGCTTGAGCGCATCTCGTTATTTGATCCACTTACAGGGGAAGTGCTAAAGCATTTGCCTCGCACCACAATTTTTCCCAAAACACACTATGCGACACCACGTGAGCGTATGCTGCAAGCGATGGAGCTGATTAAACCTGAGCTGCAAGAGCGATTAAAGGTTTTGACGGCTCAAAATAAACTAGTTGAGGCGCAGCGTCTTGAGCAGCGTACACGATTTGATTTAGAAATGATGCAAGAGCTTGGATATTGTAGTGGTATTGAAAATTATTCAAGACATTTGTCGGGGCGCGGCGAAGGTGAACCACCATCAACCTTGTTTGATTACTTGCCTAAAAATGGGTTGCTCGTGATTGATGAGTCACACGTAACGGTGCCTCAAATTGGTGGGATGTATCGTGGAGATCGGGCACGTAAAGAAACCCTGGTCGAATATGGATTTCGTTTGCCTTCAGCGCTGGATAATCGTCCACTCCAATTTGAAGAGTTTGAAGCACGTTCTCCTCAAACAATTTATGTATCCGCAACACCGGGCCCGCGTGAATTAGAAGCGGCTGATAATGTGGTTGAGCAAGTCGTTCGCCCCACAGGCTTGGTAGATCCCATTGTGGAAGTCCGTCCAGTTACCCACCAGGTAGACGATTTATTGTCTGAGATCCGCACAACGGTGCAGGCAGGAGATCGAGTGCTTGTAACAACTCTTACCAAGAGAATGGCTGAAAATCTCACAGAATATCTACAGGGCTACGGCATTTTAGTGCGCTATCTACATGCCGATATTGATACAGTCGAGCGGACAGAAATTATTCGTGACTTAAGACTTGGAGTATTTGATGTTTTAGTCGGTATTAATTTATTGCGTGAAGGTCTGGATATGCCAGAAGTTGCGTTGGTTGCTATTTTAGATGCAGATAAAGAGGGGTTTTTGCGTTCAGATAGGTCGCTGATTCAAACCATTGGACGCACAGCACGACACTTACATGGCCGTGCAATTTTATATGCAGATAAGGTGACAGGCTCAATGCAGCGCGCCTTAGATGAGACCGAGCGCCGACGCACTAAACAGCAAGCTTTTAATGCTGAGCATGGTATTACACCGCAAGGAATTAAAAAAGCCGTGGCAGAAGTGCTTGAGCGTGAGTATCCTGAAGAAGCAAAGCGTGCGCCTAAGAAAGCGGTTGAGGCACCTGCTCCTCTGTCGCAGGAGAGTTTGACAAAGCGTATTCATGTACTCGAGAAATTGATGCAAAAGCATGTGAAGCATCTCGCTTTTGAGGAGGCTGCTGTAGTGCGTGATGAGGTTCTTGCCTTAAAGCATCAATTATTGCAGCCAGGTGCTTGAAGAACGCACCTCATTCAAAGCGCCAAGCTTTGTACTGAGCCACCATCTACTCTAATGTTACTGCCGGTTATCCAGCGCGCTTCATTGGAGCATAGATAGCAAGCGAGCGATGCAACATCTTCCGGTTGTCCTAGTGCTTGGTTTGGAAGCACGTTACGACAGAATTGCCCAGCATATGCTTCACGAGATATATTTCCTTGTTGGGCGGCATTATCCCAGGCAGGCGTCAAAATAACACCAGGAGCAATGCTATTGGCCGTAATGCCATATTGGCCAAATTCATTTGCAAGGCTTTTGGTGATTGATAAGAGCGCCGCTTTGGTCATGGCGTAGTGCGACATATAGCTACCAGGGTCAATGCCTTTTTCTGAAGATAAAAATAAAATACGACCCCACTGATTTGCTTTCATGGAGGGTAAAATGTATCTTGTTAGGTTCACGCCACCCATCACATTAAGCTGAAATAAGTAGTCCCACTCATCTGTCGCAATATTTTCAAAGGCGCCAACGCGGCCAATCAGTCCTGCATTATTAACAAGAATATCTACTTTTCCAAACTGCTTCGTGGCCGCTGTAGCTATTGCCTCGGTCTCTGTCTGGAGGGTTAGGTCTCCTGCTATGGCAAATACCTGGTTTGGGTGTGTGGTGCTTAGCGTTTGTGTAAGCGCTTCTAATTCATCGGGTTTATTCGATGTAATGACTATATTGGCACCGCTTTGCAGCAGGCGTTCGGCAATGGCACGTCCAATACCTTGGTTTGCTCCTGTGATGAGTGCTGTACGCCTGCTGAGATCAATATGCATTTTAATTGAAAATTTTAACAGCCGTTGTGAGGGGGCAGTTAGCACCTGATTCATGGACTGATACATCTTGCCCTGAGAGCATGATGCTTTTAAATTGAAAACTGAGCTCACCTGTCTCAGTGAGCTTGTAGGTGACGTTCTCAAAGTCGACACTTGTGCCTGTAGAACTTGGAGCATCAGTGATATAGGGCATATCTGCAAATTCTAAATAGTCTTTATGCAGCGCAATATCGTGTGGCACCGTATAGATAATGAGGTCGCTGATTTGCGGTATGCACGCATTAAAATCAATAACTAATTTAATATTGTTACCATTTAAAATGCTCTCTCGCACTTCATCAAAAGATGTAAGTTGGCCTGCATACAGCGGTGAGCAGCATAATAACAGTAAGCTCAATACGAGTTGTTTCATTTAGTTACCCCTAAAGACGATCATAGCCAATATACAAAAACAAATAGGAAAAGCCAAACAACATCTACAAAGTGCCAGTACCAAGCCACTGCCTCAAACCCAAAATGACGCTCGGGTGTGAAGTGTCCATAGAGTGTACGCACAAGAATAGTGATAAGCATAATGGTTCCAATGGTCACGTGTAAACCATGGAAACCTGTGAGCATAAAAAATGTGGCACCATAAATACCTGCATCAAGGGTTAAGTTCATTTCAGTGTAAGCTTCATGATACTCATACGCCTGCAAGCTTAAGAACAAAAGGCCGAGCGCAATCGTGAGTGCAAGTCCAAGGTGTAATTGGCGGCGTTTGTGAAGTTTTAGCGCCCAGTGCGCCCACGTAATAGTTGCGCCTGAGGTCAGCAAGATAAGCGTGTTGATGGCGGCAAGTCCCCAAGCCCCCATGGCCTCGTAAGCACCAACAAACGCCTGATTGTCTGGGTTCTTTAAAAGTGGCCAGGTGAACTTAAAGTCGGGCCACAAGGTGATATGAGATATTGGGTGTAGTGGCAGCTCTCCTCCAAGCATTGGCACACTCCAATAGCGTGAAAAGAACAAAGCGCCAAAAAAAGCACCAAAGAAACAGACTTCCGAAAAAATAAACCAGCACATGCCCCATCTAAATGAGCGGTCAACTCGTAAATCGTAGAGCTCACGCTGATTCTCATAAATAACTTGGCCAAACCAGCCAAAGAGCATAAATGTTAATAGCACAAGCCCTAACGTGAAAATATAAGGGCCATACCAGTCGTCATGCAACCAAGAAGCGGCTCCCACAAGGGTTGTTGTGAGTGCTGTAGATGCAACCAAAGGCCAATGACTTGGGTTTGGAATGTAGTAGGTGCTGTGATGTGCTCCCATGATTTTTATTCTCCTAATTTGCAACGCGTCCCGTTACATCAAATAAGGTGTAAGCCAATGTAATAGTTTTGATTTGGGCTGGAAGGTCTGGGTCAAGATGAAACAAGAGTGGCATGTTCATCCCTTCGTGTCCTTCTAAGGTTTGCTGCGCAAAACAAAAGCATTCAGTTTTTTTTAAGTATTTCGCCGCAATGCCTGGGGTTACACTTGGAATGGCCTGTACGGTCATTCGGTGTTTTGTTTTATTTTCTGCATAAAAGGCAAGGCGTGCAATTTCACCAGGATGCACCTTGAGTTTTGAGGTTTTTGGGTAGAAGTCCCAAGGCACACCCGAGTTATTAGTTGCCACAAACTCCACAAACACCTCTCTGTCTTTTTGAATCTTGGCTTTTACTGCATCATACGCGACAGCACTTGGGTTGGTTTTGCCGTTAATTCCAAGATTTTTACATAGCGTATTGTAAATTGGAACTAAGAGAAAACCAAAACCAAACATACCAACCGCCAATGCTGTTAAGAGCCAAGGCAACTTTCTTTTTTGTCTCATTCGTCTGCGCCCTACTTAACCTCAGGGGGGGTTGTAAAGCTGTGGTAAGGTGGTGGTGAAGAAAGTGTCCACTCCAAACTGGTTGCACCTTCCCAAACTTGGGCGTCCACTTTTTTGCCGTGTCGAATGGTACGAATGACATTATATAAAAAGATAAGTTGCGACAAACCAAACATAAAAGCACCAATCGTGACAATGATGTTGAAGTTTGTAAACTGAAGTGCATAGTCAGGGATACGACGCGGCATGCCCGCAAGACCTAAAAAGTGCATCGGAAAAAAGGCGATGTTTACCGAAATCACTGAGAACCAAAAATGCCAACGGCCTAGGCATTCGCTATACATATGCCCACACCATTTAGGCAGCCAGTAATAGGTGCCTGAGAAAAGTGCAAAGACAACACCAGGCACAAGCACATAATGGAAGTGGCCTACGACAAAATAGGTGTCTTGATATTGATAATCAGCTGGGACCAATGCAAGCATGAGGCCTGTGAAACCACCAATGGTGAATAAAAATACAAATGCTACGGCAAACAGCATAGGCGTCTCAAATGTCATTGCACCTTTGAACATGGTACTTACCCAGTTAAAGACTTTAACACCTGTAGGGACTGCAATGAGCATCGTTGCATACATAAAAAATAGTTCAGCACCCAACGGAATTCCGGTTGTGAACATGTGATGCGCCCACACAATGAACGATAAAATGGCAATGCTTGCGGTTGCATACACCATAAAGTGATAACCGAACAGCGGTTTTCGGCTAAAGGTTGGTATGACCTCAGAAATCACGCCAAATGCAGGTAGAACCAACACATATACTTCGGGGTGCCCAAAAAACCAGAAAATATGCTGGAACAAAATGGGGTCTCCACCACCAGCTGCCTCAAAAAAGCTAGTGCCGAAGTGTCTATCTGCAAGCATCATGGTTACAGCACCTGCAAGGACCGGCATAATTGCAATGAGTAAAAAGGCTGTAATAAGCCATGTCCATACAAACATTGGCATTTTCATCAGCGTCATGCCAGGTGCACGCATATTTAAAATGGTCGCAATGATATTAATCGAACCCATGATGGACGAGATCCCAAGCATGTGCACTGCAAAAATCATAAAGTCGGTGCTGGGAGGGGCATAACGCGTAGAAAGCGGCGCGTACATGGTCCAGCCAAAGTTTGGTCCACCACCTGCATGAAATAGTGTTGAAAAGAGCAGCGCAAATGCGAAAGGCAAAATCCAAAAGCTCCAGTTGTTAAGCCTTGGGAGTGCCATATCGGGTGCGCCAATCATCATTGGGACTTGCCAGTTAGCCATGCCTACAAACGCCGGCATAATGACGCCAAAGAGCATCACAAGGCCGTGCATGGTAGTCATTTGGTTGAAAAAGTTTGGATCAACAAGCCTGTGGCCTGGTTGAAACAGCTCAACACGAATCAATAGCGCCATAGCTCCTGCTACAAAGAAGCTTAACATCGCAATCCAAAGGTAGAGGGTTCCGATATCTTTGTGGTTGGTGGTAAAAACCCAACGTTTAACAAACCCCCAAAACCCCTTTTTTTGGTCGGGACCATGGTGATCGTCATGGCCTTCTTGGATGTCGCGAATAGATTCAGGCATTGTACTGTGACTCATTGGAAACCTCCGGCTCGTGCTTGTTTCACCCTCGTTACTGGTTGCTCAAGTTCTTGACGAACTTTGGCAACGTCTGCGGGTTGCACATCTTCATCTGTGTTATTACCCCAGGCATTACGCTCGTATGTCGTAATAGCTGCTATTTCTTCATCGGTGAGTTGTGTGCGATAAGGCTGCATGGCCGTACCAGGCACACCGTTTAAGATAATGTCGACATGCCTAGAAATAGGATGACCCACAGCAACAGAGCTACCCTTAAGTGCGGGGTAAAGCGGTGGAATGCCTGTGCCATCCGCTTGGTGGCACGCACTGCATAACATGTCGTACTTTTTCTTACCTTCTGCCATAAGTGCTTTACGACTTAATACTGGTGGCTTTGCCTCTAAAGCATCAAGGGGCTTGAGAACTGATGGGTGTGTTCCTTCTGATTGTGTTTTAAGCCACTTCTCAAACGCTTCATCAGTGACAGCATGTACTTCAATTGGCATAAATGCATGATTTACGCCACACAGTTCAGCGCACTGTCCACGATAGATGCCGGGCTTATCAATGCGAGCCCATGCTTCATGCATAAAGCCTGGAATAGCATCACGTTTTACACCGAGCTCCGGTACCCACCAAGAGTGGATAACATCATTTGATGTGACTAAGAAACGTATTTTTTTATTAACAGGGACAACAACAGGTCTGTCGACTTCAAGTAGGTACCAAGGGTTTTTAGCTTCTTTATTTTGAATTTGCGCATAAGGCGTTGAGAGATTACTGAAGTAGCTAATACCATGGTCAAGATATTGATATTGCCATTTCCATTGATAACCAACTACCTTAATCGTAACGTCTGCCTCTGAACTGTCTTCAAGGTCGATAAGGATACGAGTCGCAGGAATCGCAAGCCCAATTAAGATAAGAAAGGGGATAATAGACCAAATAATTTCAAGGCGTGTATTATCATGAAATGATGCAGGTTTGTAGCCGCGTGATTTACGGTGATGAATAAGGGCGTAAATCATGACGCCAAACACAACCACACCAATGCCTGCGCAAACCCACATAGCAATCATATGAAGCGAATAAATATCCTTACTAATGGGGGTTACCCCTTGATACATGTTGAGTTGCCATGGGTTCGGAGCGTTTTCTGCATGTAGAGGCCCCATAAATAGTATGAGCAAGCTACTGATTATGAAAGATTTAATGGCGTGTAATCGCTTTAACATCCTCGTTCCTTAAAATTATTTTAATCTTAGTGTTGTGTTTTTATTTACCAAAGAGAATAGTTTCCTTCAGCGGTAGACGTACTTATCATATATTTAATGGCCTCTAAGGTATCGTGGGTTGTACACTGACTACAGGCGCCTTTAGGATGATGCTCACCATTTAATGTGTTTTGTACGAGTACATCCAGATTCTTTGAGACCAAAGGTTCCCACGCTTTTTTATCACCGAGCTTAGGTGCATTAAGCTTGCCATCATTATGACATGCGCTACACTTTTCTTCGTAAATCATTTTGCCTGTTCTAGACGAAGCTTCAAGTTTTTGCGCTTTGACATCCAACCACTGTGAACGTGATAAAGACTCATTTAAGAGGTAATCAACGGCAGATATAATATCGTTTTCAGAGCAAGTAACACAAGCGCCTTTAGGTGGCATGCTATTGTAACCATCAATGGCATTCTTATAAAGTGTCTTAAGGCCACCTTCTTTAAGACGCATGGTCCAGTTGGCACCGTTTCCAATGCGAGGCGCTGTCATTTCCCCATTTTGGTGGCAGATGGTACAAGCATGTAAGTACACCTGTTTGCCGCGCGCAAGGCTTGGAGGATTGTTTGACGGTGGAAGTCCAAGTGGCTCCTCACTTACCACGGTTTTAAGGTAGGTTGCAATGGCGAGGTGATCTGCATTGGTTAAATAACGCAGGCTATTATGATTGACCTCTGCCATGGGGCCTGAAACGGGTCCGGCTTGGTTAATGAGCTCATTTTTAGCAAATACATCGGCAACTTCTTGGTGGGTTGCGGACTCAAGTCCATATTTTGTGATATTAGGCGCCCAGTAGCCATCAATGAAGGTTCCGGTCAGATAATATTTATTTTTAGGTGCACCTAGCGGATTCAGAGGTGTGTGACACATGCTACAGTGCCCGAGGCTATCAACAATATATTGCCCTCGGTTCCACTCATCGGACTGAGAAGGGTCTGGTTTGTAGGCTTTTTCGGGGTAGAAAAAGAGTAAGTCCCAACCATAGAGTGCGAAACGTGCACCAGGGATATTAAATGGGAAAGGAAGAGGCACATTTTCACGCTCAACAGCAGGAATGCTCATAAAGTACGCGTACAAGTCGCGCGCGTCCTCATCGGTCATATTGGCAAAGTAAATATAGGGAAAAACGGGAAAGTAAGGTTGGCCTTTGGGATTTTTCCCTTCTTTTAAGGCGCGAATAAACTCAGCTTCAGTCCATCCGCCAATACCTGTTTTAGCATCGGGTGTAATGTTAGGGCTATAAAATGTGCCAAAAGGGGTTGCAATGGACAACCCGCCTGAGAAAGGTTTTCCTCCTTCACTGACATTGGTATGACAGGCCATACAGTCACCCATTTTAGCTAAGTATTCACCGCGCTTAATTTGAGCGGCTTTCACGCCTTCGGCAGGTTTTGTGGCGGGGTAGTCTGCGTAATAACCATCATTAATTTTAGGCGTATCCGCATGCAGGGGCATTTGAAATGAAAAGGCTGCAATGAAGCACCATATGAGTTTATTTTTATAAAAAGAGCTCACGCTCCCTCCTGTTTTTTCATTTTAATTTAAATCAGTGTCTACAAAAATGGTGTCGTCATCGATACGTGTTGGATAGACGCGTAAGGGCTTGGGGCATGACGTTTTCGCAAGCACCGGGCCAACAATAGGTGGCCATGGAGACCACGAAACGACAGCACCGGTATTCAGTGCAAATGTACTTTTATGGAAAGGGCACACCAACTCACATTTCTCAGTAATTTTTCCTTTTTTTAAAGGTAGATTTAAATGTGGGCAATGTGCTTGAACCGCATGCACCCTGTTGTCGTGCCAAATGAGTAATAGTTTTTGCTCATTGCACATGAGCGTGATACGCCCTACATCTTGGAGTGCTTTTAAGGCAATCGCTTTTTCCCATGCCATTGCATGTATCCTTTATAGCTCATAGAAAAGAATAGTCGCGATCATAACAGCGCCAGATTATTTCTGCTAGAGGCTTTTATGAGCTTTGCTTGCTTCTGAGAATAACTTCCTCTAAATTAAAAGCATTGATGGTTCTGGAATTACTAAACAATGTTTGCACGCTGCCTGGCTTTATTGTGTTTTATTTGTTGCACTACGAGCTGCACGAGTACTCAAAAAAATTTTCCAGTTCATTGGAAAGAGCCAGAGCAATTAATGGAACCTAAGCAGCTGCATCCAACCGAGCAAGTACGCTCTGTACCTGCTTTTACACAGGTGTATATTCAAGGTCCTTTTGATGTTCGGCTGCACACAAATAAGCGTCAAAAAAATCGATTCAAGTTGTATGGTGATGCGACTGATTTGGCGCACATTCACTCTTATGTTAAGCAAGGTGTTTTATACGTGTCTGTTGGGCCTAAGAAAGCACATATAGGGAAGCGACGTCTTAGAATGGGGCATGCAATGCTTGATATTAATGTGCCTGAATTACATGGGTTTACCTATAAAGGTGAGGGCGTAATTACAGCGCATAAGATCCACTCAAGCTTGCTCAATATTTGGATAATGAACTCAAAAAAAGCGACGTTTGATGGATGGATTAACTTAAGACATTTAACGGCTGCTGGAACTGGACTTACAAAAATAACCGGGATTCACAGTCGTGATTTGCGTGTGAAGTTAATTGGTTCACCGAAGGTTATTTTGGAAGGGGAGGCCAATTTGAGACGCCTCGATATGGAAGGAAGTGGAACGCTTAAATTTAATTGGGTTAAAAGCACAGATTTAATTGTACGACTTGGTGGCACCTCTTGTTTGACGCTTGCAGGCACAGTTAATCGACTGGATAGTGTGGCGTCTGGTAAATCACATTTTGATGGACGCTATTTACGTGTGAAAGAGGCTTTTGTGAAAAACAATGGTGAGGCTGTTTCTGATATTTCAGTCATAGACATTCAGCATACGCTAGCACGTGATAGAAGTGACATTTATTTTTATAACTTACCCTCGATGCGAACTGATTTTATGGCACGGAATGGCGCGGTTTTAGATATGCGCCCCGATGACCTTAAAATGGTTCAGCCGCATACTGTCTACAATCACTAGAGGCATGTGTCAACAGCATTGTCTTTGTACATAACAGGTTTTTTGTCATGTACAGAAAATATTTGGCTTAAAAATTGTGGAGTGCGTTTATCAAGCCAATAGACCGGTTTTCCGGGCATTTTTCCTGTGATAAATCCAACATGCCCGCCCTTAGGGCTTAGTTCAAGTTGAACACTTTCTGAGAGCTCTGATGCATTAGGGATGGCATCAGGTGTCATAAAAGGGTCATCTGAGGCGTGCAAGATAAGTGTTGGTGTTTTGATATAACGCAGAAATTGACGTGAGCTTGATGCATCATAATAAGTTTTTGCATCTTTGAATCCACCGAGAGGAGCTGTTATTTCATTATCAAATGTCCAGAACGTATTGAGTGAGTCGAGTTTTTTTAAGTGAGGCGCCATCATTTGAGGATACTTTTTGAGTTTTCGCTTGAAAAGTTTGTGTAAGTTACTAATGAGGTAACGCTGGTAGCCACGAGCGAGACCTTGGTTCATATGGCTCGCAAGCAGGTCTAGCTTGAAAGGCACCGAAATAGCAATGGCGCCATGAATCAGTGGCTGCGTACCTTCTTCGCCGAGCCATTTGAGCAGTACATTACCACCAAGAGAAATACCAACGACTGCTTTTTTAGTATTGGGTTCACGCGAGTTTAGTGTTTCGAGCAAAAAATGTAGGTCACGAGTTTCGCCTGAGTGGTAAGCACGTGGAAGACGGTTTGGTTCGTTACTGGCACCACGAAAGTGCATGAAAACAGCTCGAAAACCTTGTTGATTATAAGCTTTGAGTTGTCCTGCAACGTAGGAGGAGTTTAGATTTCCGCCTAAACCGTGCAATAGCACAACAAGTGGTGCATTCTTACTTAGTGTGCCACTTGCCCAGGCTAAATCAAGAAAGTCGCCATCAGGTAATTCAAGACGCTCAAGTTGTGTAATAGGGGCTTTTTGCCGCTTAGAGAACGTTCTAAAAATAGTCTGCGCATGTGTATTAGATAGCCACCATGCGGGCTTAAAGGTGCTCTTGATAATCATTGTGAGGGGGCTCTGAAAGGATGTTAATTTAATATGCTATTCATTATTAATACTATTAATGATGATATCAGTATCTCCGTCGAGCGGAATGGCATGTGCTGATCTATCAAGCCAGTGAACGTTACAGTGGCTACTGGTTTCAAATAATTTCATAACATAAGAGGAATCAACAACGTCGTCGTGTGCGCCTAAAAATAAATCGGTAGGGCATTTAGGCAAGGTAAAGTTTGGGTTTTCTATAAAGGTAAAAAGTTCAGTTAAAGTTTTTAGTGGTATTTTTTTGTAGGCTAATTCTTCATGTTCATGCGTAAATAAATTACCGGCATGATTTTTGATATATTTAATACCACAAGTCTTGAGTATGTGTGCCGCAATATTTGCAATTTTAGTATTGAAACGGAGTTTTAACGCAGGAGCCAGTAAATAAAGGTGCTGAATGGGGAACTGCCGTGCAAGATGACATGCAAGTAAGCCGCCGAGTGAAAGCCCTACAATTTCTACAATTTTGTATTGCTCAACCAGTGGTTCACAGGCAGCCTCTGCTGCTGCAACCCACTCACGGTAGGTTACTTTTGAAAAAGCATCAAGGCTTTCGGCATGCCCCGGGAGTGCAGGGCAGACCAAAGCATTGTAGTTGCTTAAAGCAGGCCAGATAGCACGATAAACAGCTGGGGATGATGAAAAGCCATGTAGCAGGAGTAATGCACGCTCATTACCCGGATTACGTCTATCTATAGGTGCAAGACGATCCTCTTCTGTTTCGAGTAAAGGACGCATTGCTTTTCCTCGCCACATGTATTGGAAATCATTTGCGTTAATCACGTACTACCCCCTCTAAATCATTGACAGTTAGGCTCAAGCTATGCGATATTTGCGCTGCGAGGTTGGACTTGCTATGTGTCATTCCACTGGGTCAATTGGCGACACACTGATTGGCCCTTTCTAACTTTAAGCTTTATATTGTTAGTGTAGTCTTTTTTTATTTTTAAAAAAATATCTGTTTACAAAAAGCGCGTGTTCCACTTGTGTACTTGCGTTGTGTTGCTGATTTTTGGGGTAGAAGAGGGGCTTATGTTGCTCCGAAGATAAAGGGTAAACAGCTCTTTTGCATTGAAATATCCTATTGTTTATTTTTATAGGCGTATAGCGTAGCATGTTTTAGGGTTTATTCAGTTATTTTTTTTCTCCGTACTTACAAAAAAAAGGTGTTTCTTCTGCTTGTTGGATAGCATGAACTGTTTGAGGCAGTATGCCTGGAAATATGCCAAGGACCAAGTAGGGCGGCATGGTCATCGCGTTGCTCGATGGGGTGTTTTGTGTGGCGCGAGAGAAACAAGGGAAGAAATTTGCCCAAGAAGATGCAGTGCTTGTTATTTTTTCGGTTTTTAAGGGAAGGGAGCGGGTGTCATTTCGTTTTATTGGGCGGGGAGTAGGTCATGTGACCTACTCGCTTGAGCATGAAGCGAATTATTCTTCCGTGATAACAACGCTTTCTGCTTGAAGGCCTTTGGGACCTTGTGTGACGGCGAACTCAACACGTTGGTTTTCATAAAGTGTTTTCCGACCCGCATCGCTAACGATTGATCGAAAATGTACAAAAACGTCGTCTTGACCACTATCACGGCTAATAAAGCCATACCCTTTTTCATCATTAAACCACTTTACGTGGCCAGTTTCTTTTGCTGACATGTTTCCTTTCCAATTTTAAATGAGAATCATACTTGTGCATTGCAACAAGTCAGGAGAGTATAACGAGGTTTTTTAGGAATGGCGAGGCGTTCTTGTGTAAAGCAACTGAAAATCTAAGTTTACGTGTAAAGGCAGGCTTTAAGTGCTTTATTTATAGTTTTGATGCGTGCTGTGGGTAAAAACTGTTTTAAAATTTTACCGTCACGTGATACCAAGATTTTGCTAAAATTCCAAGGGATGAAAATGAGAGGTTTTTTTTGAATATGCGCTTCCAAATAAGCATATAAAGGAGACTGTAATGGGCCTTTGACATGTACTTTTTCAAATAATGGAAAGGTGATATGAAAGCAACTGTTGGTAAATGATTGGATGGCTTCGTGGCTACCTGGCTCTTGGTTTAAAAATTGGTTACAAGGAAAGCCAAGCACTTGAAGGCCTGCCGCGCTATAGTTGCGGTGCAGTTGTTCAAGTGCTTTGTACTGAGAGGTAAAGCCACATCGGCTTGCAACGTTTACGATGAGCAAAACCTTACCCTGGTAAGGCGCAAGCGTTGTTGTTTTTCCATCGATGGTTTTCAATGGAATGGTATAGAGCGCCTTCACGTGTTGATACCGTGGTGTCTTAGGAACGCATCTGTTGTAGGTGCGCGCCCTCGAAATGCCTCAAAGAACTCAGATGCTTTTTGGGAGCTACCTACTTCAAGGACGTAGGTTAAAAAGTCGCGCCCTGTTCTAGGGTTTAAAATGCCTTCATCCTCAAAGCGTGAAAAAGCATCACTTGAGAGCACCTCAGCCCATAAATAGCTGTAGTAGCCAGCTGCGTAGCCACCGGCAAAAAGGTGAGAGAAACTTTGTGCAAAGCGGTTATACGGTGCTATTGGCAGCACTTGCGTTGTTGACCGAACGAGCTGAATAGTGTCTTCAAGCCATGCGGGGTCGTTACCTGGGTAGGATGCATGGAGTAAGAAGTCAAACCACGCGAGTTCAAGCTGTCTTATGAGATGTAACCCTGCTTGAAATTGCTTGGAGGCAATGAGAGCATCAAATAAGTCTTTAGGGAGAGGCTCCTTTGTTTCAACATGCTGGGAGAGTGCTTTGAGGGTTTCTTTGTCCCAGCAAAAGTTTTCAAAAAACTGGCTAGGAAGTTCAACGGCATCCCATTCAACCCCTTGAATACCTGATGCACTCAGATAGTCAACTTTCGTGAGCACATGATGTAGACAGTGCCCCAGTTCGTGAAAGAGCGTAACCACTTCATCATGTGAAAGTGTTGGTACATCGTAGGAAGCTGATTTTGCAAAGTTACACGTTAAGAATGCGATGGGAGGCTGGATACTGCCATCATTTAGCTTGCGCCGGCTTTGCGCATCATCCATCCAAGCTCCTCCCCGTTTATTGGGGCGCGCAAATAAGTCCATATATAGGTAGCCGCGTAGTTGTTTTGCATCATCATAGATGGCGTAACAACTGACATCAGGGTGCCACGTATCGGCAGATTCAGAAATGTCTTCAAGCGTCATACCATATAATGTTTGGATGAGGGTAAAGGTACCATGTAAAACATGTGGCAGAGGGAAGTATGGCCTGAGTGCCTCATCGTTTAAGGCATACTCTTTTTCTTTTCTTTTTTGAGAGACATAAGCAACGTCCCAAGGCTTAAGTGCTTGAATATCACAGTGTGTTTTTGCAAATTGCTCTAGAGCTTTAACATCTTTTTGAGCTTCTGGCAGTATTTGCTGCACGAGTGTGTCAATAAATTTCAATACTTCATCAGGGGTGTCCGCCATTTTAGGTGCTATGGAGAGTTCTGCATAAGATTTAAAGTCAAGCAAGCGTGCTTTTTCATCACGCAGCGCTAAAATTTCTTGGATGATAGGAGTGTTATCAAATTGGCCAGCATTCGGCCCTTTATCTGAGGCACGCGTGACGTATGCTTCATAAATGGCTTCGCGCAGCGCTCTATCATCGGCATAGGTGACGACTGCTAAGTAGCAGGGAATTTCGAGGTTTAAAATAAAGCCGGGTTGCTTTTTTTCTTCGGCGCGCTTTTTTGCGCTTAAAAGCGCGTGCTCAGGAAGGCCCGCAAGGCGCTTTTCATCAGTAATCGGTAATGAGTAAGCTTCAACGGCGTCAAGAATATGTGTTTCGAATTGATTAGAGAGCTCAGCGAGCCGTGTATTAATGGCTTCAAAGCGTTTTTGTGTCTCTGGGGATAATGCAACACCTGCAAGCTTAAAGTTGCGCAAAGTATCTTTAATAATTTTTTGTTGAGTTTTATTGAGCGCATTAGTATCGATAGAGGCAAGTGCCTCGTATAAGGTTTTGTTATGTGAGATTGATGCCTCGTATGCAGAGAGCATAGGAAGGCAAGCTTTATAGGATTTGCGCAAACTGGGTGAGTTCATAACGGCATGTAAGTGTGATAGGGGGGCCCAAGCTTTAGAGAGCTCATCGTCTAAATCGTCAAGTGGCTGCATGAGGTTATCCCAGGTAAAGGTTTGGTGTGCCTTGAGCAATGCATCAATGATTTTTTGGTTTTTTTTGAGTAATTGGTCAAGGTTTTGGGGAAAAGCTGAGGCATCAAAATTAGAAAAATGGGGTAGTGTATGCAGCATGGATAAGCCGTAAAAAAGTAAAGATATACCGATTATACAGCCTTTGAAAATATGTATAAATGCTTTTAGTTTAGAAGAGGATGTATTTAGCTATTGGTGCTCCTTTGTATTTACCGGTATTATGCGCATTAGGATTTTTAACGATGCATTTATATGAAGTCAGTTAAGGCGAAGCTTTTTTTACAATACACGCTCCCCAAGAAGGCGCTTACAGCGTTTGCAGGGGTGCTTGCAAACGTGAAAGTAGCATGGATTAAAAACGGTTTGATTCGTTACTTTCTTAAAAATCATGACGTGAATATGCAAGAGGCTATGCATGAGTCAGTTGATGCTTATGAAAGTTTTAATGATTTTTTCACAAGACACTTAAAACCTGGTTTAAGACTTATCGCACCGGCGAATATTGTATCCCCGGTTGATGGGTTTGTCAGTGAATTTGGCGCCATTAAAAAAGGGCAGCTCTTACAGGCCAAAGGTAAGTATTACTCGGTAGAAACGCTTCTTGCATTAGATAACGCGCACAGCAAGGTGTTTGAAAAAGGCGCATTTATTACGCTCTATTTATCGCCTAAAGATTATCATCGCGTGCATATGCCCCTTGCAGGGGTGCTCCAAAGTATGATGCATGTGCCGGGAGCACTCTTTTCTGTACAACCGGCAACAACTAAACATATTCCTAAATTATTTGCACGAAATGAACGGCTAGTACTTTCATTTGAGACGGAATTTGGAACGGTCGCGATTGTATTGGTGGGTGCTACGATTGTGGGTGCAATTGGCACGTGCTGGCAGGGAGATTTACCGCGCTCGAAAAAGGTAAGGTCATATGCAAACGATTTGATGGTATGGTCTGATGCGGATAAGACATTAAAAAAAGCAGATGAGCTCGGTTATTTTAAGTTAGGCTCCACCGTCATTTTACTATTTGAGCGACCAGTGCGTTGGACATCAGCACTTCAAGCCGGCATGAGCATTCGTTTGGGTAATGCGCTTGGGGAATTTTTAAAGAATTAGATGAAAGCACAAGGATTAAGTTATGCGAATTGTAAGTATTAAAGGACGTGAAGTTTTAGACTCTCGTGGAAATCCAACAGTTGAAGCAGATGTAGTGCTCGATAGTGGTGTTTTGGGGCGAGCAAGTGTGCCTTCTGGTGCCTCAACAGGACAGTTGGAAGCATATGAGCTGCGAGATGAAGACAAAGCGCGCTTTGGGGGTAAAGGGGTACGTAAGGCTGTTGAAAATATTAACCAAGATATTCAGCACGCACTTCAGCAAATGTCGGTAGGTGACCAAGCTGCACTTGACGCGCGCTTGTGTGAGTTAGATGGAACAGAGAATAAGTCACGTTTAGGGGCTAATGCTATTTTGGCAGTATCATTGGCGACAGCGCGGGCAGCAGCGCTTGAGCTCGG
>JASBUO010000090.1 GCA_030147855.1 Gammaproteobacteria bacterium
GGCGAATGTGGTCTCAATCCTGCTTGCCCAAGCGTTGAAAGCCCTCGACAAGCAAGTGCACCACCCCACAAACTGACTGGGTTAACCCCTAAAAAAATAACATGCCCCATCGGTTTTAAAACTCTGTCAATTTCATCAAAAGGGCCCTTATACCGCCCAAATACTTCAAGCATCATCGGAACAATCACTACATCGACACTATTTCTGCACAAGGGTAAACGAGTCAGTGATGTAATAAAACTTGCGGTAGGTATATTTAAGCAAGGGGTTGCCAACCAAGCTTTGTTAAAGACACTATCAGAAAGCCAAATATTTTCGCCACAAAGCCCCAGTTGTAACATCGTATCACGCTGCAAATACGTACTAAACTGCGATAACTGTATTAAAAACGCAGCCCCTAAGTAATGCCCTTGAGGTGTTTTAAACCAGTCATCTAAAGCACGATAGCGATGTTTTTGCTCATCTAAGTTCACAGATGTTACCGTCATCAAAGCCCATCTATTTTTGTACCATGCTGGTAGACCAAACAGCAAGCCCCTTTCGTTCAAACACACTATTGATACGCTAATTTACCCGTTTGCTCATTCTGAAATACATCAAGTGCAAGCTGCTCTCCTGAAATGGCCTGCTCATGCAATGGGCTCATTTGTTCTGCAATCATCGCGGGGCCTGTCACAATCCAGCCCCCTCCTCGACATGCTAAAACTGCATTTTCTTTCGTTTTTTCTGAAGGATGTGCTTCATAAGCGGTAACACACGCACGAAGCCGTGCAAAATAAGGCAGCAACGCACGTGTTTCTTCTGCGAGGCGCACCATATCTCCCTCAACTGCATCCATAAACCCTAAGGCCATTTCGTTCACAGATATATCATTTTCATTGGCACCTTCTAAATACTTGCTTGCACGTTGAGATACATCCCCAGAAAAAAAGTGCGTACTCCACATCAATAAACGCTTTGCAGTCACTTCAATATGCGCAAGCATACAGTGCAAATGATATGCGTTTGGCATGGCATCTGTTATGTATAAATCAGCCCACGCTTCAATTTGTGACACAGATGGCTTAGCTCCTTCATTAACACGTAACCAGGCCGATTCAAAGTCAGCAACCGCTATCGAAAACCATACTTTATAGACAATATCTTTTAGCACCGTCATTTCATCTAGCAACAATGGAAGATGCGCTAACACACTGGAAGATAACCCAAGCACGCCTTCCATACTCATAAAAATATCCCACTGAATACCCGTGAGCACATATAAGTTCACAACACCTATCGCCCTGACATTGGTTGGATCGTCTAAAGTGCTTTTTGAGCCTGCGCGCGAGCTGACATTTAATGCACGCTCTAGCTCAAAGGATGTTAGGTGCGTCAATAAGGCTTTATTAGTTGGGCTACTTATAAACTGCTCGTAGCGCTGTGTGCAAGTGGACTCTATCAGCTCTAATGCTGAAAAAGCATCTGGCTTATTTAAGCTCAAGCGCCGAAACTCTTCTGCTCTAAAATGACTTTCAGCAGGATGCCCGACCACCCGGTGTAAATACGCAAGATAAGCCCCTGTCGCACCTAAATTTCTGAATGCATCAAAATGCTGTTGCGTTGCATGCGCCTCAAGTGCCGATGCGCCATGACGTCTTTTGGCATCTCCCCCAAATCCATGCAATACCAACAGCTTAACATGTGTCAGGCGCTCATCTTCATTTTGATAATCTTCAAGCGCTTTAGCCGCATCAAGCATGGCGCGAAGCAATGCAATGTAAACAAAAATACCCCCCTTCTTTCCCAGATCGCTAACGCCCCCCACATACGAAAACACATGACTATTTACAATTTTGTCTCGAATAGCTGCGTCTCGAAACATGCCATCGAGCGTTTTAGAAAAATGCCTGATATCTTTAGGCGTTTCACATAAAATGAGTGGATTTACAGGATACTTCTGGATTTGCCCTATCCGAAGTCGACCAGCGAGATAGGCCGAAAAGTAAAACAGCACCGAGACTTCATCCAAATTCACTTTACCTTCGGTTTCAGAAAAAATATAAGATGGAAAAATATCACGATGTTTTAAAACAAAATCGAGCCTTGCAAGCTCTTGCTGCGTCTCTTTTCTAAATAATGCTGTTTTTGACTTAAGCGATTCAAAGTAGCGTGGATGCTGACGCAATGCAGCCAACAGTTTTTGGCGCTCAGATACGCGTAAATTCGCATAAACACCCCCATTGAGTGCAAGTTGAATTTCTCGAAATTCATCGGCTAATAACCCAAACAAATCATTGAGCACACGTCGATTAAGATGTGTTGTTTGTCGGGTATACTCTTTTAGCCCCCCAAAAAAACCTGCTAAATCAATTAAGTCGCATAGAGCAAGTACTTCTTGTGCTAAAACAGCATTTGACGCCGTTTTAGTATCTGCTTGCAGAAAAGAAACCGCTACTTTTTCAAGTGAAAATAAGGTGCGTTTCTTCACTTTCTCACTGCCGACAACATCAAACCAAATGCCTGATTCAATCGCCTCTACACAACGGCTGAAATAATCATGCGTATCTTGTAAGGTTGAACGCTCAAGCAAATGGGCCTTTTTATCAAGCTTTTTTAAAATACGCTGCAAACTTGCCAAGTATAATTCTAAAATAGCGCGCTGCAATGAAGGAATGGTACTCTCAAGTGTTTCTCGCGTACGCTTATCATTCCCATCAAAATCAGCCTTGCTCCAACTAAACACATGACGAAATGACTCCATCAAAGCCACTTTAAGATGGCCCGAAATCATCTCATAATCACCCCCATGCACCACTTGGAATTGTTTGACAATTTGCTCATAAAACTGCGGAAAAACAGACAAAATGCGTTTATACAAAAACAGGGCAAAATCAGCTTCATCAGCTGGGGTTAAATGGGTTTCTGGCACCAATCGTCCTTCGGCCCAGGTTTGAATAAATTGAGCCAATTCTACATTGTCTCTTGATGAACGTCCTTTTTCTGTTTCAAGCCGCATTAAACCATCGACGATATGGCATAAATTTTGAATGGCTACAATTGAAAGGGGGTACGTCGGATGAGACGTGATAACAGGCATGAGCGGGTATTTTTTAAACTTCATTTCTAGCACATCTAGTTTTTTTTCCAAACTAAGCTGTGGTGAAATCGCCGCAATCAGCTGAAATGCGCGGCTTGGTGCATCTTTATCTTTTAAAGCATTTTGATAGGCCTCAAAGATAATATCTTGTCTTATTTCTAATCCAACCCGTACATCATTCGAAAGCGCTTTTTGAAATAACGGTTTAAATACTTCTGAAACAAACGCTTTTCCATAAGTCACACTGCCTGAGCAGAAAACCTTGCGTGATTTCGCCATAAGAAAGCACCATGTTTTCAATCATTAAAAACGATTAGCCCTTTATCCTTGCATGGGTCAAGCCCCAACACTTAAGCGTTATCTTCTGTATCTAACTGTGCTTTAATAGCACTCACATCAGCGCTCAGCGCTTGCTCTGCTAACTCTTTTAAAACCGACTCAGGCACACTACCCGAGTCCGAATAAATCGCAATCCCTTCTTTAAACGCCATCAAATGAGGTACAGAGCGAATTTCAAACATTTCACTGAGTTCTGCCGCTTTCTCAACATCAACAGTTGCAAACAAAATATGTGGGTAGGCTTTAGCAACACGCTCATAAATTGCTGAAAACTGTGTGCATGGAGCACACCATGTTGCCCAAAAATCAACAAAAACAATGGGCTCATTTGTAATCACTTGCTCAAAATTATTCGCATCTAACGCCATCACACCATCATACGTTTTCATGCTCTGCACCTCCTTATCCTATCACTGAAAGAATACGTTGAAATACCTCATCAACTCCACCTTCTCCTAATACACGATGAAACTTAGGTGCACCCGGCATATCAGTTACACTCTCCTCTTGATAATAATGAATCAAGGGCTCTGTTTGCTCGTGATACACAGCCAAACGCTCACGAATAATCTCTTCAGAGTCATCTTCACGTAACACCAAAGGCTCGCCTGTTACGTCATCAACATCTGGCACTTTAGGTGGGTTATATTGAATATGATAGGCACGGCCAGAGTTCAAATGTACTCGACGACCACTGATACGTTTCACAATTTCTTCATCATCCACTGCAATTTCAATCACATGATCAAGTGCAATATTGGCAGCAGATAAAGCATCTGCTTGTGGAATTGTTCTTGGGAACCCATCTAACAAAAAACCAGGCTCACAATCAGCTTTAGCAAGCCGCTCTTTTACAAGTGCTATAATAATTTCATCAGAAACCAACTGACCTGCATCCATAATTTTTTTTGCACTCAAACCAAGTGGCGTGCCTGCAGTTACTGCAGCACGTAACATGTCACCAGTTGAAATTTTAGGAATACGAAAATGAGCTGCAAGTCTCTCAGCTTGTGTCCCCTTACCTGCACCCGGACCACCCAACAAAATTAATCGAACTGATGCCATCAATACTCTCCAACGCGGCTTTACATACACCCAAATAGCCCCTATCCTACCGTTTCAGTGCTGCCTTGTCACGAAGAATTGCCCTCTTTTCTTTTGCCTCAGTGAATGGTGGGTATGTCGGTCTTTCGAGGCTTGGGCAATAAATGATAAGGATTTACCGCAATTATTTTTAGCAATTTTGTGGGGGTACATCAGTGCGCGGAGATAACAGAGCTTGGTGTAGAAGTCGCATTTTGAATGATGTTAGGTATACATTTGGTGATGACCAAAGTGAAATACATAAGGGCAATGCGCCAAGCAATATGGCCATCATAAAAAATAGCATTAAACTTATGACAGGGATAGAGTATTTGTGTATTTTGCTCATATCATTCTCGCTAGTCGATTAGATGAAAATGATAGTGCCATGAAGCATGGTATTTTTAACTAGGCGCTCTTCCAAACGGGATGATACACAAATATCTCACCTATGATGCTACCACGAATTCTCTGTAACCATGCTCATTACCGGGTATGAAACACCATTGCAACACCGGCCTTTTTCATTATGAAACCATCACGTAATATTGTACACTAAAAAAACATATGGTTATTTCATGAGGTGGCCACGCAGTGACTGAGGTGCTCATTACTAAGTCAAGAGGTATTTATGAATTTACAAGAGGCAGTAGAGTTTATTTTATCAGGCAATGCACCACAAGGGCTGACACTTGACTTTAGGGGCGAATATATTGGTGATGTAGGCGCCTGCAGGCTATTCCAAGCATTATCCTCAGGTAATGCACCGCAAGGGCTGAGACTTCTCCTCAGTCATAATGAAATTTCTGTTAAAGGCGCTATCTCACTATCCCAAGCATTATTCTCAGGCAATGCACCACAAGGGCTGACACTTGACCTTAGGGATAATTATATTGGTGATGCAGGCACCGCCAGGCTATTCCAAGCATTACCCTCAGGTAATGCACCACAAGGGCTGACACTTGACCTTAGGGGTATTGATATTAATAATGCAGGCACCGCTTGGCTATTCCAAGCGTTACCCTCCGGCAAAGTGCCGCAAAAGCTGACATTAATTTTTTGGAATGACGATATTAGTACTAAGGATATTAATCATTTGGTATGTGCTATTCACCAAGAATTATACCCACCTGACTTGAAAATAATGGGTATAGATGCAGTTGAAAAGGCACTAGAGTCTGTAAGAATAAGGCGTTTGGCAGAGACAATTATCAGTTTAGTACAAACGAGGAAAGTAGTTAAGGAAAATAATTCTGTTTCATCCCTCAAAGAATTGCCTTATGATGTTGCTAGCTATATTGCAAGCTTTGTTCACCCTAAAGGTGCTGCCATTGGGAATAATGCCTGCAAATTTTTTTATGTTCGAAGTACCAGTATATCCCCATTAGCTACGCTACAAATTGATATATCTAAAGTGGGTGAAGCACTAAGTATCCATGATGTTGAGTCAACAATTCAAACAGTTATAAGAAGTTATTTGTTCAACTCAATGCTAAGCCCGAGAGAAAAAGAAACGGCAACAAAATCCTTAATATCAGCACTGCAAAATATAGATAAAGAAGAAGCTCAGGCTTTGGTTAGAGGTGAGCTGGCAACACTGAGCGCAGATAATGTTACTGTCAAGTTGTGTGGTTGATAGTCGATTTCAAGTGTTAAGCAACCTATTCTTGAATTTTAGGCACACTCAACCTGTTTAACAATTTCTTGCTATTGGTTCCACTAAGCGTTCAAATGTGTTTGTTGTTCATCAGCCGCTATTTTATAATGCTGTAAACCAAATAAGTTTCTTACTTGCCTATGAACTGACAAAAATCGCTGGGACTGTTTCGTGGATTTAAACTTCCGCATCTGCTTTTCATTTGCCTTGCACACACTATCTGATACATTAACCCTTCTTATTTTATCGCTACCTAAAAGAACCCGTATGTCGTTACTTGTTTTTGATATTGAGACCATCCCTGATATTGCTGCTGGACGAAAGTTATATGACTTACACAGCCTCTCAGATGCCGATACTGCCAAGGCCTTATTTGCGCTTCGTAAACAAAAAGCAGGACATCACTTTCTTCAGCACCACCTCCAACAGATTGTTGCCATTTCACTTGTAATGCAATCCGGTACAGATATCAGAGTATGGTCACTTGGTGATGAAAATGCGAATGAAGCTGAATTAATTCAACGCTTTTTTACAGGCCTTGAAAAACACACTCCAACGTTAATTAGCTGGAATGGCAGTGGGTTTGACCTGCCTGTATTACACTATCGTGCGCTCTTACATGGCATTCAGGCCCCTTCTTATTGGGAAGTTGGTGAACAAAAACAAGCTTTCCGTTGGAATAATTATCTCAACCGATTTCACTATCGACACCTCGATTTAATGGATGTGCTCGCAGCCTACCAAAACAAGGCATTTGCCCCTCTCGACGAAATTGCAACCATGCTTGGATTTCCAGGAAAAATGGGTATGAGTGGCGCAAAAGTATGGGACGAATATTTAGCTGGCAATCTATCTGGCATTCGCAACTACTGCGAAACAGACGTGCTCAACACCTACTGTGTTTACCTGCGATTTGAGCTAATGCGCGGCCAACTCACTGAAAGCCATTATCTTGAAACCATTGAGCGACTACGCGAGATGCTTGCAGCGGAGAAAAGACCACATTTGACAGAATTTCTAAATGAAATGCCAACAGTGGCTCAAAGTCTGTAAGTGCTAAAGCCAATTAAGCCAACCCGATCGTTTCACTGTCACCTCACATCGAGATAATTGTGCCTCATAGATATGCGCGCGCGTTTCTACCTTTCGGGCAACCTTTACAAGCCAACTTTTGCGCCAATAAGTACCTCTCTGATACCCCCCTATGCCTTCGTGATACGCAAGATATAATGCCTTTGTATTGTGAGGTGAAATGCCTGCACGTTTATGTGCTTGATGTGCATACCAACCGATAAAATCTGCCGCATCTGCAAAGTTTGAACGTGAGGCAAACATGCGTCCTGTTGAACGCTTATAACCACTCCATGTGGTATTAAGTGCCTGCGCATAACCGTACGCACTTGAGGGTCGCGTCCATGGAATTACCCATAGTAACTTTGTGCGCTCAGGCTTGGCTCGTGCATTAAACTTAGATTCTTGATGGATAATGGCCATTTGTGTGGTTTGAGGTACATGCCAGCGCTTTTCAACCGCTTTAGTATCTGCATACCACTCGGGGTGCTGTTTGAATACACTACAAAGATTATCCACATGCCGAGGCGTTGTTGTCGCACAACCCGATAAAACAACACTCATGGCCCACACTAGGAGCCGTTGACATTTCCCTCCACCGCCGATATGCTGCGGCTTGAGAGTAGCATCTGGTAGCCTTGATGCTTTTTTTGTCTGTATACCGCGCATAAAACGCGGTACGTAGGGACGAGAAAAAGTGGTTTCTAGGCCTTTCAGCCAATTATCAACACACCCTAAAACACGCACTATTTTCACAAATAACATCCTTGTTATTTGAATGAGTTAGAACTCTACTACTACCATAAAAACTTTTCACTTAACAAGCCCCACTATAGTCTCCTCCTTAATGGCAACTGGGCCCATTAGTTGCGGCATTATCATCTTCCAACTCAACCTGCTGAGAAGCATCCAACCCTAACTCATAGGCCATTAGCTGCCCCTCTGAAAACATGGTAGCCATCATGAGTTCTTTCATCATATCTTTCTTGATTGTCGCAGCACTCATATCATGATAAAAACACGCTAATTGCTCTATATTTTTTTTGTCTGCGGCGGAAACTCTCGGGTCAACGACTCGTTGAACCACATCGGGGCTGAGGCCTGCTGCTGCTAACTCATGCGCTCGGCGCTCAAGCGCTTTTTTCTGACTATTAATAAATTTGCCCTCAAAAGCAATGCTACCCTCTCGAAAAAAACGGGGTGCTATTGCCCCGTTAATATCATACCTTTCAAACGCCTCATCAAATGCACGGTTAAATGCTGCAGGCGCTTCAGACACCAAATACTCGCGACGACACAAAGCAATAAAATCAGCGATGCGTCGCGCTTCCGCAACACTCTCCTGTGGAATAAACTCTAGTGGCATAAACCAATGCGGCGTGAAGTGTGTGAAAAAGTTTTGCTGATTGACCGCCGCAAAAAAACTTTCTTCACTACCAAACTGCGCTGCATCTTCTGGCGTGTAATAGTGCCTTAGCACATCGCCAGAAAAATACGGGGTATAATAATGCTCGAAAAAATTCCGAAGAACAGGCATGCCACCACAATAGGTTTCAAGCAATGGTACCGTTGCAAATTTTTTATTACGCACTTGACTGAGCGCATGCTCTAGTGCTGCCCCAGGTGTTTTATCATTTTTAGACAGCACTTTTGCCACTTCATCAATTTCAGTAATCAAACTTGCATTACTTTCTCTTGCGCGACTAGGTACTGTCCCGGTTCCAAGCAGCACACGTTCAACTATTGGCTCAAGCGCCATTAAATCTAGCGAAGATACCGCTTCATGAGGGGGAAGCTTAGCCATAAAGTCCCCGAGTAAAACTGTGGTCCCACCAACTATCTGTTGATAACACATCAATTTCAGTAATTTTTTAATTTTGTTTTGGCTGGGAGATGCCTCTGCATCTGAGAGAGGTATATCTAATGCCTTAAGCAACCACTCAAACACTTGCTCAGCTGTTGCCTCTTCAGCGCTCTCAGCCTGAGACCCTGGTTTTTTTTCACTTTTTTGATAATAATCGTGCAGCATCGCTATCGAGAGGGTTACTTCACGTAAGAATTCATCCCGCCTTGGATGCCTTCTGCCACCCTCACTTGTGTCATTTTGCCATATATCAAGTGCTTTTATTTCTCGCTCAACATCTAGTTTTAGTCGTACCGCGTGTGGCACGTCATGATGAAATTGTTTGCGCTTATATGAAAGCTGAGGTAGCTTTTTAATGCCTCGATGCGTCATATCCGTAATTTTTTCTACAAAATCACTAGGTATCAAACCCCCTCGCAAATAGTCATCCAGCAGTAATGCACAAGCTCCCGGCAAAGCATTTTTTAAATGAGTGATATGAATCACTTGATTTAAATGATGCGGCAATAATTTTTGAACATGTTTTTCCGGTGTATCTATTTGGGAACGTATCTCTAAAATAGCACACCTAAATTTAGCCAAGGCCGCTTCGTGCTGAGGTAATAAATCTCGGCGTTCAGGTAAGGCCATAATCGCTTGAAAAAAAGCCTTTGTATGTGCTTTAAGCGCATCAAACTGAAACCCTAGCTCTCTAGCAAATCCATCTGGCGACGCTGTTCCAAAAAATCGCCTATATAAAAATTGCGAGCGCGTTGTCATAGACAACGTTGATGGCAGCCGCTCCTCTCCAACTGACTCGCTATCTCCGGGCACTGCATCTTTCTCTTTTACAACAATATGCAAGGCTTTTCTCGAAGCTTTTGATTTATCTGAACCACCTGCTTCAACCGATTGTCCGCCACCCATATGTACTTCACCTATAAAATAAAAGTTAATCAACTCGTGTTATAAATGAGTAGAAAGCAGACTTACCATCAAAAACAAACACGCACCAAACAGGACATTTTTTCAAAAACATCCATGTTTTATAGCATTCGTATCCAACTTAAAAATCTTTAATTCAGCTAAAAACATAACTAAACTGAGAAACTATAACACATCCCTCCAAAACAAAAAACCCCAAATAAATCAATTTGACTTGTTTGAATTCATTTTGTTTGCTAGACGAAGCCCTTCCAGTACTAAATCTGGTAAAAGGTGATCGTAAATTTGCTCCGCTTCAAACAGCACGGCAAACCCACCTGTTGCCAGCACCAACACCGACTCATCAGGAAATAACTGTGCTTTAACGCGCGTAATCACTTCTCGTACAGCACCAAGCGCACCGAAGTAAATACCCGATTGAATGCTCTCAACAGTTGAGCGCCCTACCACTTGCTGAACACGCACGATATCAACTGCCGGTAATTTTGCTGTGTTATGAGACAATGCATTCATTGAAAGCCTAAGACCCGGCAAAATAGCGCCTCCTAGATAAGACTTTTTAGAATCCACCACACAAAAAGTGGTTGCCGTACCAAAATCTATCACAATGAGCGGCTGACCTGGAAAACGATGCGTCCCAGCAATAGCATCTGCAATTCTATCAGCACCCACTTCAACTGGATTTCTGTATTTTATGTTAAGCCCTGTTTTTGCACCTGCTTGCAGAAAAAAAGGGTCAATCGAAAAATACTTAATACATGCCGAACGCAACGAATAATCAAGTTGCGGCACAACAGAGCCAATTGCAATTTGTGTAATATTTTCAGGCGCACAATTATTTTCGCGCAGTACTTGTTTTAAAAAAAGACCAAGCTCATCTGACGTGCTTTCTTTTGAAGCATGGCGAAAACGCAGTATTAAGCGCGACTCATCAAATACGCCACCGTATATGTGTGAATTACCAACATCCAAACAAAGCATCATAGTGGTGTGTCTCCTGCTGCACGCGCACGAATGCAGTCAAGTGCTGCTTCAAGCCGCGATAATACGCGCCCTTTTCCTATCATGACCAATGTCATATCAATGGCTGGCGACTGACTACCTCCTGTGATAGCAACTCGCAGCGGTTGTGCAATTTTACCCATGCCCAAATCAAACTGCGCACACACATCGTTAATACATCTCTGCACTGCATCAACCTCCCAGCTGTCGAGCGCTCCAAATGCTTGATATAAGGCAGTTAATGGCTCAAAAACCACAGGACGTAATTGCTTTTTAACAGCCGCCTCATCATACACCACCTCATTTTGATAAAAGTATCTGCTTTTCTCAACCATCTCAACCAAAGTTTTACAACGCTCCGCTTGTGCACGCACAACGTCAGTCAAAAGAGGGCCCTCACTCGTATCAATGCCAGCTGTATCAAAGTGATACTGCAGTGCATTTGCAACCAACTCCGGCGCATCTGATTTTTGATAGTGCTGATTCAGCCAATAGAGTTTTTCGTAATTAAAACTTGCAGCACTACGACTTACAGCTGCCAAATCAAACTGCTGTATCATCTCATCTATACTAAAAATCTCTTGGTCTCCTGAGGACCATCCTAGACGCACTAAGTAGTTCAATAATGCATGCGGTAAAATACCATCTTCTTTAAAATCTAAAACGTTGACTGCCCCATGCCGTTTTGACAAGCGCTTACCATCTTCACCCAAAATCATTGGTAAATGTGCAAATACAGGCGCATTCACGCCAAGAGCCTCATACAAATTAATTTGACGTGGTGTATTGTTGATATGATCATCCCCTCGAATCACATGCGTAATACCCATGTCACTGTCATCAATCACCACCGCAAAGTTGTAAGTTGGATGACCGTCTGAACGCATCAAAATAACATCATCTAACTCTTGGTTGGCAACATGAATATCGCCATACACCTGATCAGAAAAACTCACACCTCCCTCAAGGGGATTTTTAAATCGTATAACATGAGGCTCATTGGTCACTTGTATATCGAGCGCACGACAGTGTCCGTCGTATCTTGGCTTTTCTTTAGCTGCCATCTGTGTTTCGCGAAGGGCCTCAAGTCTCTCTTTACTACAAGTACAACGATATGCTTTGCCTTCGCCAAGCCATGCATCAATCACTGCTTGGTAGCGTGCATAACGTTCAGTTTGGTAAACGGGAGGGGCATCACTATCCAGCCCAAGCCAGGCCATACCTTCTAAAATAGCTTGCACTGACTCAGTCGTTGAACGTGCTTCGTCTGTATCCTCAATCCGCAACACAAACTCACCCTGATGGTGCCTTGCATATAACCAAGCAAACAGTGCCGTACGAACACCGCCCACATGCAACACACCTGTTGGACTCGGGGCAAACCGTGTTTTAACAACCATAAAAATATACTCCATTTTGCGCAATCATTAGTTGGCGCTATAATAGCCGAATTCAATTCTGGCGAAAAGCCGAATAGCCCTCCCCGTCTCGAGGTTTACGTGAAAGGATTTGGCATCAAGCAACATTTACGTTTAGCATCTCTTGCTCCGATCATATTGGTTGCCATTTTATTCTCGATATTTTATAACGTTCACCTTCACCAAACACTTGATGAGCACACCTCACATCTTGGTGAAGCCTATGTCAATCAACTGGTACCTGCAGCACAACTCACGATTTTAGAAGGGGACACACGCAGCCTGCAGGCACTGGTCGATGCAGCAGCTACCAACACCGACGTTCTCGCACTGGCTTTTTATGATGCAACGGGAAAGCTCCTTGCCTATCGCGGTGGCAAGCATCCAAGACACCATACCCTACCACCTGCATCCTTTAGAACGAGTGAATTTACTGAGACAAGGCCCGCAGGAAAAAATAGCATTCGTTTTTTTGCACCCATTGCGCTCCCTCAGTTTAATTTATACAGCGACTCACGTCTTGCCTATGTCACCCCCCCCACAGCACACCCCGCACAAGCTGACCGTATCTTGGGTTGGGTCTCTATCGACTTAAACACCCAACCTATGTTACTGAAAAAATACAGCATGTATTTAGTCAGCCTTTTAATTACGTTTCTTGGCATAGGCCTCGGATTTTTAAGTAACTACTTTCTATCAAAAAAAATTCATCGCCCCATTACACGTTTGCGTCATACCATGAAGCAAATTTCAAACGAAGCCTTTGAAACGCCCATTAAAACTGGTAGCCAGGGAGAACTAGGCATCATTGAACAAGGCTGCGTCGACTTGCAAAAGCAATATTTAACGACCCTAAACGAGTTTAACCAACATGTTGATACAGCCACCCAAGATCTACAACAAAGCCTCGAACTACTCGAAGAAAAAAATATCCAGCTATTACTCGATAAGCGTAAGGCAGAAGAACAACTCACACAAAAATCAAGCTTAATCACCAGCTTAAGTCATGAAATTCGAACTCCCATGAATGGTATTATTGGCTTTGCTAATGTGCTCCTTGAAACTTCTCTTTCAAACATTGCACGCGACCACGTCAAAACCATTAAGGCATCAGCCAAAGATTTACTCGCCATTTTAAATAATATCCTTGATTACTCTAAAATTAACGCAGGCAAACTAAAGCTTGATACCATTCCTCTCGATATTCGGAATTGCATTGATGATGTCTTGGGCCTTGCAGCCCCTAATGCGCATAAAAAAGGGCTCGACCTCATTCCGTCAACTGCCCTTGATGTGCCAAAAACTATGGTAGGTGATCCTATCAGGCTCAAACAAATTATTCACAATCTCGTCAATAATGCCATTAAATTTACTGAACAAGGTCATATACTCGTGCGCACACGTGTTCATGAAGTTACAGAACAACACTACACGGTTTGTCTATCTGTAACAGACACAGGAATTGGCATTTCACCAAACGAACAAAAAGCCCTTTTTCATGCCTTTCACCAAGCAGGCGTAAACACCGGGCGCCGCTATGGCGGCTCGGGTCTTGGGCTTGTTATTTGTAAACAACTCGCCGAACACATGCAAGGCCATATTACACTTAAAAGTGATACTAACCAGGGAACTACTTTTTCTGCTTACCTAAAATTCACTAAATTACCAGCATATGAAGTTGAAAAAACAGCCCCCAAACATTTTAGCCATATCAAAGCTATTTGTTTTGATACACATACACTTCACCTGGAGGCACTGTGTCATGGGCTTGGCCATTTTGGCATCACTTGCGTAAAAGCCAACACACTTGATGCCCTCAAAGTTGCTTTTGCCCAACACGATGATGCAGCGCTTGCCTTTGTCAGCGTCTATCCTGAACACGAAAAAACGCTGGCACAGTTTCTGCATCAGCACAACATTCCAATGATTTTAATGTCAAAGTTTCTGATTGAGGACTACCAAGCACTTGGTGCACAACGCTTCTTAATGAAACCTTGCAGTATTCAAAAATTACAAGATAGTGTTGAATCTATTCTACTGCAAAATGCATCCCCCAAAGCCAACCATCTCGATCTTGAGCGCTTAAGAGCTAATTTACGTGACCTACGCCCTAACTTGCTTATAGCAGAAGATAATGCGGTTAATCGCATGTTACTCAATGCATGGCTTGGTACAAGTGCATCGCTTGATATGGTGGACGATGGTGAGCAAGCACTTGCTATTTGTCATCAAAAACAATTCGATGCCATTTTAATTGATTTGCATATGCCCAAACTAAATGGATTAGAGGCAACCCAACGCATCCGAGAACATACAACCCTCAATAAAAACACGCCCGTTCTTTTAATCAGTGCAGACAGCCACGATCTCGATCGTGCTGATTTAAATGAACAAAAAATTGATAGAAAACTTCCAAAACCTATTGATGAAAACTTATTACTACATCACTTACTTACCGTGCTACAAGATGCTAAAGTAACCCCTATTAACTGGACGCGCTGCGTTCAAAAAATGTCGGGAAATAGCACGCTTGCGCGCGAGTTTCTAGACAAGCTGGTTGGAGAACTACCAACACATCGTGCAGCGCTTTTGTCTGCCATGAAAGCCAGTGATAAAGCGGCACTTGCCACATCTGCCCATACACTGAGAGGCGCCTGTGGATTTTCTGGACTTCCAAAACTTGAGTCAGCGCTTGCAAAGCTTGAATATTTGGCAGAACACACTGACACCGATAACACATTAAAAGAAGCACTCAATGACGTCGTGCACAATATAAACGCAATCATTGAAGCACATAAAACACTCGACTTAGTGACGGAATAAAAAACAATAAGGATGAACCACATAATGAGCACTATTAAAAACGCAATCTATGCGCAGTCAGGCGGAGTGACTGCAGTTATCAATGCATCTGCCTGCGGCGTGATTCAAACAGCACGTAAATACCCCGATCAAATTGGTAAAGTATTTGCTGCACAATCAGGTATTGTGGGCGCACTATCTGAGGCGTTAATTGACACTTCTTTTGAAAGTGACGCAGACGTTTCAAAACTCATGCATACTCCCTCAGGCGCTTTTGGTTCTTGCCGGCATAAACTCAAATCAGATGGGGAAGAATTTACGCGCTTACTTGAAGTATTTGAAGCACACAATATTGGCTATTTTTTCTATAACGGTGGCGGAGATTCACAAGATACCGCCAATAAAGTCGCTGAAATTAGCCAAAAACGTGGCTACCCTATTACCTGTATTGGTATTCCCAAAACGGTTGATAACGATCTCCCCTTTACCGACACATGCCCAGGCTTTGGCTCTGTTGCAAAATACGTTGCTGTATCTACTAAAGAAGCAGGCTTTGATGTTGCTTCGATGGCTCAAACCTCAACCAAAGTATTTATCCTTGAAGTAATGGGCCGACATGCCGGGTGGATTGCTGCCGCAAGCGGCCTTGCCGGTGAATCACGCCATGAGCCACCACACCTTATTTTATTTCCTGAAGTTACATTTAATCCTACCGCCTTTATTAGCCGTGTCGACAATTGTGTTAAAAAACATGGCTATGGTGTCGTAGTAGTTTATGAAGGTGTCCAAAATGAAGAAGGCAAGTTTTTAAGTGATGCAGGCCTAAGAGATGCATTTGGGCATGCGCAGTTAGGTGGTGTTGCGCCAGTCCTTGCCAATTTAGTGAAGCAGGAATTAGGCTACAAATATCACTGGGCAGTTGCTGATTATTTGCAACGCGCAGCGCGTCATATTGCATCAAGCGTTGATGTTGAACAAGCTTACGCGCTTGGAAAAGCAGCTGTTGAACTTGCGCTAGCCGGTCAAAACGCCATTATGCCAATCGTGGTTCGAGAAAATGACTCACCGTATCGATGGTCTATTGGACACGTTCCTTTAAGTGATGTAGCAAACCAAGAGCGTGCAATGCCTAAAGATTTTATCCGTGAAGATGGTATGGGAATTACAGATGCATGTAGACGCTACCTTGCCCCTCTTATTCAAGGAGAAGCATATCCACCCTATATCAATGGAATACCTGATTATGTGCAACTCAAAAATGAGCTGGTTACACCAAAACTCAAACCCTGGAAATAAGTTGAAAAAACACCTTGGTTTATTCACATAACCCAAGGTGTTGTATCACCTACAGCCCGATGGACGGTATTTTGAGGCCAAAGTACCACCATCGCATGCCCACGCAATATCCCCTGTTGCATGCAAAGTTGGTTTAAAAATGAGCGTGCTCTTTTTACCCACAGATTCCGTATACAGCACAATAATATCCGCTGTTTTATCTGCAATTTTGACAGATGCAACATAAGGCGTTGCCTGAGGGCTTTCATAGCTTGTTTCCGCTTGTGTTTTAGGTAACACACCCGTACTTAAAACAGACTCCGAAACAGCAAGCTTTGCGGGGGCTGCCAAATGAACACCCTCAATAACACGTGCTCGAATGGTGTAGTCTTGATAAGCAGGAATAGCAATGGATGCCAAAATACCAATGATTGCAACCACAATCATCAGCTCAATTAAAGTAAACCCTTTTAGCTTAGATTTCATACGTTTCCTCCATGATAAGATGACAAATACGTAAAAAATGCTTACACTCCGTGACATCTTTTACGAACGACTTGCTTGTTTTTCCGATGACTCGAAAAAAACGCCTTCATGATGCGCTATCTTCCGCTCTATTACCAGTATTTTTAGAAGTAGTAGACGAATCAGGTAATCATAGACGCCCAGGTGTTGAAACACACTTTAAAGTAGTAGCGGTTTCAGCTTATTTTACAAACCAATCACGACTTGCACGCCATCGTTTTGTAAACGATTTGGCGAGTAATGAATTCAAAAACGGGCTGCATGCCCTAAGCCTACATTTATATACCCCTGAAGAGTGGGAAAAACGCGGTAACGCACCTGCCTCCCCAAACTGCCAACATACCAAAGATAAAAATTGACCTTTTGCTTTACATATGATATTTTTTTTGACAATAATAATTATTGTTTTCTACACATGGGTTAAATTATGACATTATCGGAAGTAAACAGTGAAAGGCCTGAAAGCCCACTGAAAAAAGCCGGGCATCTACAGCACTTATTTAGACCTGCGGAAGCCGGTGCTAATCTCACGATGTACCACATTTATGGAAAAAAAACAGCAGAAAAAAGACCATTTTTTGCTGAACTCGAAACCTTTAATCGTGAAAACCTCACCCCTTCTCCTACAAAAGGTCCAGACGGCCCCTAACCGCTTTCAACAATAACCCTATGCACCACGTGCATAGGGTTATACTGTTCTAGGGCGTATTGAAAATTGCCCCAAAAGGCCCCAAAACACATAAAAAGTGGCCGCCAATGTGTAACAAAGCAACACAGTACTCGCCGAGAACGCATGCTTTTGTTAAACTCTTCGCGACTTTAACAAAATGCTAGGTCCTTCATGTCTGCCGCCGAACATACTCCTATGATGCAACAATATCTAGGTATCAAAGCAAATCACCCTGATATGCTCCTACTCTACCGCATGGGTGATTTTTACGAACTTTTTTTTGAAGACGCCGTTCACGCAGCAAATCTGCTCGACCTAACCTTAACCCACCGCGGACAATCCAAAGGTAAACCCATTCCAATGGCGGGAGTCCCTTATCATGCCCTTGAAAATTACCTTGCACGCCTCCTCAAAAAAGGCGAATCTGTTGCTATTTGTGAACAAATTGGAGACCCAGCTTTAAGTAAAGGGCCTGTTGAGCGCCAGGTAGTACGTATTGTGACCCCAGGCACCATCACAGATGATGCCCTTCTCGATGAAAAAGTCGATACATTACTGCTCGCCATTCATCAAACGAAAAAAAATATTGGCATCGCATGGGTTGACTTAAGCGGTGGGCGCTTTCACCTAATTGAACTGAACTCAAAGGCGGAACTCTTTGCAGCATTAACACGCCTAAACCCTGCCGAAATTTTGATTGATGAAACACTTACCCCCATCCTCAATCAAACCTCATATCCCTTACATGTTAGACCTGCCTGGGAATTTGAAATTGAGCGTGCAAAAACCGCGCTGCGTGAACAGTTTAATGTTTCAGACTTGCATGCCTTTGGAGGTGCAGACTATACCCAAGCCTTTTCTGCAGCAGGAGCCCTACTTGCTTACTTAAACCTCACGCAGCGCCAAGCCCTGCCGCACTTAAACATCTTAACCCTTGAAAAAGACGAAGACTACTTAGCGCTGGATGCTGCTACTCAGGCACATCTCGCCCTTTTTAATAATCAACAGGGCACCAAAGAACACACCCTTTTTAACACGCTCGACCACACAGCTACCATGATGGGTAGCCGCTATTTAAAACGTTGGCTTGCAAGGCCACTGCGACACCATGAAACCTTGATTGCACGTCAACAAAGCATCGCAGCATTGATTCAAAAACAAGATATCGACTTAATTCATCATACACTTAAAAGAACCCGTGATTTAGAGCGCATTTCATCACGAATTGCCCTTAAGTCAGCACGTCCTCGCGATCTCGTGCAACTGCGTGAAACCCTCGCGGTTTTACCCGAATTGCACCAACATTTGTTCGGGCAGTATACAGCAACGCTTTTAAAGGATATAACCAATGCGCTCACACCTAAGCCCGACTTACTGAGTTTACTCACCAAAGCACTGGTCTCTAATCCACCCATGCTGATTAGAGACGGCGGAGTTATTGCAACAGGCTTTGACGCTTTGCTAGATGAATACCGTGCACTCAGTGAAAACTCAACCGACGCCCTAAAGCAGCTCGAAGCGGCAGAAAAAGAACGCTCCGGACTCTCTACTCTTAAATTTGGGTTTAATCGTGTACATGGCTACTACATTGAACTGTCACGAGCACAATCAACCGATGCACTACCGGCACATTACGAGCGGAAACAAACCTTAAAAAATACCGAGCGCTATATCACCAAAGAGCTAAAAGCATTTGAAGAAAAAGTGCTTTTAGCTGAAGCAAAAGCACTTGCCCGTGAACGCACCCTATACGATGAACTCCTCAATACATTGCAAACCCATATTACAGCGCTTACACATACGGCCTACGCTATGGCAACCCTTGACGTTTTAAATACCTTAGCAGAACGTGCAGAAACACTGAACTGGTGCGTCCCAAGGCTTTCAGAAAAACCTGGCATTGATATTAAAAACGGACGACACCCAGTCCTTGAAACGTTACTTAAAAATGAATTTATCGCCAATGACTTGACCCTCACCCCCACTCAAAACACACATTTAATCACAGGCCCCAATATGGGGGGTAAATCAACCTACATGCGCCAAACTGCATTAATTGTTATCCTTGCACATATTGGCAGCTATGTACCTGCAACACACGCACACATAGGGCCTATTGATAAATTATTTACTCGAATTGGTGCTAATGACGATTTAGCAAAAGGCCGCTCAACCTTTATGGTTGAAATGACAGAAACTGCCTATATCCTACGGCATGCAACAGCACAAAGCTTGGTTTTGGTCGATGAAATTGGGCGTGGCACAAGCACTTGTGATGGCGTAGCACTTGCAAATGCCTGCTGCTTATACCTGGCTGAAACTGTTCAAGCATACACGCTCTTTTCAACCCATTACTTTGAACTCACAGCACTTGCCGACACATCATCTCATATTCAAAACGTGCATGTAGATGCAACCCTTACCGATGGAAAAATTGTATTTTTATATCAAATTAAAGAGGGACCTGCCAGTGAAAGTTATGGGCTTGATGTTGCGGCCCTTGCAGGCATTCCAGCTGCCGTTCTCGCACATGCACGCGAACATTTGCATCACCTAGAAAAAGATTTATCGGATTTATGAGAAAACAGTTTCAGAGCCTTTTTTTGTTAGTATGTCTCACGCTCCTCACGGCGGCCAAAGCACCTACCCCGCCTAAGTTTACCGTGACAGGCCTTGAAAAAACACAAAAAACAAACGTTGAAAATCGTCTGGCAGACCTCTACGCGCATCCAAGCAACTATAAGATTTCAAAAAGCGTATTAGAACGGCAGGTAAAGCGCGCACTCACGCCTTATGGTTATTTTAATCCTACCATTACCATCACAATGCCAAGCAAACATCATGCTGGCAAAATTCGTGTGATACCAGGCCCACAACTTATCATTACACAACTAAGCGTGCGCATTTCAGGGCCAGGACGCGATAACCATGAAATCAGACATGCTTACAATAATTTACCCATCCAAAAGGGCGATGGATTTAACAGTATTTTATACGAAGAAGCCAAAAGTGATTTAACCAATGCAGCAGAACATCAAGGGTATCTCAATTCAACCTTTGAGGAAGCCTATGTTTTTGTCGATAAAGAAAAAAACCAAGCCTCTATCAGCCTACATCTTGATACAGGCATCCGCTCTTATTTCGGACGCATTCATTTTGGGACAGGTGACATACGTCCCACACCACCAGTGAAAGATGCCCCTCCACTGCCCCGCCTTTCAAAAATACTGGCTATTTTTAAGCCAGAAGGTCAAAGTAACGCCTTGTTCTCAAATAATCGTATTATTCTTTCAAACCGCTTACTGTATCGCTACATTCCGTTTAAATACGGACACCCGTATTCAAATGACGACATTATGGAACTTAACTCAAACTTAAAGTCTAGTGGTTATTTCAAAGCGGTTGACGTCAAACCTGGTGATGAAAATGGCCGCTATGTACCGCTTAATGTTTATTTAGAGCCTGTTGAGCGCTTTCGTTACTCACTGTCTGGTGGTTATGGAACCGATACTGGAGCACGTGGCCGACTTGGATTGCACGTGGTTCCAGTCAATGCCTACGGCCATAAACTCGACTTAGCCGCTCAAGGCTCATCTAATCAAAACGCAGCGCAAGCAAAATATACTATTCCAGGGCACGATCCAGTCCACGATCAATTTAATATTAATGGCGGATTTAATAACTTAAATTATGTCAGTGGTAATAGCCAATCTGGACGCATGTCGCTTGTTTATCAACACATCATGCCTAAATATCAACGTATTTTATCTTTAAACGGCCTACACGAAGCATTTCGGTATGATAGGCAGTCACCCGAGGAAAAAACTGTGGTTTACCCACGCGCAACCCTTTCTTGGCGTGAAGTAACTGATCCCTTATTTTCTCCCTCAGGTTTTAATGTCACGGTCAATGGGCTTGCTGCAACGCGTGCTGTTTTTTCAAGCTTAAGTTTTGCTGAATTGGCATTAGACGTTAAAGGTGCTTTAACACTTGATGTGATACGTACCCGTTTTTATGGACACATATTGCAAGGTATTACTCAGGTCAATGATGTTTTTAAGCTTCCTTTATCACTTGCGCAGCTTCTCGGTGGACCTGAAAATATGAAAGGCTTTAGTTATAACTCCATTGGTCCGGGTAAAATTTTAAGTTATGGTGGTATTGAGGTACAAAAAGAAACACTAGACACGTGGTATATTATTGCATTTATTGATAAAGGAACTGTTTATGATCCCGATCCCAAACTCGTACAATATGATATAGGTGTAGGTCTCATGTGGCGTTCACCTGTCGGCCCGATTAAAATGGCTATAGCACAACCAACCAACAACCGCTTAACCCCCCTGTCTGACAGCGGCGTACGGTTTGTGGTCAATATGGGGCCTGATATTTAATGAAACTAATACGTGCTTTAATATTACGCTGTGTGTTTTTACTTGTCATTTTGTCGAGTATTATCATGTTTTTAGTGGCAACTACCCCAGGCTTTAAACTAACTCTACGCATTACCAATTTACTTTTACCTGGTAAACTTACTATTCAACAACTGGATGGCCACCTTTTTAAACGCCTTGCTTTTAATACGCTTACCTATACCCATGAAAAACAAAGTCTTACCCTAAATCATGCTACCCTCCAATGGCACTTAGAGTCACTTTACCCACTCAATATTACGTTGGAAACACTTGAGATAAACCAATTACAACTCACCGACGATACAACCCGCATTACACTCGATCAATTCAAGCTTAATGGAGGTTTTAAGAAAAAATTACGTCTCAATGGCGAAACACGTATCATACTGCCACAAGGCATACTCAACATTCATATCGAAACCATCGATGACTTAATGACCACCCACTTTAAACTGGGTGCAAACCATATCACTGTGAAGGGGCCCATGAGTGGTCCTTGGCATATTCACGCAGACCTGCCAAACCTCAAGCAACTCCATCAAGAACTAGCAGATTTAAATAGTAAACTTGTTGTCGATGCAACAGTTGAAGACATGCAACACGCAACCCTAACTGCGCACTTAACCCCTGGCAACTATAAGCTTCCTAAAGGAAGTACGCCTGAGTCACTCCATTTTGAAGGCGCATCCTTAAAGGCGCACTTAACGCCCAAGCAATTAAACATTAACGCCTATTCACAACTCGATAAAACAACCTCAACCCGCCTAAGCTTGACCTTGCCTAAAGTTCAACTCGATGAAGCACCACCCAAAACACAACCCTTGACAGGAACACTTGCACTGAACATCAACTCCTTAAAGTTCTTAAATGACTTAGCCGAGCTCTCAGATATAGGACTCATGTTGGAAAAACCAAGCGGCAAAGTCAATGCCTTAATTGATATTTCAGGCACTATCAACCAACCCAAATTTGTTGGAAATATCGCATTAACAGATGGAAAAGTGACCTTACCTGATTTAGGAATTACACTGAATCCTGTTGAGCTGAATGTTAAAACCAATGGTACCACCTGGGAAAGCCATGCCATGGTTAAATCAAACAACGGCCCGGCCTTAACCTTAAATGGTAAAGGCACTATCACACCAGAACTTACAGGTGAAGCTGTTTTACAGGGCACAGAAGTAATTATTATGAATACACCTGAGTATCAAATAAAGGCTTCTCCTAATTTAGCACTCAGTAAAACAAAAGATTCATACAGCATTGATGGCAGTATTTTAATTCCGGAAGCACGCATTAGACCCGTATCCTTCATACACTCTGAGAGGCTGACGCACGATGCCGTATTTACAAAAGAGGAAGAAGATCCAAACCCCCTTAATTTAACTGCAAGTGTTATACTTGAGATGGGCAAAGGTGTTCAAATTGATTTAAAGGGCATACAAGGCCATATCGATGGTTCGTTACACATCAAACAACTTCCAAAACAAGCATTAACCGCATTTGGGGAGCTTAAATTACGCGATGGGCGCTACGAAGCATATGGTCAAAAACTCGATATTGAACAAGGTGAACTTATCTTTTTAGGGCAACAAATTGATAACCCCAATATTCGCGTACGTGCCATACGCCATTTTAAACAAGCTAATGCACAGTTTTCGGGCTCAAATCAGCTATTCGACTTCAGTGCTGACAACCTAGACAGCCCTAATTTGGGTGAAAATACAACAGTTGGTATTACTGCCAGTGGTCGCGTCGACTCACCCAACGTCAAACTCTTTTCAAACCCACCTAATTTATCACAGGCCGATATTTTATCAATGCTCTTACTTGGAAAACCTGCGGACCGTGTCGGTAAATCAGGCGGTCAACTGCTCATCCAAGCAATGACCTCCATGCATCTTAGCTCGGGCAGTAAAGGGGTTAAAATGCTACAAGACCTAAAAAAATCGATAGGGGTTGATTTTGATATACAAAACAATAGCTTAGGAACTGAGTCCAGTGACTTTTCTAAAACATCTGTCAGTGTTGGAAAATCTATCACTAAACGTGTTTATTTACAGTATAATGTTGGCTTATT
>JASBUO010000003.1 GCA_030147855.1 Gammaproteobacteria bacterium
TACAGTTACATTACCTGCGCACTTGCCTTAACAGCAATGCTTGCACCTCTATTTGGCGCAAGCATCATCGACCACTTTAACGATTGGGAATATACTTTTCACTTTTTAACGCTTTTTTCAGGATTGAGCCTCATTCTTTTAATTGCTACATTGCCAGAAACACGAAAAGCACAAACAACAAGTTCAGAAAACAACCTACTACCACACCAAGGTATCTATAAATTGATTCTTAAGGACAGATCTTTCTGGGCATTTACGATATGCACTACAATGGTAATGAGTGGCCTTTTTCTTTATTTTTCGATTGGCAGCATCTTACTCATGAAGCGACTGCAGCTTTCTAGTTACGCTTATTCGCTTTTATTTGGAATGAATGCATGTTTTTACTTATCTGGCAACTACATTGCATCGCGACTTTTAGATAGATTTAAGCTCATTCACCTGATTCTAATCGGAAATTGCCTTGCAATGTTTGGTGCAAGCATCATGCTGCTGTTGAACTACGGCTTTGGGTTAAATGTGATTTGTATTGTGCTCAGCAATGCTTTCATCACGCTAGGTGGGGGGCTTATCATGGGGCCTGCAACCAGCGAAGCGCTCGAACCATTTGGAGATCATGCAGGAACCGCATCAGGTATTTTTGGTGCTGTCCAATATGGTTTGCCTGCTTTTATTGGACTGTTTGTAACACGATTTGAAATGAGCTCAACGCTGCCTTTAGCAGCGCCTATCCTTATTTTTAGCTTTATCAATTTTTATCTACTAACAGGGCGAGGACCATCAGGACCAATTAACGCATAGCATTGACTAACCTGAGTGCTTTTAGAAATAATGGAGCCTCTTGAGTCATAAAATAAACCTGTTTTTTTGGCACTTTTGCCAGGTAAAGCAGGAGAACCCTCAGAATCACTAGACTTTATTGGGGAATGAAATAAACCTACTACTTTCTTATTGGGTGTAGTAGGAACACTCTTAGAAGCAACAAACCGTCTTGGAGTATGGGATAAATTCGGTGTTTGAGTATTTTTAAGTGGGGTGGCAGGAGGTGTAAATGCTTGTATTCCGCGCTTTTGGTTTTTCTGATAAGCCAGCAATGCCTCAAGCGATATGGGTGAATTTTCATCACTTGAAGAAGCCTTTCTAACAGGCGAAAGCGTAGGTCCCTTTTTGCTAGGCTTAAAAATACCCATTTCCACTAAAAAATAATCTACTTGCCTGTTAATGTCCTCAATAGAGGCAAGTGTATCTGAAATATCTAACTCGGGAACTGGCATCAACAACCTCTATATTTTGTATACTAAAGTGTGCATTATATCAAAAAGTTGACTTAAAAAAAAGCAAAAATTACGGGTTCAACACATTCTCCTCATCAATCGCCCCATTGAGCTTTTCTTTTGCAGACTCTAATACATCCAGCTGCTCTTGTATCAATGCTTTTTCAGATTTTGTTTTAGGTTTTTGAAAGAAAAACTGCCTTCCAAGCAATGATTTTGCAAGTTTATTTCCATGGTCTGAATCTTTTGTAAAAACTGACATAACAAGTCCTAGAAAAAATCGAATCGCACTAATGACCGTATACCAGGCCTTTTGAAGAATACCACGGTTCTTTGCATTCACGCCTTCTTTTCCCAGACCTTCAAAGCTACCTTGAGCAAGCATAGCAAGGTTTTTCTCTGCCTGTTTAAATGCTTTTTCCTCTAAATCTTGCTCAATACATTCAATGCTTTTTCTGACCTCACTTCCTGCCGAATAATGTTTTAAAACTGACAGTGCATTTTTGATAACATCAATAAAGTCCTCATCAGTATCTTTGGACGCTTTTTTCTTTACATCTGCTCGTGCAACTAATAGTAGTTGATTTAACCTATTGAGTTCATCGTTAGAAGAAAAGGGTTTATTAAGTAAGAGCAATGCATTGTATGCTTCAATACGGCTATTTAATACTGCATTTTCAGCTTCGAAGCGTTGCTTAGTGAATGAATCCGCATCCTTCAATGCGTCTTCATTATCACTTACTTTATCCATCAAATCTTCTTTCTCTATTCTCCAAACTTTTTGGTTCTCTTCTAATACCTGTTTAGAAAGATAGGCTGATGGTTTCATCTTTATATAACGTGCCTGGGAATGGGGTTCATCTGAAATAATAACAGGATCAACCGCAGGTGCTAAACTGCCCTTTCCTGCTGTATTATCAATGCACTCTGCATTATTCCTCTTATGATGTCCTCCTTTAGTATGCCCATATACAAAGGTCACATTTGCTACATCAATTGTATCGCTTCCGGCATCTAAATCTTCGTCCCTATTCCAGATTGCACATTCAACACATGCTGTTTTGGGAACATAGTAGTTCTTTGGAACTTTTACCCTATCATAAATTAAATTAAAATTGCCATCACGCACATAACTAGAAAAACGCCGATTAATTTTATCTATCGTCAAAGCCAATTCATCCGCGGTTGAAGCACTATAAGCAACTTCAAACTTCTCTGCCATATGTCTAATCACAGCTAAATCAATGGGTGCATGGCTAAAAATAGTAATATGTTTGGGATCTGTTCCCGTTAGGGAGTAATCGACTAATTTTAAGGTAGGTAAATAAACCGCTTCCATCAAACGTTCAAATTCAGCAGATGAAATTGCTTTTCCTTCGCCAATACTTGCTTCTAAAACTAAAATAGAGCCTATCTGCTCCAGTACAATACCAGCTTTGTTTAACTGAAAATCGCCGCCATTTTTTTTATAGCGTTCATAAGCAAGGATAAGCTCAACATCATGATTAGAAACAAGGGTAGAGATAGGGACCCCCTGCTTTTTCAAAACATCAAGAATGGCCAACACATACAAATCATTTTTACCGCGATCTGCAACAATGTCTCCAATAAGGCGAAGTAAAATTTTACAGTCTATAACTTTAAGTGCAGTTTGAATATGTCGTATAAAAGCTTTTTTGTCGTCTTCTGTCGGATTTTTTTTTAAATACAATCCAAGCAATTGCTTAAAAGTTTGTTGCCCAAGCTCGCAAACACCATAACGCACCAAACTATCCAGCAGTTTAATGGCATTTGAATGCAAATCACCCAATGTAACTTGTGTTGTATTAATCCCTAAATTTTGGAGATCTTTGCTTAACGAAGGACCCGTCTTCAAATCTACTCTCGGAGATAGATTGTCATATACCATAACACTCTCTTTGTTACATTAAAACATAATGGTCAATATTAAACCACAACATGGTAGGAATCAACCTTTCCCTACCGAATAATTCGTCCTGTATCAGGCAATATACCGGGTGTTATATCATTTTTTTCCTGTATTGCATCTTCTTGTTCTGCTACAGGTGCATTCATTGCAGCTTGCTCTCTAATCCCCTGGTTAAATAATATCTTAAAGGACGTACAAATTCGACTCGCTAAACGCATAACACTTTCTCTTATATCACTGGGCAACAAAGGAGTTTCATGCAACAGATCAGACAAAATACCTGTTGCCGCGGATGCTGTCGCAATCATAAGTCCAAGCGCGCCAACCACAATCAAGGGAATAATCAAAACACCTCCCGGTATCGCTTGTGATAATGCAAGTGATGCCATAAATATATGTGGTTCAAAAAACATGACTAAACTTGCAATCAATATCGCCTCAATCATAAGGGCTAATACAACTGTTGTTAGAATAGCCAATAAGTTGAGCAATAAATTAAACATTGCCCTCATTGCTTCATATAGCTCATGCCCCAAGTCGCTTATATTTTCAAGAGGTGTTTCATACGATGACTTATACTGCTCCATCGCTGAAAACCAGTTTGTATTATCAAACAAGCATTGCAGCTTAAAACTCATCTTCCCGCCATTTGAAAGATATTTATCAGTCGCTTTTAATAACTCTAAATATCCACTTGAAAAAGTATTATCTTGAATACCACACACCTGAAGTCGCTCTGAAAACCAAGCAATGTATCGCGTATCTTCAAGTAAAGGTAAAGGAGGAAGCCCTTTTTTGTTGCGTGCTCTTATCACAGAAATCAGATCATTAGGCGTGTATAAAGGAGCAAATTGGCGCACTTCTTCTTCGGATACTAACCTTTCAAGCACCCAATTCGGGCGCTCATGTGTTCTTTCTGACTGTTTTTTATCTGCACCCATTAATTGACTTGGAATTGCATCCAATAAATAGGTTCTTTCTCCTACCATTTCTCTAATTTCTGCACGTTTTATTTCTAATACTGTGTCATCCGTACCTGCTTCTTCTAAGCTATCTATCAAATCAGGTACTTTTTCCATAAAAAAATAAAAACTGAGCTGTCCTTCACCTACTATTTTTTTCATACTTTGAAGGTAAGCTTTTACGGAAAAATTACCCTCAAAAGGCTTAAATAGCCCTTGTTCCATACAATATATCTTGATTTCTTGCCTCGTCATCCCCCAATTTTCTTCTTCGCTTAATGCCGTTAAATGATGCAAAAGTGTGCTTTCAAAATAATCTCTATCTTTTACCTTATCCCACAGCGACTTTTTCTGCTTAACACCCGCCCAAGCGCTTCTATAGGCAATTAACGCCTCTAATAGTGCCTTCTCATGCTCTGTTGCATCATCAGGGATATCAATCGCTTGATAAAGCTTTGTGGTTGCCTCTCCAATGTAGGGCATAAAAAAACCATAAAAATAAAAAAAAAGACATTGAGTTGAGTATAGCGCATAAAATAAACCTCAACTCTGGATAACTGCTCATAAATCACCCTTCATTTTATATGTGTATATAGTGGGTTATTTGTATTTCTAAAAATCATTAGCTTATAAATTGAGCCAATTTAGGTTTTATTATCCAGGATTTAGGTTAAAATAAAGTCAGTTATTGACTGGTAACACGTAAAATTTCAGCAAGTGATGTATCACCATTTAAAACGCGCTTAAACCCATCTGCGCGAATACTTGGAATACTCGGACGTAAATAGGCTTGCATGCTTTGAAGACTCTCATTACGATGAATAAATCCGCGTAGCGTCTCATCAATTGGAATAAGCTCATAGATGCCTGTACGGCCACGATATCCAATTTGGTTGCACTTTTCACACCCTGCTGGTTCGAAAATAGAAATAACATCCGTGCTAATTTCTAGTGCCATTAACTCGCGCTCATCTTCACGTAATACATGAGGTACTTTGCAAAAAGGACAAAGGGTTCGAACCAGGCGTTGTGCAACTAGTCCAACAAGACTCGAAGACAAAAGAAACGACTCAACCCCCATGTCATGCAAACGTGTAATCGCGCCAAGTGCTGTATTGGTATGCAGTGTTGAAAGCACCAAATGCCCGGTTAAACTTGACTGAACCGCAATTTCTGCCGTTTCTAGGTCTCGAATTTCACCAATCATTACTACATCTGGATCTTGACGTAAAATCGCACGAAGTCCGCGCGCAAAGGTCATTTCTACTTTTGGATTGACTTGTGTTTGCCCAATACCTGGCAAGTCATACTCTATTGGATCTTCAATCGTTAAAATATTACGGCTCACCTGATTCAACTCTGTGAGCATTGCATAAAGAGATGTGGTTTTACCCGACCCCGTTGGACCCGTTACCAATAAAATACCATGAGGCTCTGCAATCATTTTTCGAATGGTATTCATCGTATCCTGCGGCATACCCAATAACCCTAAATCGAGTTGAGCCGACTGTTTATCTAAAATACGTAATACAATCCGCTCACCGTGATTCGATGGTAAGGTTGAGACTCGCACATCGATGCTGTGCCCCCCAATTTTAAGTGCAATACGACCATCTTGCGGCACTCTTTTTTCAGCAATATCTAACTTTGCCATCACTTTAACCCTTGAAATCACAAGCGGGGCTATCCCACGTTGAATTTCAAGAATTTCTTGCAAAACACCATCTACACGGTTTCGAACCACCACTCGATGCTCATACGTCTCAATATGAATATCAGAGGCTTTTTGTTTAATTGCTTGTGTAAATAAGGCATTGATAAGACGAATGATAGGCGCTTCATCTCGAGTATCCAATAAATCTTCACCAACAGGTACCTGCTCTGCCAATTGCATTAAATCCCAATCGTCTTCCATACCTTCAGTTGCATCTAAAATAGAAGACTTTGATTCATACACCTCTGCAAGGTGTTTTTGAAACATAGTAGGGCTCACCGCTTCTGCTAATAGCTCTGTTTCTGCAAAACGGCGCACCTCTAAAAACACCTGAAGTGGTGTTTCTGCTAAATGTACTACCTGTGCAACGCCTGCCTCATCAAACCCCGTAATGGCGATACCGTGCTTCTTCGCAAATACATAGGGTAGGCGTGGTATTTTTTCTCGAGTCTCCATGGCCTACTTTTGCTTCTTTGAATAATCAAACGGCTTTGGTAATTTAGCATTTTTCAGTGGCTTTAAGATGGTTTCTTTATTGTCTTGACTGAATGTTTCTTGAGCTCGTGATATGGCCAGCTGTTCAAGACGCGTATCATTATATTTAGCACCAGAAACATTTACTGTGCTTGCTTCTGTTTTCAGAATGATGGGGCGAATAAACACCATCAAAACCTTTTTCTCACGATTTGTAATATTGTGCTGAAATAAACGCCCAACCCCTGGAATATCTCCCAAAATAGGCACACCTAAATTATCGCTAGCCAAGTTATCTTGGATTAAACCACCTAAAACAACCACATCTCCGCTATCCACATGCACAGATGTTACAATCGCACTAATATTAAACGTTGGAGTGGTGTTCGCATCGCCACTACTTGCGAGTGGGTCTAAGGTATCAAGGCCTTGGTCAATTTGCATTTGAATGCCTTGACCCCTCGTAATTTGTGGCCTCACATACAAATGTAATGCAACGTTCATTCTGTCAAAGGTTGTAAAAGGACTCGCTGTTGTTGTACCACCTGCATTATTAGGATAAGAGGAAGTTGCGACAGACACCTGCTTTCCAACCAAAATTTTGGCTTGTCGGTTATCTAATACAACAACCGACGGTGTAGACAAAATATTTGCTTTTCGTTGTCTTGCCAAGGCATAAATTTGTGCTTGAAAATCATTTAGTGACGTTTTTGAATTTAAAACAGCAAACCCTGCTCTAAAGCTATTCGGGTTATGGGTTTCTTGATTAATACTTCCCCACTCAACGCCTAAGCTTTTAAAGTCATTCTCGTTAATTTCAGCAACCATGCCTTCAATTAGCAGTTGTGCCGGTTTAATATCAAGCTGGCTCACAACCGACTTCAATACTCTTATCAGCGAAGTCGGGCCATTAATAATAACAGAGTTTGTATTGGGTTCTGCAATAATTTGCACCATTGGTTTAGTACCCGATTCTGTTTGGGTTGAACCTGGAGAAACTGGCATATTATTATTGATGCCCACGGTATCGCCTGACGCCGCCGCTTGCACATTTACAATACCAGACTCAGGGTTTGTGCTATCTAAAGGTGGCCTTGTAATCGTACCAATGGTTGTACCAACAGTCCCACTAAAATTAGCTTGCGCAATACCCGCTAAAATGGGTACAACGTCTTCAGCGCGCATGTAATGCAAATAAATCACCTGTGTATTACTATCAGACGAGTGATGCCCTTTACCATCAAGCTGTGAAATCAAAACCCGTAATCGTATTCTATCTGCTTTACTGCCACTCACCAGTACAGAGTTACTTCTATCATCTGCAGCCAAAGTCAGTGGTGGACTTGTGCCTGTGGTTATCTGTGCACTCATTAAGTCTCTTAGGGTATTCACTACATCCATTGCCAATGAGTTGTGAAGCGGTATTACATCAATGTCATTTCCTGATGAAACATCTACTTGGCGAATAATATCGGTCATTTGCTTAATATTACTAGCGCGCCCAGACAAAATGAGCATGTTTGTTGGTGTATAAGATGAAACAATGCTCCACTGTGGCATTAGAGGTCTTAAAACAGGTACGAGTTGATCAGCAGGCGCATGTTCAACTGGAATCACTTGTACAACCAAATCATCACCGTTACTCGGATTATGGATATTATTCGGTGCATGTACGCCATCAGGAGACTGCGTACGCGCTTCCATATTAGGAAGAATTTTAATGACATCACCACTTGGAATAGCTGCATACCCAGAAACTTGTAGCGCAGATAAAAATACAGGGTATAGCGCTTTATCTGAAATTGGAACACTTGAAAAAATAGAAATTTTTCCTTGCACCCGTGGGTCTACTAAGAAGTTTTTACCTGTAACGCGTGACACTTCACCAATTACCGCTCTAATATCTACATCGCGTAAATTCCATAGCTTTGTTTCTTGGGCGGTGCTTGTAGCGATTTCTGCTGCATGAAATGCCTTCTCGCGTGCTGCATTATCCCAGTTTCCGGGCTTGGGCGAGGCTTCATGCTCACCCATCAAGGATTTGGTTTGCTGCTGGGCTAGCTTGTTATTTTCATCGAGCACTAAAGTAGATATTTCAGACGGCAAAAACTCCGCATAACGTGTGCTATTTGAGGTATTGACCGGTGCATCTGTTGTATTTGGCTTATGTTGCATGTCGCTTTTTACAACAGCCCCAAGGCAAAAAAAAGCAGCCGCAATACAACCAATAAAGTTCAGTGTGCGCATTAATTAATCAAAACAGCTAGAAAGGTCATCCTATGATACCTAACTTCAGTCTAAATACCTAGTGTTTTAATCATTATAAAGTCAGAAAGTTGAAAATGGTGGCTATGGGTGGACTCGAACCACCGACCTCAGCATTATGAGTGCCGCGCTCTAACCAGCTGAGCTACATAGCCAACAGGTGGCGATTTTGTCCTGTTCTTGCCTCGCTGTCAAGCCCGTCTCCAGATTGTTCCTTCAACAGTATCTTCAAGTTCCACTCCATCTGCTAAAAGCTGAGCCCGAATGGCATCAGCTTTTACAAAATCCCGTGCACTACGTGCATCATTTCTTTCATTAATAAGTGACTCTATCGCATCAACTGCCATAGCATTCACACCTGACTTTAAAAAAGCATCCGGTGAAGCCTGTAACAACCCTAAAATGCCTGCTAAATATTTGAGTGTTGCGGCAAGTTTAGTCGATGCTGTTTTATTTACCTCATGACTCAACTGAAATAAAACAGACAACGCCTCAGGCGTATTAAAGTCGTCTTGCATGGTTGCCTCAAAACGCTTCAACCAACTTGCATCAATTAAAGCGTCCACCTCAACCTCAATGCCTCTTAGCGATTGATACAACCGCGTGAGTGCTTTTTCGGCCAACATCAAATTCTCTTCCGAGTAGTTCAAAAAGCTTCGGTAATGGCTGCTTAATAAAAAGTAACGTAATACCTCTGGCGAATGTTTTTCAAGCACCGACTCAATGGTAAAAAAGTTCCCCAGAGATTTAGACATTTTTTCTTGATTGACCTGCAACATACCAACATGCAACCAATAATTTGCAAATGGCTTACCCGTCGCACCTTCACTTTGTGCAATTTCATTTTCATGATGTGGAAACTGTAAGTCGAGCCCCCCGCCATGGATATCAAATTGCTCACCAAGTGTGTCCATGGCCATAGCAGAGCATTCAATATGCCAACCCGGACGCCCTTCGCCAAACGGTGAAGGCCAACTTGGCTCCCCTGCTTTTGCGCGCTTCCAAAGCACAAAATCAAGTGTAGAGCGCTTGCCTTGTTGTACATCAATACGCACCCCTGACTTCAAACCTTCTATATCTTGATTCGACAGTTTGCCATATTCTTCAAAAGAAGAAACATCAAAACATACATCGCCATCATCACTAATATAAGCCCGCTTCTGTTCAATTAAACGTGTTATTAATTGAATAATTGACGCAATATACGCTGTTGCACGTGGCTCATGCGTTGGACTCAAACACCCGAGCGCTTCGGTATCACGGTGCATAGCCATAATATATTGTGAGGTGAGCGCGTCAATTGAAATATTACGCTCAAGGGCACGTTTAATGATTTTGTCATCAATATCGGTGATATTTCGGACAAAAGTAACCTCATAACCTGCCGCTTTCATGAAGCGCACCATCACATCAAATGACACCATCGCGCGCGCATGCCCCAGATGACAAGCATCATATACCGTAATACCACACACATAGAGCTTAATATGGCCTGGTGTCATCGGTTCAAAACGCTCTTTCTTACGTGTCAACGAATTATATAAATCAAGTGGCAGCATGAATCTTACCCCAGGTATCTTTTAAATTAACCACACGATGAAATACGGTCACAGCACCTACCTCATCACATGTATTTACGCAATAGTAGCCCAAACGTTCAAACTGAAACACTTCGCCCAATGGTTGAGAAATTAACATTGGTTCCGCATATCCTGTTTGAACATGTAAGGAATCTTGATTTAAAAACTGCATAAAGTCTTCTTCTCGCGCCGGATTTTCGTCATGAAATAGTCTGTCATATTGATAAATAGTAACAGGTACTGCACTATCCACCGCAACCCAGTGAATCACACCCTTCACCTTTCGACCCTCAGGTTTTTTACCCAGTGTGTCTTCATCATAGGTACACCGTAATTCTTTAATCTGGCCCACTTCATCATAAATGACATCCGTACAACAAATCACATAAGCATGCCTTAAACGCACCTCTTTATCAGGCGCTAGGCGAAAATACCCCTTAACAGGCTCTAGCATAAAATCACTACGCTCGATATAAATCTCACGAGAAAAAGGAAGCTCTCTCGTATCTGTTTTAAGTAGCTCTACCCGCTTCTCAGGGTAATTTTCAATCACAACTTTAACTGGGTCGAGTACACACATAGCACGCTTTGCGGTTTGATTTAAAACATCTCGTACGCTAGCTTCTAAAACTCCCATATCAATGACCGAATCACTTTTTGAAACACCCGTCATTTCACAAAAGTTTCGTATTGCTTGTGCTGGATAACCCCGCTTTCGCATACCACAAAGCGTTGGCATGCGCGGGTCGTCCCAACCATTCACAATACCTTCTTCAACCAATAGGCGAAGCTTTCGTTTACTCGTAATTGTATGCGACAGATTAAGACGCGCAAACTCTGTTTGTACAGGACGCGCGGGCACAGGCAAGTGTTCAATAAACCAATCGTATAGAGGCCTATGATCTTGAAATTCAAGCGTACACAACGAATGCGTGATATGCTCTAGGGCATCAGATAATGGATGTGCGAAATCATACATCGGATAAATACACCAGGTATTTCCGGTTCTATCATGTGGCACATGACGTATCCTATAAATCGCAGGATCGCGCATGTTTAAATTGCCGGCTTGCATATTAATTTTAGCCCGCAATACATGCGCACCATCTTCAAATTCCCCTGCTTTCATGCGCTGAAATAAGTCTAAATTTTCTTCAACCGAGCGTGTTCGGTAAGGACTTTCCTTTCCTACTTCGGTTAAGGTGCCTCGATGGGTACGCATTTCATCTGCTGTTAGGCTATCGACATATGCAAGCCCTTTCCGAATTAACTCACATGCAAAATCATAAAACGCTTGATAATAATCAGACGCATGCGTTTTAGCACACCATTTAAAACCAAGCCATTTCACATCTTCCTCTATTGAGCGCGCAAATACAGCCTCTTCACGCATCGGATTTGTATCATCAAACCGCAAATAACAGCGCCCTTTAAACAGCTCAGCCAATCCAAAGCTGACACAAATCGCTTTCGCATGCCCTATATGCAAAAAACCATTTGGCTCAGGGGGAAAACGCGTAATGATTTCTTGATGCTTTCCTGATGCTAAATCTGTTTGTATTTTTTGATAAATAAAATGTGTTAGCGTATCTTCAGCGCCCACGTCACCTGTATTACTCATATTATCTCCAATGACCACAGGTTTTTAAGTATTCATGTGCCCTAAAAACCATGGACCAACCATTAACGATGCCAACTTAAATTTTTCTGGATAACTCACATTTACTAAATAAAGGCCATAAGACGGTGCCGTTTCAGCGCCCAACCTTCTGTCTTTTGCTTGTAACACGTCTTTAACCCAACTCACTTCGTGGCGACTTTGCCCAACCGCCATCAAAACACCTGCAATATTTCGCACCATATGGTGCAAAAAAGCATTCGCTGTAATATCTAAAATGACCAAATCTCCGCGTCGAAACACCTGAATTGCTTGCACCTCTCGCACCGGTGTCTTCGCATTACAATGCACCGCTCTAAATGATGTAAAGTCATGTTCACCCAGTAAAATCTGTGAAGCCTCATGCATTAAGTTGCTGTCAAGCCGCCTCGATTGCCAAGTCACATTGCCTTGTAAAAGTGACTGCCGAATGGCAGCATTATAAATCACATAACGATAACGCCTCGACAAAGCCGAATAACGCGCATGAAAATCATCGGCTATTTCCTGACCCCATTTGACACACACATCTTTGGGTAACAGTGCATTTGTACCATGTACCCATGCACGTACGTTTCGAATGATATTTGTATCAAAATGAACTACTTGGTGGGTCGCATGCACCCCTGTATCTGTTCGTCCTGAATAAACAACACGAATGTCTTGATTCGCTACCTGGCTTAGCGCCAGCTCCAAAACACCTTGCACCGTACGAAGCCCCGGTTGCGATTGCCAACCATGAAATTGACTTCCATCATATTCAATAATCAAGGCAATTCGCATATGAGATCCAATAAATAGATGCTTAAAGATTTGTTTTTAAAAAAAGCAATGTATAATAGGCCTCTTGATTTGTCAAAACGCATTCATAGCATTATACAGGTTATCACGATGACAGCTTCTATATTAGATGGAAGAAAAGTCGCCGACGAACGACTTAAAGCGCTTCAAAAAAAAGTTGCTGCGCGTAGAAAAGCAGGCCTTCGTCCCCCCGCCCTTGCTGTGATTTTACTGGGTGAAGACCCAGCATCCAAAATATATGTCAATCATAAACACAAAGCATGTGAGTCCATCGGTTTTACCTCTGTTGCTCATCACCTACCCAATAAAACAGATGAAAGCATCCTCATTGAACTCATTGACGCTTTAAATGAGAACACAGAAATAGACGGTATTTTAGTACAACTACCACTCCCCGAGCACATTGATTCACGTACCATTATTGAACGTATTAATCCGCTTAAAGACGTCGATGGATTTCATCCTTATAATTTAGGACGACTTGCACAGGGAGCCCCAATATTTCGCCCCTGCACGCCTCATGGCATCATCAAGTTACTGGCGTATTACAATATCGACCCACACGGCCTCAATACAGTCGTTATCGGCAAATCAAATATTGTAGGCCGCCCCATGGCACTTGAGCTACTCCTAAAAAAAGCAACTGTCACGCTCTGCCACCGCGCCACCAAAAACCTTGCACAACACATTAAAAGTGCTGAGCTTGTTGTGATTGCGGCGGGTAGTAAAGATATCATTCCACCTGACTGCTTTCATCAGCATCACATTGTGGTAGATGTTGGGATTCATCGTGAACCAGACGGTACAATAAGGGGAGATGTAGATTTTCAGGAAGTCAAACGAAAAGTGGCGTGGATTACACCAGTACCTGGTGGCATTGGCCCAATGACCATTGTAAGTTTACTTGAAAATACGCTGCTTGCTGCAGCGTACACACAAACTCAAACATGAAGGGCATTAACGCTTAACGCCCTTCATCTAAACCAAACTCATCCCAGTCAAACTCACCTTCTAGCTCACCGTCAAAGTCTTCTAGTTCATCCCTAAGGCGTTTTCTCTCAAGCCTATCTTCAAGCAAACGTCTTACTGCTCGTTTGTGCTTATTGGCTTCAGCATTGTCGTCTTCGTCAAAGTAAGGGGCCATATTGTCTTCATGGGAATATGAGTTTTTATCCATAGTAGACTCCATAATTTCAAAGGTTATACTTGGTAGTATAGTCACAAAAAATGAAGCTTATTTATGTCTGTTTTTGCTATAAACGCCTTTCAAGATAATTATATTTGGATTGTTCGAAAAACAGCAAGCTTTATTTGTGTTGATCCAGGTGATGCAACACCCGTACTCGCCTTTTCAGAAAAGGAACAGCTTGAACTAAGCGCTATTTTAGTAACCCATCATCACGCAGACCACATCGGTGGCCTCAAAACACTCACACAGCATTTTCCAAATGCGCCCGTCTACGGTCCTGACAATCTAGCGCATCACATTTTACTTGAACCTTATCATTTTAATGTCATCCAAACACCTGGACATACCAAAAATCATATTTGCTACTTTGAAACAAAAAAGCACTGGCTTTTTTGCGGAGACACCTTATTTTCAGCTGGATGCGGACGTGTGTTTGATGGCAGCATCGACACTCTTTTTCAATCACTGAGCACACTTAAACAGCTACCCGATGATACTCTCGTTTTCTGTGCACATGAATATACACGCCAAAACTTAAAATTTGCCCTGACAGTTGAACCGAATAACGAGGCTGCAAAAAAGCATTTGCAGCAACTTGAAAAACACCCTAAACAAATTTCTCTGCCCTCAACCATTGCACTTGAAAAAGCCATTAATCCTTTTTTCAGGCTAGATACACCTGAAGTACGCGCATTTGTTTTAAAAAAACATATTCATGCACACACGACTCTTGATAATTTTAGGTGCTTAAGAAAAGCAAAGGATAGCTTTTGAGCAAAATAACGCCTCTCGGTCAGAAGACAACTGCATGTTGTGTTTTTAAATGAGGAGGATGCCTTTAATTTTTTAGAGCAGCTCGCGGGAGACAACAAGCCTTTTCTTTTTACAAAATATCCACCTACGGGCGAGTTCATGTTTTCAGCTGGAGATGGTGAGCTCATTCAAGGCACTCTAGATAAAGCGCTCCCAGAGCAGTTCTCAGAGCAGTTCTCAGAGCATATGAAGGGCATAATTGACGATCCTTATCAACTTGAACATCTGCAAAGAAGCCCTTCAAAGCAACGACGAAGATGCATTAAAAGAGCTCTTTAGAGAGCTATCATATTCAAGCGGAATGCGTATGTGACGCTCTTTTAGGGTTTAAAAGGTTAAATTCGGCAACCGACTTGCAAAAGGTTTCTTTAATAAAAACAAAAGACACGACCAGTGCAACTAACGACAATAGAATCAACACCCCAAATGCATGCTGATAGTTTTCTAAGCCTAAAGCTTTTGTATTTTTTGCTTTATCCAGCATAAAAGCAATGGTGGGTGCATTCACCGCAACAGAAACGGTAAGCATCGTATTATTTAAAGCAAGTCCCATTGGAATAAACTGCTTTTTAAACTGCTCTGCTATAATCGCAAACCCAACACTTTGGCCACTTGCAGACACTCCAAGCAAGCAAAAACCAAGCATTAAAAGAAATTTTGTTTGTGCAAAAATAACGAGCAATATAGCAACAACGCTCGAGAACCCTGCAAACATTAAAATACTTTTCCGTCGCTCAAAATAATCAGACAAAAAACCAAGCAGTGGACATCCAATGGCATAACCAATCCATGCAACAGTTATCATATAAGAGGAAAAACTCGCACTAAATCCTTTTAATCCTAAAAAAATACGCCCTTCATTTTCAGATAGGTACTCAATAGAAAAATAGACAGACGCTGTAAATATAGCGATGTACCACGCTTGTGCTTGAGAAAATAATTTTAAAAGCATCTCTCGCACTTTCATCGGACGCCTTAGTACAATATATTTCTCTGCATGCTCGTGATGATTCTCAACGAGAAGACCAATTAAAGCTACCAGCCCCAAACCAACAGTACCTAACCCATAAAAGACAACTTGCCAGCTAATATGGACTGACTCAATAACATCTTCTAATGGGCCTGCTCCAAACATTGGCCCCATCGTTCCAATAAACTGGGAAAGCCCAACAAAGAGTCCATTATGCCGGTGAGGCATCCATTCATGAACCGCAACCAGCAAGCACAAAAAACCAACCGACGCACCGACTCCCATCAACATACGAGCGATTACGGCAAATAAATAAGTATTTGCACAGGCAAACCCGAAACATGAAAGCGCGCACAGTAATGCTCCGGTAAATAGCACTTTTTTCAGGCCTATATTGTCAATCAACAACCCAACAGGTATTTGCATAACACCATACATCACCGAAAAAAATGTAGTGCTTAATAATGCATACTGAAAAGAGGATAAATGCAGCGCATCCATCAGTGGGTGTTGAAAGGTACCGAGCGATACCCGTAAAAAAAACTCATACAAGAAAAACAGCGCGCACACTCCCCAAACAATAAACCCTTTTGTAGTAAACGCTGTTTCTTTCAACATAGTGTGTTATGTACTTAATTAATATAACTATCAGGCTGTTTTTGGTCCCATGCTTCAATCACGCTTTCTGCTTTTTCATAATCTAAGAATGATGCCATCTTAAAAACAGATAAACCTTCATGTATCAGTGGTGTAGTATTAATACCAACCACAATAGCCTCTTGTAGTGCTCTAACAGGTTCAAGCACTTCAGCCCCAAACGGATCGCTAATAGTGCCTAATAGTTCATTTTTTCTAACTGTTTGCCCAAGACTTACTTCTGGCCTTAAAATACCCCCTTTATGTGCCACAATCCAGGCTTCATCGCGTGAGAAAATAGGGTTAATTTCTTTGGTAGGTGCCTTCTCAAGCATATCAAGTGAACGCATTACATTTTTAACACCCTCA
>JASBUO010000007.1 GCA_030147855.1 Gammaproteobacteria bacterium
AATAAAAAAGTGACAAGGCTTTATCGGAAAAAGCAGGGGGATTCATGAGGGACGTTGTTGAAACCACAGCGGCACCAGAAGCGATAGGCTCCTATAGTCAAGCTGTGCGTTTTGGAGGTGTGTTGTATATATCTGGACAAATTCCCCTCTACCCTGAAACCATGGCATTGGCAGATGATTCTATGGAAACACAGGTGAATCAGGTGTTTGATAATTTATCTGCTATTTGTGAAGCGGCTTCAGGTAGTCTTGCACATATCTTAAAATTGACGGTGTATTTGGTTGATTTATCGGATATTACAATGGTGAATCGGGCGATGGAGCGCTATTTTTCAGCCCCGTATCCAGCACGGGTTGCTTTTGAAGTGTCTGCATTACCAAGAGGTGCTCGAGTTGAGATTGATGCTGTAATGGCATGTAATTAATTTGGGAGCCATTTGAAATGGGTACATTACTTTTTTTGGTGGTTGTTTCAGCAATCGTTATTTTGTTTGCAGATGAAGCGTCTGCTTTTTTCAAAAAATGGTACGGCATATATTGGGTGCGGGTGACTGTACCGTTACTCTTTATTTCCTGGGCTTGGATTTGGAATGACGAAGTTGTGCCTTTTCTGCTAGAGGGGCTCCAAGAAAAACTAACTTTTTTGGTATCGGCTCCTGCACAATTCATGCCTGAAAAGTTAAGGTGGATCTCGAATGCGGTAGGCCTATTTGTATTGGCGAGCTTACCTGCGTGGGTGATGTATTGGCGGTTTAGTCGAGAAATAGTCACGAAAGCGCAAGTCGAACTGTTGCTTAATGTGTATGCTTTTACGTGGGTGTTTTTGGCTGTTTTATTGTTGGCTTAGTGCTTTTTAAAGTCTTCTTGGAGCCAAAAACTTTGGAACGGTTAGGGCTGTAAGGGCATTGTTTTGTGCTCAGGTGAGGGTGCTTTAGACTCAGTTCCTGAAGATTTTTTTGGCACTTTATTGTTTGCATCTTTTGCCCACAGCAACGTATATCCAGCAATAAAAATAATAAATAAGCCACGTAATGTAGGGTCTTCAAAGGCTTTTTTTCCGTTCTCACCATTCATTACCAAGCAAAACTCAAATAGTGATGTGGGCTTTCTGCTCCCCGACAGGCACGATCGTACTTTTTCACTTTCCTTAATAATGTCTCCTCGTGGCAGAGAGTTAGCTTCTATGTCTTTAAAACACAGACAGTTAGATGTATTTTTTCCAATAAATTGATACCTTGGGTGAATACTATGTGATACACGCTTTTGAACTAAGAGCGTTTTTTGTTGGAAGACTTTCTGCTGTGCCTCTGATTGCTTCAGCGTTTCACTCACAGTACGACACAGCAGGCTGATTGTTATAAGTGTAGAAGTAGCTATTGTAGCAATGACCAATATTTCAGGAAGGAGGGTACCAAGAATGATGACACTCAGTACGCTGGCGAGTATGAGTCCGGTTATGATCGCTTGATGTGTGCTAACTCCGTATCTTAAGCCAAGTAAAACTGACTCGTCTAAAGAGGTTTTACACCGTGCATAGTAGTTTTGCTGTAGTGTTTTGAGCGTTTCATATTGCACTAAGATCTGTTGAATTTGTTTTTCTCTGAGTGTGTTATCGGATATTTCATCAAGTTTTTGTAGGGATAATTCGAGCGTATGTAACGCACAGGCGAGAAGAAATGCTTGCTTACTCAAGTGTAACTTATTTTGAGAGTCTATTTCTTCATGAAGCTTTGAGAGTATACCTAAAATAACAAATGTAATACCTGAAGCGATGATAAAAATAAGACCTGGCCATGAAAAAGCAGCCAACGAATAAGTTCTCATAAACATATAGGGGCCATTCATAGCTGCTTCAATAAAGCCCGATAAAAAACATGCAGCTAATGTATGGCCTGAGGATTGTTGGAGTTTGTTTTTTTGAGCATCTTTGACAAAATCAAGGTAATCTTTTTCGGTAATTTCTTTAGCATGCAACGCATCCCACTTTTTTTGTAGTGTTTTGAGTAGGTTCTGATTATTGTTTTGTATGGTTTTTTGTTGATTTCCAATCTTGCGGCGCCATATGCGATTGAGCATGGCAAGTGTAACAACAGGAAGTGTGATGGGAAGCAAAAAAGCAGAGAGGTCCTGTTTGGTGAGCAACTGTAGAACAGTTAATACACTGACAACACTGATGCATACGCCTCTAGCTGTTTTTGAAGGATCGCGTACACTTTGCCAAAATGCGGCAATTTGTTTTTCTCGTTGATGTTTTGATAGATAAAATGTATTACCGATTGCCGCCAAAAGTGCAAATGTACCTGTGATAAACAGTGTAAGATAAAAGTACTCAGGTATTAGTATCCAATAGCTAAAGGCCACTTGTGTCAAAATAGGCGTAAATAATAAAATGGCTTTGATAATAATATCGAGCCCATCTAACAACCCATAAAGAAAAAAAAGCGCCTTTTTCTTGTTTATTTTTTTTGCAAGTACTGCGATGCTTGAAGAGAAGCGCTCAGGAAGAGGGCTGATATCTTTTGATTTCATCTGGGAGACTATATCTGACATTGTTTGTAGAAGCTAGGGCGGTGTCGCTTGTAGAAAAGGCCCGATTGTATCGGGCCTGTAAAGCACAATCGATTGAGTGACAAAGATTATGCTTTCTTATCTGTTGCGTCTCTAGGAACTGCGATGACCTGCACAATACCTAATGCACCCGATTTCTTGTTGAGTGCAATGAGTAAGTCAACATTTAACGTTTGTAAGAGATGTTTATCTGAATTTTGATAGGTCACTTTAAGTGGAACGGATACTTTCCACTGCTGGTCTTTAACCGTTTGAACCGTTGCAGTACCGCTGACCTGGCTGGTAACGGTCAACTGGTTACCCCGAATGGCGTCCAAGTTACCAGAAGTTTTGAGTGCTTCATTAAAGGCCTTCCAGCCCTGTTCGGTATAACATTTTTTTAGAGCGTCGAGTTCTGCACTGAGGTTTTTGGGATTGAATTGAAAAGACTGAACAGCCGCGTGCTCAGCCCAAGTAGACAGTAGTGTTTGTTCGACGGTGTCTGTATCTTTGGCAATTTTATATTGGCAGTCGATGGTTGCTGGAGAGATAGGTGATGCTGA
>JASBUO010000014.1 GCA_030147855.1 Gammaproteobacteria bacterium
AAGTGGTTGAGGGCATTATTCAATGCGTTAAAGCAGTTATCACGCGGCTAATGCTACTTCGGTGGTTATGCATGGAACTGATGGTTATGATTACACCAAGTTGCCGACGATAGTCGGCCTAAGAAGCGAAGCTTCACCTTGACAAGCCAAACAATTTTACCTAATTTATAGTTAAGTACTTGTTTAACTATTGAATTATATGAAACTGCCCTCGGATAACATGCTCGCAAAGATAGCAGATATTCTGCGATTAATGGGTGAGCCTAATAGGTTAAAGCTCTTGCTCGCTTGCCTTGATAAACCGCAAACAGTCAGCAGTTTAGCAGAACAATTACCACTTTCTGTACCTCTAGTTAGTCATCATTTGCGTCTCCTTCGTTCAGCACGATTATTGTGTGCAAAACGAGAAGGGAAACATATTTTTTGTGAAATTGATGATGAGCGTGTTCGTTGCATTTTAGTAGATATGATTAGTCACTTTACCGAAGAATTAGAGTGTAACGACGGTGGGAAGATTATATGAGAAGTACAATAACAACCCTATTCATTGCTGGGTTAGATTGTCCATCAGAAGAAAAACTGATTCGGAGACAATTGGAATCTATTCCCGAAGTGGAGAATTTGATTTTTAATTTTGTTACCCAAGAAGTAACCATTCAACATTATTTAAATACACCTTCGTCTTTTCTGAAAAAGATTGAGGCGCTAGGAATGAAAGCCAAATTAAAAACAGAAGGGGATAAAGAACATTTAGAAGAAAATTCGCACCCCGCATGGTGGATATTGGGATTCGCAGGGTTTTTGGCACTTATGACTGAAGTAATTGCTTATAATCTATCTGATGAACAATCACCATGGGTCGCTGTACTTTCGCTCATTGCCATGGCCTTAAGTGGGAAAACCACACTTAAAAAAGGATGGTTAGCACTTAGCACCAAAACACTTAATATTAGTAGCCTGATGCTGATAGCCATTACAGGTGCTGTGCTTATTGGTGAGTGGCCAGAGGCTGCTATGGTGACCGTCTTGTTTGCGCTTGCTGAACGAATTGAAGTGTACTCATTAGACAAGGCACGAGAGGCTATTCGAAAACTGATGGAAATTTCGCCCGACGTCGCTACTGTTAAAGTGGCTGATGGCAGTTGGCAGAGCATGCCCGTTAGTCAGGTTGCATTGGGTGAGGTAATCTGGGTAAAGCCTGGTGAGCGAATTCCTTTAGATGGTGAAATAATTATAGGAAAAAGCAGCGTAAATCAAGCACCGATTACTGGTGAATCCATGCCCATTGATAAAGAAGTGGGAGATAAAGTATACGCGGGGACTCTTAACGAACATGGCTCATTTCAGTTTAGGGTTACTGTGGTAGCTGGCGATACCATACTTGCAAAAATTGGAAAAACGATTGCGCAGGCCCAAGCAGAGCGTGCGCCTACTCAGCGTTTTGTTGATCAGTTTGCCAAATATTACACACCACTGATGATTGTAATTGCTATTTTGGTTACTTTAGTTCCGCCTATTTTTTGGGGAGGTGTATGGTCATTGTGGCTTTATAAAGCTTTAACCTTGCTCGTTATTGCTTGCCCCTGCGCGCTAGTAATTTCAACGCCTGTAACAGTGGTCAGTGGTCTAGCCGCTGCCGCTAAACACGGTATTCTTATCAAAGGGGGAACCTACCTTGAACAAGGGCATCGTTTAAAAGCTATAGCGCTGGATAAAACAGGGACACTTACCGAAGGTAGGCCAGTGGTTACAAAATTGATTCAAATAAGCGACTCAGACGTGAATGTGCTGCAGCTTGCAGCCAGCCTAGATGACCACTCAGAGCATCCTATCGCTCAGGCCATTGTTAAACAATGGAAAAAACAGCAACCAGCAGACCCATTGCTTTCAGTAACCGATTTTAAAGCCCTTCCTGGTCGTGGAGTAAGAGGATTAATAGCGGATGTGCGGTATTTTGTCGGTAACCATCAGTTGGCTGAAGACAACCAGGTTTGCAATCCAACGATTGAAGCGCAGCTTAAAGCCCTTGAGCAAATAGGACAAACCACCATCATTTTAAGTGATACAGAGCACGTATTGGCCATTTTTGCTGTGGCCGATACCTTGCGTCCTACCAGCCAATTGGCTATCAAAGTATTACATCAGCAAGGGATTAAAACCTGCATGTTAACAGGAGATAATGCTACTACAGCGCAAGCCATTGCCAATCAAGTGGAAATAGATGAGGTTCGAGCCAATGTGTTACCTGATGATAAACTCAAAGCCATTGACGAGTTAATTACGCGCTATGGCGGGGTGGGGATGGTGGGTGATGGCATTAATGATGCGCCAGCACTTGCCAAAGCGACAATAGGCTTTGCAATGGGTAAAGGTACCGATATCGCGCTTGAAACCGCGGATGTCGCCATCATGAATGATAACTTGGTTAAGTTGCCTCTATTTATTGATTTAAGCCGTAAAACGGCAAGTGTACTGTTACAAAATATTAGTTTGTCTATTGTTGTTAAGATTATTTTTTTTGGTTTAGCGTTAGCAGGTTTAGCTACGTTATGGATGGCTGTATTTGCCGATATGGGTGCTAGTCTCCTAGTGGTTACCAATGGTTTGCGATTATTGAACTTTAATGAAAACAGGTATTCACTCTAAGTGAATAACCATCAAATATTAAGTTGACGGCGCCGAAATGAGTGATAAACAGCCGGACATAAGACCACCAATAACTTGCGCAACAGTCAGGGCAACATTCACTGAAATGGCAAGGAATAAGCGTTTTTTCTTAGAATCCTGGTTGATTTTTCCACTTATATCCATAGTTTATATCCTTAGCTTTTAAGCCAACAAACTTTGTTTAAGTTGTGTATGAAATGGCTTGTAACTACCCTTGGTTATTTTTTTTAAACGACTTATGCGCCCAAAAATAAAGGCCCGGCAAAACCAGAAGCGTCAAAAAAGGAGTTATGCTCAGATCTGGTGTATGACAAATTGAATTAGGTGGCGTACCTTATTGATAGTTCGGCAAGAACAAAATCAACAAAAGGAGATACGCCATGGGGAATAGTAAACTGGAAGTAGTTTCAACACCAGAAGAACAATGCACAGATCCGTTAACCGAGTTGTTAAGGACCGGGGCAAAAGCATTGATAGCAGAAGCTGTTGAAAAGGAATTGGAAGCCATGCTGGCAAAATATCGGGATTTGAAATTAACAAACGGTCGTCAGGCGGTAGTCCGTAACGGTTACCTGCCAGAGCGCTCAGTTCAAACCGGAATTGGGGATATCGTTGTGAAAGTGCCGAAAGTACGTGATCGCAGCGACGGTGGCATCAAATTCAACAGCAGCATACTTCCGCCTTATTTAAAGCGGTCCAAAAGTATGGAAGAACTGATTCCGTGGCTCTATTTGAAAGGCATATCCACCGGGGATTTCCAGGATGCGTTAGTTGCTCTGGTGGGTGAGCAAGCAAAAGGCCTATCAGCCAATACAGTGTCCCGACTAAAAGCCGACTGGATAAAGCAACACCAAGAATGGTCGCAACGAGATTTGAGCCAGAAACGTTATGCCTATTTCTGGGCAGATGGTGTATACAGCAATGTGCGCATGGATGACAGGGTTTGTCTGCTGGTCATTGTTGGTGTCACGGAGCATGGGCACAAGGAACTGGTTGCCGTGGAAGACGGGTTTCGCGAATCATCTGCCAGTTGGGAAGAGGTCTTGACCAAACTCCGTCAACGGGGGTTGCACAAAGGCCCCAAATTATCCGTTGGCGATGGTGCGCTGGGTTTGGCCCGCGGGGAGTAATGGAACGGTTATGGGAAGCTTCCCATAACCGTTCTTATGGATAGCTAATGATTATGTGAAGTATTCTGAAGTTGGGTATCCGCGGCGACCTGCCTGACAGGCGTTTACCACAACTCATGCCCTGAATTTACTTCTCATAACGCGGCTGCCTTTTAGGGTAACTAAAAGGAGCCATTCCATGTTAACAAAGTATTTCAAATCCACGTCAACTATTGAACGTTATCGATCAGAATCAGCCGGTTTGCAATTGGACGAATTTATTGTTTGGCTGGAAGCCTGCGGTTACAGCCGAATAAGCATACGGCGCCACGTTAGAGAAGCTGTTCATTTCGCGGCTTGGGCTGATAAAACAGGACTCCACGTACACTCATTAGATCGAAATTCATTAACGCAATTCCACAACCATCTTGCTAGTGAGAAATTGCTACGATATATCAGTGGCGGTTATCAAAACGTTTATCAAAGCGCTTGCGTACTCATAAGCTTTCTCGAAACAACAGGTAAAGTACGTCCCACTGCATCGTGTGTGACGACGCCATCGCCTACTGATATTTTATGGAGTGAGTTTAGCGAATGGATGCGGTCACAACGCGGAACTATGAATAGTACGCTCACCAACTATCATCTGCCCATTATTTCTTTACTAGACGTTTTGGGGACAAGGCCAAGTACTTTTACTGCAAAAGGACTACGAGATTTTTTACTTCAACAGACAAAACATTCCAGCGTAACAAAAGCTAAAAACATTGCCACAGCAGTGCGTATGTTTTTACGTTTTTTGATTGCTCGAGACGAATGTGCCATTGGGTTGGAGCATGCTATTCCAACCGTTGCTCACTGGCGGCTAGCTTCAATTCCGAAATATCTTCCTGCAAAAGAAGTTGAATGTCTAATTGCCTCGTGTGATCAAACATTGACAATTGGCGCACGAGATCGGGCCATTCTTTTACTGATCGCGCGATTGGGACTTAGAGCCAGCGATATCAGCGGGCTGAAATTTAGGAATTTAGATTGGCACAATGGAACGCTTATTGTGTCAGGCAAGAACCGTCGTGAAACGCGATTACCGCTACCACAAGATGTCGGCGACGCGATACTACACTATATGGGTCACGGTCGACCTCGCATATCAAGTGACCATGTTTTTATTACAACGACTGCTCCACTCGTTCCGATTTCAAGAGTGGTCGTTGGTCGTGCGGTTCGTCGCGCTTTACTCCGCACGAACATAGTATCTCCAACGCAAGGGGCTCATTTGTTGCGGCATTCCGCGGCGACGAGCCTATTGAGCGATGGAGTATCGCTACCTGCTATTAGTGCATTATTACGTCATGCATCCATTGACACCACTCGTGTGTACGCCAAAGTAGACGTGGGGTTGCTAAATGAAATTGCAATAGCTTGGCCGGAGGTGTCATCATGCTGATTGATTGTGTGAACACTTACCTTTCTGTCCGCCGAGCCTTGGGTTTCAAACTTGATACCACCGAGGTGTATTTGCAAAGTTTTGCAAATTTCGCCTCAGCTCGAGGAGAGATCTACGTTGTCGGTCAAACGGCTGTTGACTGGGCATCCCAAGCGTGTTCAGACGACTCGCGTGCTCGCCGACTTGATGAGGTGATTCGGTTTGCCCGTTTTATACGAGCGGAAAGCGATCATCATGAAATACCTTCTGAACACATCTTCTGTCGTCGACGTCGTCGTCGAACGCCTTATCTTTTCACTGATAATGAAGTCTCGCTAATATTGTGCGAAGCAAACAAGCTCGGTCCCATTGGCTCATTGCGACCACACACATACCGTACGATTTTCGGATTACTCGCTTCTACAGGATTGAGGATTTCCGAAGTATTAAATCTACGCTTTCAAGACATTTCTCACGATGGGCTAACTATTTGTCAGAGCAAATTTAAAAAAAACCGCCTTGTCCCGCTTCACCCAACTACAGTAGCCGCCCTTGATTGCTATTTGGAACGTCGGAGACAATTCATTAGCAGCGATTTACATATTTTTATTTCGCATCGTGGTGGTAAAAAGCTTGGGTATGACATCGTTGCAACCACTTTCCAAGAGGTTCTTGTAGCAGCTGGCATCACGGGTCAACCAGATCAGTCACGGCCACGACTACACGATTTCAGGCATCGCTTTGCGGTCAAGTCACTCATCTCCTGCCCGGATTCTCGGGATCTAATTACGCGCCATATGTTGGCCTTAAGCACGTACTTGGGTCATGCGCGCATGGAGAGTACTTATTGGTATCTTGAAAGCACCCCTGAGCTGATGATGGATATAGTTAATGCATGTGAATACTTTATGCAAGGAGAAGGAGTATGACTTCAATCGCACCGCATATCACCGCTTTTTTACGAGAACGGCTACCTTCACAGCGTGGAGCAAGCCAGCATACCTGTGAAAGCTATGCCTATACTTTTCAACTACTTTTTGAATTTTCTAGCGCACGTTTTAAGGTGACGCCCTCAAAATTGAATCTCGAACAGATCGATGCATCTTTGGTGATGGATTTTTTAGCACACATCGAATCAGAACGCGGTAATGGAGCTCGCACTCGCAATGCACGGCTCGCAGCCATCAAGTCATTTATGCGATTTGTTGAGCATCGCGTACCATCTGTGCTTGAACAAAGTCTGCGTGTTCTTGCTATTCCATCAAAAAAAACGGACATACCGTTGATTCACAGTTTGTCCGTTGCTGAAATGCAAGCGATCCTCAATGCCCCCGATGTCCGAACCCGTGCCGGCATTCGAGATCGTGCCATGCTGCATATAGCTTTCGCGGCCGGTCTGCGGGTATCCGAGTTGGTAGGCCTACTATTAAGCACCGTAACGCTGCAGCCCGTGCCAGCAATTCGGCTTATGGGTAAGGGACGAAAAGAGCGATGTTTACCTTTGTTGAAAGAGACAGCGACAGATCTACGTTCCTGGCTGGCTGTTAGGGGGGAGATGTCAACACTTGAGTTATTCGTGAATGCACGCGGTGAGCCGATGACCCGCAAGGGCTTCACGTATTTGCTCAACAAATACACTAACATTGCAATGGAGCACTGTGTGTCATTGAAAGAGAAACATGTCTCACCACATGTGTTGCGTCACACCTGCGCAATGATGCTCTATCGAGCAACTGGCGATTTGCGTAAAGTATCACTGTGGCTTGGCCATGAGCAGATGCAAACCACCGAGATATATCTACGAGCAGATCCAATGGATAAGATCGAGGCTATTGAAAAAGTGATACCACCCTCACTCAAACGCGGCCGATTTACTGCCCCGGATAAGTTAATTGCTGTGTTGCAAGGAACAATATTAATGTGATGAACAGGAAGGATTGTTTAATTGAGTGAGAACGTTATCGTTAATGCTTGAATAGACGATCCTTCTTAATCTTAAGTTTGCATTATGGGAAGTGGCAAGAGTGGGAAACGCCTGTCAGGCAGGTCGCCGCGGATACCCAACTTCAGAATACTTCACATAATCATTAGCTATCCATAAGAACGGTTATGGGAAGCTTCCCATAACTGTTCCATTACTCCCCGCACGCCGGTTTCTGGAGTGCTCTTGCGAAAATATACCCGGATTGCCAACACCAACGTTGCTGGGTACACAAGACAGCCAATGTATTGAATAAAGTTCCCAAGTCCATGCAGCCCAAAATTAAGCAAGGATTGCATGAAATATGGATGGCTGCAACAAAGGCAGATGCTGAAAAAGCATTTGACAATATCCTGGAGAGCTTTGAACCCAAGTACCCCAAGGCGATGGAATGCTTACGGAAAGATCGCACAGAATTGCTGGCTTTCTATAATTTTCCGGCCGAACATTGGGTGCATATCAGAACTACGAACCCAATTGAATCGACATTCGCCACCGTGCGACTGCGATCCAAACGGAGCAAAAATTGTGGCTCCCGGGAAACGACGTTAGCCATGGTATTTAAACTGATGGAATGTGCAGAAGATCGATGGAGAAAAGTCAAAGGATTTGGAAAACTGGAACTGGTTATCAATAATGTACAATTTAAAGACGGGGAAATGGTTAAACCGGAAGTTGACAGGATGGCTGCCTAATGAAGCTGTATACCAGATTTGACATTAACTCGTGCGCCGTGGAAAGCGCATATTATCTTGCAGTTTGTGATAGCTGCACTAACAAAGTCTAACCAGCAGTTAGGAACCGAGTGTTGCGTGATGAGCGGAGCCACAGCCTAGTGGTGAACAAACATCATGAAGCGTACACAGGGAGTCAACAGGCCGTAACACAAGTGAAGGGAAACTTGCTGCGAAAACGTCATTATGGAGGTGGTCGACCTACCAGAGTTAGTGGGGAAGACAGTATGAAGTTACCGCAATAGGTGAGGTAACGGAACACCTCCGCAGTTGTTACCCATGGCATGTTGGCGAGAGATAATATGTGAACACGGGAGGCCCATGGGTGCCGCACAGGATAGTGCGTATCTATCAACAAGCCGCGCACGCGAGGCGATAGAAAAGCACTTATGGGCGTCAGACTGCTTGATAGTACTCTGAGCTTGGGAGAGCCAAGCACATGGGGAAGCGAGCAGCAACCTTCGAATCGATTTGAGGGAAACATGGTCTCCACACAGTGGGAGGTAGATTCTATATACAATGATAGGTGTAATAACCATGGGAACAGGACTTGAACGAATAGCAAGCAAAGCAAGACAAGATGCAGCTTGCTGTTTTACATCACTCACACACCATTTAACCCCCAAGCTGCTCGAGGATAGTCTATGCACTATTACCCGAGGAAGCAGCCCGGGCATTGATGGTGAGGATGTAGAGGCGGCAAGAGGAACATTTAAGCAATGGAGTGATGAACTGATAAGGCAAGTGCATCAAAAAGGATATCGCCCACCACCAGTAAAGCGTGTGTACATACCTAAACCTGGTAAACAGGAGACACGGCCGATTGGGATACCAACAGTACGTGACCGGGTGTTACAACGCTCAGTATGGACCAGCGGGGGCATTTGAACAGAAACTTACGTTTTTAAATTAAACTCACGCCATGTACCAGTTTCAATTTAATTAAAAATTAACCTCTCATCCCGTCATTGCGAGGCTGCGTAAGCAGCCGTGGCAATCTCAAGGTTTCAGGAGATTGCTTCGTCAGAAGATGTCTTCCTCACAATGACGGGTGAGTTGTAAAGACCTCAATGATTCCTTAAAGTTTAGTTCGCCAAAACAAACAAAAAGGGATTTATCGATGTCTATGGAAGACTTTATCATTCATGTGTTCTGTTTAGTAGAGCAATATTACACAAAAGTAGTCAAAAGCCCTTTAAGGAAGCGAGGACCATCCGTTAAACTCGGTGATACAGAGGTCATCAGCATGGAAATCATAGGTGAATTCATCGGCCTGCATGAGGACAAGGCGATTTGGCAGTATTTCTCTTCTCACTGGAGCACTTGGTTCCCAGGGCTGGGCACGAGAAAAACCTTCGTTAAACAAGCGACTAATTTATGGCGCGTAAAAGAATTGATTCAACAGCATGTAGCCCAAGATTTATTTGCCTTTGAGGACGATATTCACCTGTTTGATGGATTTCCAATGCCGGTTTGTCATTTTAAACGAGCAGGGTTTTCAAAAGTTTTTCGAGGAGATGCTGCTTATGGGTATTGTGCAGCTAAAGGTGAAAAATACTATGGCTTCAAAGGACACCTACTGATTAGCTTCTCGGGGGTTGCCACTCAATACGCTGTTACTCCTGCTAATATTGATGAACGTGATGTTTTGGATGAGCTTACTGACGATATACAGGGGTTACTAATTGCAGATAAAGGACTTATTAGGCCTGAGCTCAAGGTGGATTTATCAAAAAAAGGGGTGAATCTGCAGACTCCCTTACGCGCTAATATGAAAGATGATCGCCCCAAATGGTTTGTAAAAAAGCTCATCTCTACCCGGCGACTCGTTGAAACCGTCATTGCGCAATTAACCGAGCGTTTTGGAATAGCCAAAATTAAAGCTAAAACGCTATGGCATTTTTTAAGACGAATCAGCAGGAAGATTTTAGCTCATACAGTGGCTTTTCATATCAACAAGCAGATTAACCCTGAAAACCCACTGCAGTTTGAGAATTTAGTGACTTGTTAAACTGGTACATGGCGTTAAACTCTATATTTTTAAAGTCTAAGTGTGATTTCGGATAGCGTATTTTTAATTCGCTGACCAAGGAAGTTGGCAAAATAAAAACGAAAAAATAGTACTGTATTTAAAGCTAGAATAAAAAAACCACTCACGATAAGATTAGGATAATGAGGCAGTAATTTACTTTCCAGATGTTCCCAAATCATATATGAAGTCAGTCCTGGAATCCCAATTAAGGATATGCCAGTTATAAAAATAAGAATATTAATTTTCGTTGATTTATAGAGCCTGCCGGTGTAGTTCACCGGATGTGTTGTAGAAATATTGCTGGATAGTAAATGAAAGCAAAAATACGCTGTAAAAATTAAATAGAGCCATTCAACATGTAACGCCGCTCCTTGAAGGTGTTCAAATAAAACTGTAAATACAGCGAGTGTAGATATCAAAATAAGCGTGAAAAAATAAAAAGGCCTATATTTGTACAAAGTAGCAATGAAGTTAAATGATAAGGCCAGCAATAACAGCATCTCATCTGCAAAGTTAACCTCAATTTTTAGCAAGCTATAAATCAAACCTTCTATCATGGTGTATAGGCTTAAACTAATAAAGAAATAATTCCTAACTGAATTGGATTTTGTTCTTGAGTTAGGTAACCCCAAAAATAACTCGATACTATGCATGATTAGACGAGGTAAATAAAACTGATGAAAGCTTGCTCTATATAGCACTCTTTGCACAGAATATGGGAAGAAGCTAATAATACTTCCATGTCCCTTTACTTTGGCTGGTAATCTCTCGATAAGAAGTTTTTTTTGTAGTAATGACGGTGCTTTGAGATAACATAGCGTTCCATACAAGCCGTTCGCAATGCCATGAAATAGGGCCAATGTATAATATTGAAATAATATTTCAATATAGATAATGCCCAATTGAGCAATGCTGGTATATGCAATACTACTTTTGACATCAGTTGCCTGTTTACCTATTAGACTAGTCAATATTGAACCGAAAGCCAAAAAGATAACCAAAGTTATTGTGGTTCCAGTCACATAATGTGCATGGCTCATACTAATATTTAAAAATATAAACATTGGAATATGCGTGGCAATTCCTCCATAAAATAAAGCGCTTGAGGGGGTTGGGCCTTCCATAGCCCTCGGCAACCAAAGCCATGGAAAGATACTAGATTTAATCAAACAAGCGCACAGAATCATTAATTCTAAAACTTGATTATTGATTTGCATGTAAATACGATTCCCGTAGTATGAGGCCGAAATCAAAGCCGAATAAAATACCACATCAGACAGTTTGTAAATCACCAAAATGACTAAGGCACTCTTTAAAACAGACATGCGGTGTTCGTAAAAAGCAATCAATAAGACAGATGATAATCCCAAAAGCTCCCAACCAATAAAGATACTTTCAGACGTGCTAGTTAAAATTAATAGGCAAACGGCAAATTCTAACACAAAGATTAGAGCAAAAAACTTATAAAAATACGTATCTCTGTGTAAATAATACGATGAAAATCTTGAAACCAAGCAAATTGTTCCTATAGAAAAGACAAAAAATGCGATAGCATAACTGCTCCATATGATTCTAATATGCTCAGTAAAAAAGAAAAAATTATCTATCGTCGTTTGCTTAAGCTCGGCATGAAACATTGCAATTAATAACAAATGCAGAATATCGCAAAGGATGCCTATGGAAACCATTCTGCGTACGCGGCGCTCTCCTAAGGAAATTGGTTTTTGATTGCTAAATAACAAGACTAAAATAAAACGCAATACAGAAGATACTGTAAAATAGTAAAAAAAATACGCGGATAATATTTTGTGCATTATACAATGTGTCCAAAATGAATATGATGTTTACTATCAAAAATGTCTTCATCTCCGTAGCACGGTGGCGATAAATTTTGCATAGGAGAAAAAGTTTTGAAACTCGGGTTTTCATATCTGTAGATAGTATTATCTTCAATATTATGAACAGCTAAAGTACACCATTCGTTATTCACTAACTGTGAAAATTCAGTATCTTTTTTTAAGATGGGCTTCAGCAAAGACAATGAACAGATAATGAGAAAGCATAGACGAATAGGTTGGTGAATTTCTACCATTTGGGTAGACAAACCTGTTTGTAAATCACTTGAAGCACCATTCATGACACCGATAAGCGATGTAAGATTATGGGGTAGTTTGGTGCCACATCCATAAACTTCATTGTCCACATAGCTAAAAAAATACTCTAAATTTATACCTGCACACACAGGCGCTGCTGTAGTGAGTAAGCTTTCTAAAATAAGACCTTTCTCATCTTGAACGGGTTCATATGAGATAAGAAATGCGCGCCGATCGAGAAATAATTTTCTTGAAAAGGACCGGGGCCCAATAATACAAACTGCATTAGTTGAATGGTTATACTCAGGTCGAGTTTGTCGAATATCCATCGCGCGCTCTTTTGCCTTACGATGATAATAGGTACTACTTCTTCCATAAGCAACAGCTGTGAAACGTCTGCACCTCTCTTTTGCATTTAATTCTGCAGCCTCATGAATTTTTCTTTGTATTATCTCAAAATTTAATTTCTCATTGTCAGGAATATCAAAAAAATCTATATCATCAGAACAGGTATTATGATAACCGCCTATGAAACATGTGGCAGTAGGAATATGAAGGTTCTTATCAATAAGACCTTCTCTAACTGCCGGTTCATTTAATATCAAAGCAATAAGCCTTGCATTTATGGCTCCTTGTCCTCCAGCACAAGCACCACAATTGTACGCTGCCTCGAAAGGGTTATTTAAACTAGAAGAACCATGTCCCAATATAACTATAAATTGCCCAAAGGAATGCGTTAAGCCAATAGTGACCAAAAAATTATAGGCGACGTTAATTCGTGTTTTTATATCTATACCTTCAACATTATCTTCTCGCTTATATATCAGTTGAGTTTTCAAAAGTGACTTAGCTTCTTTTTTCAAATAACCCCTAATATTTGTAGCAAAAGAAGGGGTTATAATGTTCAATGTGGTAGGAAAAATTGAAAATATCGTCTCGATGCAAGTGGCTAAGGTGCTTTTCAATAGAGAATTATGATTCGCTGCTGAATGCCACAAAATCTCTCCCCAGAGGTAAAACAAAACCAAAATAGACTTGTGCTGTATCTTTAGTTCTTCTCTGATATGGTATTCAGGCTTTATAAGAACGGGACAAAGTGAACGTGATCGTTTAGAAAAATAATCAGTAAACGCTATATTCAAACCAAAATAGCCAGCAATCCCATAGGTTAAACAATGGGGATCTCGCTCAAGATACCGTCTTAAAGATTCTTCTCGTTCATCTAAACAGCAGACAACCTGATAGTTTGAGTTTTCGACTAGGAAGGGCTGTTGTGTTGCATATGCATTCAAAAATTGGTTCTGAAAAGTTCTTTCATATGCCTTGTGTAAGATTGTTTTCCTAGCGTGATCGGTAAGCAACGGTAATACTTGGGTAAACTCAGACGTATAGTCTGGATATAGCGATAATTCATAAAAATAATGCCGAAGAAATGATTCAGAATGCGTTGGAAAACTTAATACTGTGGGTACTCCTGGTAATTTGTCACAAAAACACCTAATTGCAGCTAACTCCAATATTACTAAAATGCTAGTGAATTCGAAAATATCAGGTCTTATCTCAGGTGCTTTTATCCATTCTGGATGATGAGTAAGACTTTTTACAAGCCCGGCCCATCCCTTATAGCGATAAAAAAGTTCAAATAGGTAATGCTGTAAATTTGTTTCTGAAAGACTGAGTGCTGTCAGCATAGATTGCAATGCATCTAAGGTATCTTTTGCAGTATATAAGGCAATGTTTGTTCTTAAGGTTTTTAAAAATGTATTATCGATAATACTTGCTTTGTTATATAGTTGACAAAAGGTGCTCCACATCCCTTGTTCTCTGTTTGGTAGTCTCCAGTGACTTACACCGTAATCAAAATAGGCTGCCATAAATTTAATGTTGTAGGAAATTCAAAGGTTGTTTGATTAAGAATTCTTCTAAAAAATAAGGTGATTGACGAAGTCAGATGTGTATGTGTTTCGGTTCTGGCTGAAACAACGGGGTAAATATTTTTCTCTGTGCTGTTGTTTGAGGCAAGGTTACAAAAAAAAGATGGATCTATATTGGGTAAATTCTAATCTGTTTTTGCAAAGCAAGCTGATCGTGCTGAAGATTTAGCTCCCTAAATGACAAGCCGAAGCTAAGAGCCCCGAGTCTCATCTGTGATCGGCATAGGATACATTCTAAGGGATTGAGCCCAAGCTTTTGTTTGACAAGAAATTGCCAAGGGTACTTCACATCCTCTTTGGGTTTGTGGTTGAAGAGTCGATTCACGATGGGTAGAAGCTTACCTCTCAGCCGATTGCTTAAAAAACCAAAATATCGAATCATTCTAAAATAACGTTCAGGAATGTGCTGGGTAAATCGGTCAAAAAAATCAAATACCTCCATTTGGATCATGTTATTTTTCTTTGTTCGATGGTCGAGGTAGTCAAAGATGACGTTTGCCCCGTCGTAATGCAGGAGTCTTGCATTAGAAATGGCCGGTCGAGTGATGTATCGCCCGAGGTATTCAATATCTTTTTTTGGATTCTTATGCGGTTTAGCGCAGTGCACGCGCCAATATTTGTCGTATTGTTTTTCGAGTAATTGAAAGATGTTTTTTCCATGTAATTCACCGGGGACTGAGAGTAGTCCGTGAACCATCCTTTGTCTAATCAGCGTGATGACGGCATAGCGCCACATGGCCATCAGCGTCTTGCTCTTAAAAAAGAGCGTTCGCCATTCGTTATTTTTTGTGAGCCCACCACGTGTTACGGATACATGGAGGTGCACATTCCAATTCAGCTTTCTTCCGAAGGTGTGTATGGCCATGAACATACCGGGCATCACGTCTTTTTTCTTCGCTATTTTTTTCAAAGCGTGTGCAGCAAGCTTCGGTAGCTCATTGATGAGGCGCCGGTCAGTTTGAAAAAACGGCCCAAGGTCTGCAGGAATCGTAAACGTGACGTGCTGCCATTGGCATGGAGGCAAAGTGTTTTTTTGCTTAGCAATCCATTTGTCCGTGGCTGTTCTTCCGCACACGCTGCAACTACGGTCTTTACAACTAAACTTCACGCGTTTGATGTGCGTACATGATGAATCTGAGCAATGGTATTCGGCATAACCCCGCGTATAGTGTTTGCAGCTCAAGATTTTGGTGATGGAGTGAATGACGGCAGGACGTATGGCATTATGCTCTTCAAAATACTTACGGTAGTAATACCAATTCTTATCCCTCAATAAAAGCGATTTAATGGTTAGCATGAAGTGGTGACCGTTGATTGAGGTAATCGCATGGATGTCAGACCGAATTAAATTCGGCGCATCTTAAAGTGGTTGAGGGCATTATTCAATGCGTTAAAGCAGTTATCACGCGGCTAATGCTACTTCGGTGGTTATGCATGGAACTGATGGTTATGATTACACCAAGTTGCCGACGATAGTCGGCCTAAGAAGCGAAGCTTCACCTTG
>JASBUO010000029.1 GCA_030147855.1 Gammaproteobacteria bacterium
CGTAAGTTTGTAAGACTTCTTGTTGTTGTTCTAAAGGTCCATATAAATAGGGCCCATCAAACACACCCTCAGACACCTTCCCCTGCTCAAATAAAGAACCGTTTGTCGCAACAAATGCATTATTCCACACTGCCACAGGTGTCTTCTCAATCAGTGTGACTTCGAGTACATCAGGCCACTTGCGTCGCACTTTGACTGAAGCAGCCCAGTCCAACGCTAAAAGCGCCTCTTCTAATGCTCGCGTTCTGAGCGAAAAAAAACTTTCTCCTAAATAAGATGATACAATTTTTTCTAGCACATCTCGTGTGATGTGCTCATAAGTTGCCTCAATCTTAACCGTATGGATGGGAAACCGCGCGGGACTCGAAAGCGTCATGTAGACAAGCCGTGCAGCAAGCAGCAAAGCAAGAAAAATGAGCAACGTACAATAGAAACCAAATCGGCGGGGGGAAGCATCCGCTTGCGGCATACTATAACAACCCCGAATAATCAGTCATTAACGTTTGGCGCCTGCGCTGTCGCTCAAGCGCTGAACGAATCAATCTATCCAGCAACCCTTTATACCCCAATCCACTTGCCTCCCACAATTTAGGGAACATACTAACCGTAGTAAACCCCGGCAATGTATTAATTTCATTAAAATAAATTTTATTTTTGCTGTCTTGCACAAAGAAATCGACACGCGCAAGCCCACTTGCCTGCAGACGCATAAAGATTTCAGCAGCCGCTACTTGCAGCTTACGCACAACTGTTTTGCCTAATGCCGCAGGAATACAAAGCTCAAGCGCATCACATTCCGTATATTTAGCCGCATATGAATAGAAGCCATCTGAGTGGCCTGTCTTGATTTCACCTGGCACACTGACATCTGGAAGCCCCTCAGGCCCATCATGCTCAAGTACCGCAAGCTCAATTTCACGGCCGTCAATGTACTCTTCAACCAAAACCATTGTATCGTACTGTCTCGCATCTGCAACTGCTGAACGCAAAGCGTCCATATTTTCCACACGGTGAATCCCAACGCTTGAGCCTAATGAACACGGTTTCACAAATAAAGGAAATCCTAGATCTTTTGCGGCTTCTTCACACCACGTTTTGTCTTGAGCAGCTGATGCTGTATAGGGCAAGCGATGATATTTGATAGCTTCAATACCTTCTATACTACTTGCAAGACGCCTTGTAATCCCCTTATCCATACACATCGCAGACGATAAAACATTGCACCCAACATAAGCAATTCTCGCGAGTTCTAGTAATCCCTGTAATGTCCCATCTTCACAAAGCGGGCCATGCACTACAGGAAAAACAACATCTGCATTAAGCGCAAACTTCCCATTCACCAACAAGCTAGGTACATTTTTTGAGTGCTGCACTTTTACAGGCAAGCTGTCTGGATGATGCGCGAGCAGTTCATTTGCATCATTCAAATAAAAACGACCCTGCTTATCCCACCCCACGGGTAATACATCATACTGCTTTGAATCGAGGCTTTTAAGCACAGAAGCTGCCGACTGTAGGGACACTTCATGCTCACCAGATGGACCACCATATAACAAAACTAATGTTAAACGCGCCATCAATGCTCTCCTAAAATATGTACTTCACGCACCAAGTCAATACCTGTCTTATCTAGAACTGTTTGGTGAGTATGTACAATAAGCGCTTCAATATCTGCAGCCTGTGCTTGCCCCTCATGATTAATAATGAAGTTCGCATGCTTCAGTGATACCTGTGCGCCTCCTATCATAAATCCCTTTAAGCCACATGACTCAATTAATTGCGCTGCATGATGGTTTGGAGGGTTGCGAAATACAGAACCACAATTATACTCACTGGTCGGCTGTGTTAACGCACGACGTGTCAACAAATCTTTAATTCGCTGCAGCGCAATTTGCTTCTCTCCCTTCTGCAAACGACACGTTGCAGCAATAAACCATTCATCGGTAGCAAGCCCTTGAACAGAACGGTAAGCAATTTGAAATTCTTCAGGTTTACGATGACGGATTTCACCTGTACGAGTCATGGTCTCAACTTCAACCACTAAATCCCATGTTTCACCTTGAAAGCAACCTGCATTCATACGCAAAGCGCCGCCCATTGTTCCTGGGATACCAGCCCAAAACTCACCACCATGCAACTCATTACGCGCCGTAAAGCGTGCCATTTGGGCACAAGAAACACCTGCCTCTACACGCACCAATCCATCCCCAATTAACGCTAACCCACTCAAGCAGCCTTGCGTCAAAATAACAGTGCCTGGCACACCACCATCTCGCACCAAAGAGTTACTACCAAGCCCAAGCCAAGTTAAAGGTTCATCAAGCGGACGTCCCGCTAAAAAAGCAGCAAGGTCTGCAATATTCAGCGGTTTATACAACATATTAGCAGGGCCACCAATACGCCACGTTGTATATGCTGACAAAGGCTCTTTTAAAAGTGCTGCCCCCTGGTGTCGTTCTTGAGTCACTCAACGTCCTCCACAGGTGATACAAACTGTGAGGCAAGCTGACCAATATTACCTGCCCCTTGTAGTAAGATAACATCCCCATCTTGAACAACATGATTTAACTTCGCATCAATATCATCTTCAGTCACAAGCGTCACTGAGCGCCCCGCTCGCCGCTCGTCAACGGCTTTCGCAAGCGCTTGGCTGCTAATGCCTTCTATTGTCGCCTCACCTGCTGAGTAAATATCAAATAAAAATAGCTCATCAACAAGGCTCAACACATCAACAAACTGCGAAAATAGCGCTTGTGTCCGGGAATAACGATGTGGCTGAAAAACATGTAACAGGCGCCTATCCGGCCAAACGGCACGAAAGGCATCGACTGTTGCACGAATTTCTTCCGGATGATGGCCATAGTCATCAACCACTAAGGCTTTTCCTGAAGAAAACTGCCGCTCACCTAAAAGCTGGAATCGGCGCCCCACCCCCTGAAAAGCAGATAACCCGCGCAAAATAGCCTCATCCTGCACTCCTAGCTCAGTGACCAGTGCAATCGCGGCCATAGCATTCAATACATTATGTCGACCCGGCAAATGCAACTCAACATGCAGTGGTTGATATGGTTTAGGGCGTATTGCTGTAAAAGAGCTCACTAATGCTGCTTGTTTCCAGTCAACAGCGCGGTACTCAGCATCTTCAGAAAAGCCATATGTGAGTGTGGGGCGCTGAATAGATGATAAAATAGTACGAACCTCGGCGTCATCAATACAAACCACGGCCAAACCATAAAAAGGTAAATGATGTAAAAATTCAATAAAGGTTTCACGCAACTTATCAAAGTTACCCTCATAGGTATCCATATGATCTTCATCAATGTTGGTCACAACCGCCATGGTTGGCTTTAAAAATAAAAACGACGCATCACTCTCATCTGCTTCAGCCACAAAATATGCTGAATTACCCAACTTTGCGGTGCTATCAATGCTCGTCAACTTGCCACCAATAACAAAACTTGGATCAAGGCCTCCCTCTGCAAGTAAACTGCTCACAAGGCTTGTCGTCGTAGTTTTTCCGTGAGTACCTGCAATCGCAATTCCTTGGCGAAAACGCATCAATTCAGCAAGCATCATTGCACGTGGAATAACAGGTATGCGTGCAGCTCTCGCAGCGACTACTTCAGGATTATCATCATGAATTGCACTAGAGCGCACCACCACATCGGCGCCAGTAATATTATTTGCGTCATGACCAATACAAACAGATATGCCCATCACACGTAGGTGTAACACTGCCCGATTCTCATTTGTATCAGAACCTGTGACTTGATAGCCTTCGTTATGTAATACCTGGGCTATGCCACACATACCAACACCGCCAATACCAACAAAATGAATATGATTTACATGCCCCATTCTGGGTGATAAAAATGATTCGGTTTGGCTCAAAATGTCCCCCTTTACCTTAATCCAAGTGTACGCCAACGATTTTCATGATCAATGCGTAATAGCACTGCAAGCACAACGCAGTTCACTACCAAACTTGCACCACCATAACTTAACAAAGGCAAGGTTAACCCTTTTGTTGGAAGCAAACCCGCGTTAACACCCATATTAATGGCCGCTTGCAAGCCAAACCAAAAAGTTAATCCGTAAGCTACATAGGCCGCAAAAAAACGGGTTTGCTGATACGCACGAAACCCTATTAAAAAGCCTCTTGTGATCAGTATACTATATAAACACAAAACCAGTAGTACACCGACAAAACCTAACTCTTCTGCAAGTACAGCAAATAAAAAGTCTGTGTGAGCCTCGGGCAAGTATAGCAACTTCTGGACACTGCTTCCTAGACCCGTCCCAAACCAACCGCCTCGACCAAAGGCAATTAAAGACTGGGTCAGCTGATAACCACTATTGAATTGATCAGCCCAAGGATTTAAAAACGCGGTTAACCGTGCCATCCGATAAGGCGAAGAAACCGCAAGCACCGCAAATGCCACACCCAACAAACACAGCAGCCCAACGTAATACCGTAGCCTCACTCCTGCCAAAAACAACAGCACCATGACAGTACCACTAATAACCACCGTTGCCCCAAAGTCTGGCTCAAGCAACAATAATACCCCCACTAACGCGAGCAATAGTAATGGCTTCATAAAGTCAAATATTTCGTTCGGCGTCCGTGATTGTTGCCGTACTAAGTAACCCGAAAGATATAAGATCATGACAAATTTTAAGACTTCTGATACTTGAACTAAGATGGGCCCTAATGCAAGCCAACGTCGACTGCCATTCACAACACGCCCAAGTCCCGGAATCAAAACAAGTACAAGCATCAGCAAGCACACAAAGAAAAGTGGCACACTTAAGCGCTCCCAATGCCGTGTATCCAAGCGCATAACCCCCATTCCGACACAAAGGCCAAGCACTAAATAAGCAGATTGATGAATCAAAAAGTGAAAAGGTTGATTAAAATATTTAGTGGAAATCATCACAGAACTCGAGGCCACCATCATCAGACCAAGAATCAACAAGCTCATCGCAGAAAACAATAACCATTTATCATATAAAACCAATGGCTCGTCGCGCATTACAAGGCCTCCACAAGACCTGTAAATACTTCTCCTCGATGATTAAAATCATCAAACCAGTCAAAACTTGCGCAAGCTGGTGACAGCAACACAGCATCTCCCGTATTAGCACATGCTTTTGCAAGTTGGACGGCCTCCTCCATTGACTGTGCATAAGTAACACCCACTAAGTCTCCTAAGTCACGAGCCAATAATGCAGCATCTTCACCAATTAAGATCAGTGCTTTAACATGTGCTTTTACAGCAGGACGCAATACTTTGAAGTCGGCGCCTTTGCCTTGGCCACCGGCAATTAATATTAAGCGCCCTTCGGTAAGCGGCGCAAGACCCTCAATTGCGGCCTCAGTCGAGCCGACATTGGTTCCTTTAGAATCATTAATCCATGTTACACCATCCAACATACGTATGGCCTGGCAACGGTGTGGCAAGCCCGTAAACGTTTTTAATACTTGAAGCGACGTTTCAAGCGGCAGACCAATCACATCAGCCAATGCAAGCGCTGCCAGCGCATTCAAAGCATTGTGCATCCCCTGAAGTACTAATTGCTGGATAGGCAAGACAAGCCGCAACCCCATAGCAAGCCAGATTTTACCAGCTTCATCCAAGCAAAGCCCCCACTCATCTGCTTTTTCTGGGATACCTTTCCCATAACTCACAAAATGTGGTGCTGCATCGGTATAAACATGGTCCGGATAGGTCCGTTCATCATCTCGATTAAATACGCAGGTTTCCGCACCACGGTATACACGTTGCTTTGCAGCACAGTAAGCATCTAAACTAGCATGTCTATCCAGGTGATCATTCGATAAATTTAAAAATACAGCAGCCTTCGGTTTTAGAGCATGCGTGATTTCCAGTTGGAAGCTCGATAACTCAAGCACCCATAAGTCAATCGCATGTGCATCACGCACACAATCTAAAACGGGTGTTCCAATGTTTCCTGCAACCCTCACTGAACGCCCCGCGGCTTTTGCCATTTCACCGAGTAAACTTGTCACCGTTGACTTGCCATTCGTACCGGTAATTGCAACCACAGGCGCTGATATGGCACGTGCAAAGCAGTCGATATCACTCTCAATTGGTATGTCACGCGAACGCGCTGCCTGTAAGAGCGCTATATTTAATGAGACGCCCGGACTACAAACAATACGCGACACCTGAGAAAGTGCATCTTCAGGATAATGGGTTAAAAAAATAGAAACATTTGGGAATGTCTTTTGGACCGTTTCAAGATTTGGGGGCGCATCACGCGTATCAAACAGTGCAAATTTCACCCCCTTTTCTTTTAAATAACGCGCAATAGAGCATCCTGTTTTCCCAAGCCCAACCACCAAAACTAATTGTTCCATGCTTTCTCCAACTTATCTCAATTTAAGCGTTGCAAGACCACACAAAACAAATACAACCGTAATTAACCAAAACCGAACTATTACCTTAGGCTCAGCCCAGCCTTTTAACTCAAAATGATGGTGTAGTGGCGCCATTCGGAAAATACGCTTACCGCCCGATAATTTAAAATACCCTACCTGTATCATCACTGACAAGGTCTCAAGAACGAAAAGTCCTCCCATAATGAGTAACACTAATTCTTGACGAATAATAACCGCAACAATGCCTAGAGCAGCACCTAAAGATAACGAGCCAACATCTCACAAAAATACTTGTGCGGGATATGTGATGTACCAAAGAAAACCAAGCCCCGCACCCACAATTGCCGCACAAAAAATCGAAAGCTCTCCTGTATGTGGCACAAAAGGAACCGATAAATACTCAGCATAAATCGCATTCCCTGACACATACGCAAAAACCCCCAAGGCACCTGCCACCATGACGGTTGGCATCGTTGCAAGCCCATCTAAACCATCTGTTAAATTAACGGCATTACTCATACCAACAATCATCAAATACGCAAATACTGGGAAACCAATTCCAAGCGGCAAAAAGTAATCTTTTAAAAAGGGTACCGTCAATTGCGTATGAATGGGAAAAGCAGCTTGGGTATACAAATAAATTGCCGCAATAAGTGCAATCACTGACTGCCAAAAAAGCTTTTGTTTTGCAGATAATCCTTTGGAATTTTTCAAAATAAGCTTTTTATAGTCATCAACCCACCCAACAAGGCCAAAGCCAAGCATAACAAGTAGTGCAAGCCATAAGTTGGGTTGTGTGAGACGCCCCCACAACAAGCAGCTGGCAGTTACAGCAACTAAAATTAATACCCCCCCCATCGTTGGTGTCCCGGCTTTTGATAAATGAGTTTCAGGACCATCATCGCGAACACTCTGCCCTATTTGCATTTTTTTGAGCCAATTTATCATTGTAGGCCCTAGTACGAGCACCACAATAAAAGCCGTCATTGCGGAGAGAATCGATCGAAAGGTCAAATACTGGAATACCCTTAGGGCATGGTATTCACTTTGAAACAGCTGCGTTATCCAATAGAGCATGCTTTTAGTCCTAGTTACACAAGCAAAATGAAGCAAAGCATAGCATAAGATAGAATAAAAAAGCTTTATCTAAGCAAACCTTCAACAACTTGCTCCATTGCACTTGAACGTGATCCTTTCACTAACACAGTTGTATTCACATCTAACTGGGGCTTTAGTACTTCAAGTAAGGCGGCCTGATTATCGAAATGCTCTGCAGCTCTGCCGAATGCATCGGCCGCTGCTCGACTGAGTGTGCCACATGTCAGCAAGCATTCAATACCTTGCTCTTTTGCGGCGACCCCTACCGCCTCATGATGCGCTATTGCATACTCCCCAAGCTCAACCATATCGCCCAATACTAAAATACGCCGCCCTGTATGCGTTGCCAACACACTAATCCCCATCAACACAGAGTTTAAGTTTGCGTTATACGTGTCATCCAAAACAAGCGCTCCAACGGATGTAATTTTAGGTGTCAGTCGCCCAGACACACCCATAAAGTGTGTCAGCCCCTTAACGATAGTATCTGGAGTAATCTCCAGAGCCCATGCAGAGCTCGCAGCCGCAAGAGCATTCTTAACATGATGTAACCCAGGCACTCGAAGACTCACAGGCAAGACATTTTCTCCCAAAGTCAACACGAAAGTTGACCCTGAAGGCATTAGATTGATGTCCGTGGCATAAACATCTGCCTGTGTGTGTTCACTAGAAAAACGGAGCACTTTTTTATCTGCAATATCTTCATCCCAAAAATGTGCGTAAGCATCATCTGCATTAACAATTGCAGTTCCTTCAGGAAGCAGCCCCTGATAAATTTCACCCTTGCCTTGTGCAATACGCTCAACCGAACCAAATCCTTCAATATGTGCAGTTCCAATATTATTCACTAAGGCAACATGCGGTTTAACCATTGCAACTGTATACGCAATTTCACCTACATGGTTCGCACCTAATTCAAATACTGCGTATCGATGTGAATCTTTTAGTTGCAACACACTCAGTGGCACTCCTAAATGATTATTCCAATTACCAGGAGTTGCCCATACATGAGGCGACAAAATGGCTGAGAGCATCTCTTTGACGCTCGTTTTACCGTTACTACCCGTTAAAGCCACCACACGACAATCTAAAGTTAAACGATATGCCGTTGCCATAAGTCGAAGTGCTTCTTCCAAATCTGGATAAACCAAAACTGGTACACTCAGTGCTTCTTGTGCATCAATGCACAAAATCGCGGCAGCCCCCAAGCGAATGGCTTCTGAAATATAAGCATGCCCATCTACCTGAGCTCCCCGAAAAGCAACAAATAAATTGCCTGCCTTTAAGGTTCGTGTATCGATCGAAACACCTGTTATTTCAGCATTCTTATCAACTGAAAGACCCAACCATTTTGCAATATCTGCTAAGTAAAGTGTCATACATCCACCAATTCAACACAGGCACGATTTAAAGGCTCGCCCAAAAATATTTCACCAATTGTTTCAAACCGTTTAACTAAGTCAGTTACCAAATAGTGAACCCCTCCTTGAGATGTTTTTGTATTCAAAATACGATCACACATCAACACTTGTTTAAGCTTATCCGCGGTTGCATCCGCCGAATCAACCACAACAACGTCATCTGATAATAACGTTCTTAAAAGTGGCTTAAACACGGGGAAATGCGTACACCCCAAAAGAATAGTATCTTCATTGCTGCGCGCTGACAAATAGTGCGAAAGCACAGCCCTTGCAATTGCATTATCTACCATCCCTTCTTCTGCCAAAGCAACCAGCAAACTACCTGGAAATGACCGAACCACACTTTCTGGCAGGCGTGCTTGAACTTCTTTTTGATAAGCCTTGCTTGCAACGGTTGTTTCTGTAGCAAGCACCATTATCTGTTGATTCTTTGTTGCCGCCACCGCCGCCTCAGCTCCCGGTGCAATCACTCCAATTACAGGTATATCAGACAAGGCTTTTTGCATGTGAGATAAAGCTGCTGTACTTGCAGTATTACACGCAATCACAAGCGCTTTAATATGGCGTTCGACCAAAAGACGCGCCATTTGCATGGCATACTGTCGCACAGTTTCAGGGCTTTTCGTACCATACGGCAAGCGCGCTGTATCGCCTAAATAAATAAATGATTCCTGTGGAAGTGCTGCACGCAGAGCCCGCAAAACGGTGAGTCCTCCCATACCAGAATCAAATACACCGATTGATGACTGATTTTTTTGCATGCTTACCTCAATAAAAATTGGAAGTCTTTTTGAATGCGTGATAAATCGAACTTATTCAAAAACAAAGACATACTCATCCAAGCTCCTAGTGCCGATAAGTCACGAAATGGCGGGGGTAAATACATAGGAGGGGTTAATAAATAATATTCGTTTAATTCTCGTAATAATGGAATATCATCCAGCACTAATTTCCCAGAAAAAAGTAATGGCACAATATCTACGCGATGCTCGCTAATAGCAAACCGAATAAAGTTGTAAATAAGTATGAAGCCTTTGGCATATGACAAGTCTTTTGTAAACGCACCGCCATTTGGAGTACTCCCTCGGAACAACCGAACACTGTGCCGGTAACTCTCCCCTTCCTCTAAGCCACACTCCAGAAAATAATTATAGATATCCAGAAAATTAGCGCCTTGGTTAATTTTATCTAAGGCGACCACACGATTAGTAATTTTCCGCATACGGCCAGGATACGATGCAAATGTCACCACCTCCGTTAATACAGCTAAACCTTCTTGGATAACACTGGTTGAAGGAGGCCCTTTTGCTAAAAAAGAACAGTAAGGCTGATTGCCACCATTAAATGTTGTGCCAACATGTACCCATCCTTCGTGTACTTCTAGGTATTTTAAATCTCTATCGCTGAACATGGCTTGTCGGCTCAGTCTAATGTTGTCTGCACCCGCAGCCGCATCCGCGACCATACCATCATCCACCATAACTGTAATTTTATCTTTGTGATGGGTAAAAAATTTTGAAAGACGCTTTTGTAATAACTGTTGCGCCTCCTTGGGGGTATATTTCTTTACATCCGCATCCGACTGTAATTGCACATCAAGTGCTGTTAACGCCTCAAATAAGATTCCTCCCATTTGAGAGAGTTTTGGGCCCGAACTATAAAATACATCGTCAGGACTCCCATATAGCGCCTTAGATAACTCACTGAAAGTGGGCGTGCCGCGATGCCTCAACATATAAACCGTTTGGATATACTCTTCGCATTGGCGCTTAATTAAACGCGTAGCGGGGTTATATTCTCCCAGTTGATTTTCAGCATCTCGTAAAATCCCACGAAACTCTTCTTTTTTCTCAACTGGATCAAAGGGAACTGGATGCTTCTCATAATAAGCCGCATCAACGGCCGGTAGCCTTTTGCCTTTATCCTTAAAAAATTGCCTTGAAATAGTGTCATCCCATTTAATACAATCCAAAATACGAATTTTAAGTTGTGCTTTTTTTAAGCGCGCAGACAGCTTCTGAATAATTTTTCGTTCGTGCGTCTGCTCATCCATACACCTCTCCTTTGTTAAACTACTAGGTTATTGGGGGCGAAACACGTGCTTTTGGATTTTTAGGGGGGGGTGGCAAACGGTAAAACCCACTTAAATTTGAGGTTGTTAACGGGGGCTCAACCACTAAGTCAGGTGCATTTTTACTCTCTAGATATTGTGTTTTATTATTCGTTGCAAATGGTACATCAAGTACCGTATGAAAGGGCTCTTCAAATGGCATTGAACAAGATGCAATGCCCAAAATACTCAATAACAGTAAAGCGTGCTTCACAAAAACTCCTTAAATTAACGCCAGCATGCGTAATGCATCTGTCAGCGCCGCGTGATACTCTGTAGAAAGTGACGTTAATGGCAAGCGCAATTCATCTTGTAAAAGCCCCATTTTAGCCAAGGCCCATTTCACAGGAATGGGGTTTGCCTCAACAAATAACCCTTCATGTAAGGGCTGTAACGCTGCATCCAATGACTTTGCTTGTGTCTCATCTTTTGCAAGAGCTGCATCTACGAGTGCGACCATCTGTTTCGGTGCAACATTCGCAGTCACAGAAATCACACCTTTCGCTCCCTGCAGTATCCATTCGGCAGCAGTTGGATCATCTCCGCTATAAACGTCTAAACGCCTAGCACCACCCTCTAGCAACGTTTTCAAGCGCTTAATATCACCCGTTGCCTCTTTAATACCAATAATATTCGAAATTTCTGCCAGACGTATGGCCGTCTCTGGCAATAAATCACATGCTGTTCGCCCCGGAACATTATATAAAATAATAGGGATATGCACAGCATCCGAGATTGCTTTATAGTGCTGGTACAAACCTTCTTGCGTGGGCTTAATATAAGCGGGCGTCATAACTAAAGCCGCATGAGCCCCAAGCTCCATTGCCTTTGCTGTCAGCTGAATACATGCATTTGTTGCATTCGCAGCAGTTCCTGCAATAACAGGTACGCGCTCTTTGGCAACATCAATAACTGTTTTAATTACTGTACATTTTTCATCGAACGATAGCGTGCCAGATTCACCGGTTGTACCCGCCGCAACTAAAGCGTGCGTCCCTGCCTGAATATGAAACTCGACCAAGTCTGCCAAGCGCTCTAAATCCAATGCACCGTTTCGCATAGGAGTCACCAATGCGACAATACTTCCTCGAAACACAACCACTCTCCTTAAGGACACACCCATTACCTCATCATACCGGCTGTGCGCTTGCATCTCAACAAAAAAGCACCTAAATTAATTAACAACGGCTCAAAAAGGTCAACTTTAACCCATTTTTGGCGATGCGAAAAAGGGGTAACTTATGAAGCAGTTTTTAATGACTGTCTGTTTACTTGGAGTGGTTGCACTTGTTGGGTGTACAACCACTCAAAGCAACCATACAGCAAACACAAAACCCGATAAAAAAGCACATGCAAAACAAACACAAAACAGCGGTACCTATTTGAGTACTGGTGTTGGCATTGGTGTCATGAGTTTTTAATCAAAAACAATCCCAATACGCTCGATGTGCTCAAGAAAATCGCGATTATCAACCCAGCTATAAAAGCTTTAAGTATCGGTGTATTTTACTATGAAACTTCCACCGCTTCTGTATCACGGGCATAGATATCATCATAACGCGTAATATCATCTTCACCTAAATACACACCACTTTGTACTTCAACGACATAGAGCGGTACCTCGCCAGGATTACTCAAACGATGCATTGTGTGCGGTGCAATGTATGTCGACTGGTTGACTTGCAGTTGAAACACCCGCTCGCCATTTACAACTTCTGCAACACCTGCAACCACCACCCAATGTTCAGCACGCTTTTCATGCCGTTGCAATGAAATCTTTGCGCCTGGTTTTAACATCAAGCGCTTTACCTTAAAACACTCACCTTCTGCCAATATCTCAAATGTTCCCCAAGGACGCTGCGTACAAAGGTGCGATACAGCAAGCATTTGATGTTCTGCTTCAAACGCGCCAACCAAATCTTTCACTGACTCAGAGTATTTTTTGTCTGCAACCAAAACCGCATCACGTGTTGCAACAATAATTTGATCGTGTAAGCCAAGCGCTGTTACCAGTGCATGCTCACTACTCACAAGACAGCCTTCACTTTCTTTTACCAGTGCCTTACCACAGAGCACGTTACCATGCTCATCTGCTGCATTGGTTTCAGCTACTGCCGCCCAACAGCCTAAATCATTCCATTCAATATCCATAGGCACAACCACAGCACGTGCTGTTTTTTCCATAATTGCATAATCAATAGATTCAGCGCGGCACTGTGAAAAAGCAGACTCGTTCAGACGTATATAGTCATGTTGCTCACTGGACGCTTGATAAGCTTTCTCACTAGCTTCAAAAAGTGCTGGTTCAAAACTTGATAATTCCTCAAGATATGTAGTTGCACGACACACAAACATGCCACTATTCCAGTAAGAAATACCACTTTCAACATAAGCTGTTGCAAGTTCAAGTGTTGGTTTTTCACGAAAGTGAGCAACTTCAAAAACTCCTTCGGCTTGCATCGCACCTGCGTCAATATACCCATAACCCGTTTTGGGACTGCGAGGTTTGACACCAAAAGTCACCATCGCTGGCGTATGATGCACAAAGGCTATGGCGCGTGCCATAGCTTCACGCCACAATAGATCATTACCAACCCAATGGTCTGACGGAAAAATAAGTAAAACAGCATCTTCCCCACTCACATTCAACACATGATGTGCGGCAGCTGCAATTGCAGGTGCAGTATTTCTCGGACAAGGCTCAAGTAAATAGGTCACATTTAAATCAAGCGCCTTCAGTTGCTCCTGGCACAAAAAATAGTGCGCCTCACTCCCAACCAACAGCACTTTTTCATGTGGCATTTGTTTAGCACGTAAAGCCGTTTGCTGGAGTAATGATCCCTCTCCATGCAACTGTAAAAACTGTTTTGGAAAATCTTTACGTGAGAGAGGCCACAAGCGTGTTCCAGAACCACCGGCTAAAATTACTGGAAAAACTTGCATAATGGAGCATTCCTCGTTTTAAAAAGCACACATAGTGTAACAATGCTTGCATCAAACAGGCAACAGCTGTTCTGACGCCACTTTTTTTGTCGCAAGCAGCATGACTTCTTGTAATACACGACATGTATGATTCATTTCCTCGTCTGTAAGCGTTGGATGTACTAAAAGCATCAAACTTGTCTCACCCAACTCATACGCATGCGGTAGTGGTTTCTCAGGACGAATATCTGTATCATCAAACGCTTTTTCTCGATAAATTTCAGAGCAAGAGCCAGCATAACAAGGCACACCTTTTTCCTGCATGGCGTCTTGTATCCGTTCTCGACTCCAACCGTCTGAAAGCTCATCAAGCTTTAAAAAAATATAGGCTTTATAGGCAGCATGTTCAAGATGTGAAGGTACATCAGGTATACGAAGTCCTGGCAGTTGACGCGCAGTAGACCAAATTTTTTCTGCATTTAATAGCCTTTTTTCATGCCACATCGGCATACGCTTTAATTGAATCAAACCAATCGCTGCTTGCATTTCTGTCATTCTGAAATTGGTTCCAAACTGCTCATGCAACCATTTAAACCCTTTCGTTTTAGGGGAGTTAAACACAGCATCCCAAGACTTGCCATGATCTTTATAAGACCACATTCTCGACCACAATTCCTTATCATTGGTGGTCACCATGCCACCTTCTCCCCCTGTGGTCATGATTTTGTCTTGGCAAAAAGACCATGCGGCAACATGCCCAAGCGAGCCAACAGAGCAATTTCGATATGTTGCACCATGTGCCTGCGCGCAATCTTCTACGACAAAACAACAATGCTCCTTAGCCAGCGCCATAATATCATCCATTTCGCATGGCCATCCTGCAAGGTGCACACAAATAATGGCACGCGTTTTATCCGACAAACGAGGCTTTATTGTATCTACTGTAATATTTTGCGTGTTCGGGTCTATGTCTGCAAAAACGGGGGTTGCACCTACAGAAATAACACAAGACACAGAAGCTATAAATGAACGAGGAGAGACTATTACTTCATCTCCTGGTCCAACCCCAAGCCCTTTCAAGGCAAGCTCTAATGCCACGGTGCCATTCATAAGCGCAATAGCATGAGACACACCCACCCACTCAGCAAAAGCGTTTTCAAACTGCCGGCATGTAGTGCCTGTCCAAGCATTCACACGATTTGATAGTAGCACTTCTTTTACCGCGTTCGCTTCTTCTTCAGTGAAACTTGGCCATGGTGAATAATTCGTATTAAGCACAGGCCTTCTCCTTTGTTAAAACACACTGCGCTGGCACACCTACAACTGTTTGTCCTCGGGCTATATCTTTTATCACAACTGAGCCCGCACCGACTGTTACACTCTCGTCAATTTGAATACGTTCTTTAACACTCGCTCCAATTCCAACCCAGGTTTGCTTCCCTACACTGACTCCTCCTGCTAAATTAACACCTGGAGAAATATGTACAGCCACCCCTAAATGGCAATCATGCTCAACCACTGCATTTGTATTAATAATACAATGTTGTCCAATGACTGCTCCAGCGTTAATAACAGCTCCAGGTAATACAACGCTGCCTTGCCCAATCTCTGCATACTGACTTACTATCGCGTGTGGGTGGATAATCGTCGCAAAACAAGCGCCTGCCTTTAAAAGCGCTTTTGCTCTTGCAAGTCGTGCCGTATTATTTCCGATTGCCACAACAACCGAGGTAACGCATGTTAAATTATTTATCAAGTCTTCTGTGGTTCCTACAACAGACCAAGCACCAACTTGCTGAATATTAGGCCATGCATCATCAAAAAATAAAACACGCTCCCAACCACTGCTCAAAGCCACATCGGCAACTACTTTCCCATGCCCGCTCGCACCCAAAACACCTAGTGTTTGCACTCAATAATCCTTTCAAATATTTAAGGAAGATTTTTTTTTAAAGAATCAATAAAATTTGGCATTGTCACATGTCCCGCATTACTAATCCCTCGCTGCAAAAAAACTGCTGAGAATGTCTGGAAAAAGATCTTAACATCTAATAAAAAACACTGGTTTTCAACATACTCTACATCTAATTTAAATTTTTCATTCCAACTCAATAAGTTACGGCCTTTAATTTGAGCTAACCCCGTAATACCTGGTTTAACGAAGTGACGTTTATTTTGATAAGCATCATAATACTCAAGATATTCAACAAGCAACGGACGAGGCCCAACCAAACTCATCTCGCCTCGGAGTACATTCATCAAGGCCGGTAATTCATCAAGACTTGTTTTTCTTAAAAACTTTCCGAAGCGTGTCAAACGCTCCTCATCGGGCAATAAGTGTCCATTTTTATCATATAACTTAACCATCGTACGAAACTTCAGAATTTTAAAGTGCTCGCCTAACTTCCCGGCTCGCTCCTGTAAAAAAAACACCGGGGACCCTAGCAATAAGCGAACACCCAAACCAAGCAATAGCAAGAGCGGTGACAATAAAAACAATAAAAAAAACGCACTTAACCTGTCGATAAATGGCTTCGCGCAAGCCTTATAAAACATAACGCCTCTTCCTCCTTTAAAAACGTTCCATTAAGACGATACACCGTCCTCAACCAAAGCAGCTTTAACGTACCAGTCTACTGCTTTGTTTAACCCCTCAAACACTTTAACGTTCGGTGAATACCCCAAAGACGTTTGAATTTTGCTAATATCTGCCTGCGAATGCTTTACATCACCAATACGCGTATCCCGATAAATAGGTGCTCGTGCATACACAACTCCCCTTTCCTCCAACACTTTCTTCAAATCAATCAATAACTGGTTCAGTGTCGTACGATAACTTAACGCAACATTATACACATCCCCTCTGACGCCTTCTTCTGCCATCGCAGCCAACACATTCGCCTGAATCACATTCTCAATAAAACAAAAGTCTCGGCTGGTTTCTCCATCTCCATTTACATAAATGGGTTCGTTTTTCAGCATCGACTCAACCCATTTGGGAATAACAGCAGCGTAAGCCCCTGCAGGATTTTGTCGCGGCCCAAATACGTTAAAATAACGCAGCCCCGTTGCCCTAAAACCATAAACACGCTGAAATACCTCAGCATATAGTTCATTAACTAACTTTGTTACCGCATAAGGAGAAAGCGGCCTTCCTATATTCCCTTCAACCCTTGGTAAGGTAGGAGTATCTCCATAGGTTGAGCTCGATGCAGCATATGTAAAGCTTGCAACTTGATTCTCTTTTGCCGCAAACAACATATTCAAAAATCCAGAAACATTTGACGCATTGGTTGCAATCGGGTTGTCAATTGATCGTGGAATAGAACCGAGTGCTGCCTGATGCAATACGTAATCAACACCTTTAGAAGCTTTTCTGCAAGTATCTAACTGACAAATATCACCTTCATAAAAAGAAAAGTTTTGCCATTGTTTATAAGAAACAGAGGCCTGCACTTCGTCGAGATTATGCAAAAAGCCCGTAGAGAAATTATCAAGACCTACCACCTGCTGTTCCAAATTTAATAAAAACTCCAACAAATTTGAACCAATAAAGCCCGCAACCCCTGTTATCAACCATGTTTTGGGCCGCGCTCGTAATTGTTTTTTATATTGCTCATAGTGATCCATCATACATTATCCCTAGTTTATCAAAACACCAATAATTAAATGCTGCTAGAAGCTAAACTCCCATTTTTTCAAGCATGCAACGATTAACGGCATGTACATCATACTTTTTTTCCGCAATATATCGTGAAACTTGTCCCATTGAAACCATTGCGCTTGGGTTCTCAATAAAATATGCCATCGCTTCAACCAAACTGTCAACGCAACGCACAGGCACTAAGTAGCCATTTTTCCCATTTTGAACGGTTTCTCGGCACCCCGGCGCATCTGAAGTAATAATTGGGCGTCCCATTGACATTGCCTCTAATACGCTTCTCGGTGTCCCCTCTCTATATGAAGGCAACACATAAACACTACTCTCTTCAATAAAGGGACGAGGATCAGCTACCTTTCCTAAATAACGAATATACCCGCCATCAATCCAATTCTGTAACTCCTCGGTATCAATTGAATCAGGCCCCCCGTCTATCCACCCCACCAAAGAAAATAAGACACCTGGATAACGTATTTTCAGCTGTTTTGCTGCTGCTGCATACTCTCTCACTCCCTTGGTACTCAACAGCCGACCAATCAATAAAAAATTCATTTGCTTAGGGAGACTGGTAACTGGGTAATAACTCAAATCCACACCAGAACCGTTTACAACACAAGAAAGTGTGGAAGCATTCAGAAGTGATAATGAACGAAATAAAGCTTCATCATCCTTGTTCTGAAAAAAAACACATTCTACTCGCTTTAACGTTATCCAATATAAAAACTTAACAAGTTTTTTGGGGAGCGAACTCTCTCCTTGAAATGCGTAGCCAAGGCCCGTAATCAAGGCAAAGCGATGCGGTATACGAGTCAAAGAAGCAGCCAAAAGGCCATATAAAACAGGCTTCACGGTATAAGCAAGCACATACACCGGACGAATCGAGCGCATTAACCGCAAAAGAGACAAGAGTGACTTCAAATCATCTAAAACATTAACACTATTTTTTGCAAGCGAAAAATCACAGCCAATAGCCCCCTTTTCCTTCAATGCAGCCACTAACTTTATGCTCTTAGTTATATCTGGCGCTGCTACATATACCTTTAAACCCTTTGCAATCAGTGCATCAATTAAATGTCCCCGAAAGGAAAGAATAGACTCCGGATAACTTGCAATTACAAGACAAGTTTTCGACATACGATATATCCCTCTAAAAAACCAATCTATTGCTGTGCGGAAAGTGTCTCACTATTTTCTCGAAGTACTGGCACTCTCGCAACGACGATCTCCCTTGATGTATAACGGACCAAAGAAACAATAAAAAACATAATCCAGAACTCTCTTTTTCTTAAGTGGTAAGTATAAGCCCATGAAATCACCAACCCTAAAAACATACACGTAAAATATTCTAAAAACAAAGCATGCCGAGTTAGACTCGGTATTTTCTTACACCCGCGAACAACCTGAAATAAAAAATTACTTATAAACAAACAGTACGCCAGACAACCTAATATCCCAGAATTTCCTAAGACAGCCAGATACGTACTATGAATTTCAAATTTTCGAGTGAAATTTCCTGCAACATTACCAAGCCCAACACCGAGCAAAGGGCTACTTTCAAACGCATCAACACTTGCTAAAATATTTTCTTTTGCAAAACCTTCTGAAAATTTTTTCAACACGCCACGATTAAACTTTCGCTCTACACGCCATTGCATACCTGAAACATTATCTAGCCCCCATGAGAAAAAAGCTTGAAATAAAGGAAACATCACTGCCCCCAAAACGACACATATCAGCAACATCTTTTTGTTTGCTCGCTTAACAGAAAAAAACCCCAGTAATGCAATCAAGCCAATACCTACAAAAAAACCAATTAATGCTGCACGCTTAAAAGTAAATAAGAAAGCAAGTAAAACAAAACAAAATAGTATGATATTTTTTGTGTTTTTTTTAATAAAACCAGAAAGAAGGGCAGGGCATAAAACTGCCAAATAAGTCCCAAAAAACGAACCTGCTTGCCCTGTATTGCGGAAAGTTGCCGCAATGCCCCCCTGAGCAACCGTATGAATCATGTGTGGAAAAAAAAAGAACTGTAATAAATTAATAAGCGCAAGCAATGCACCCGCATGTAATAACAACTTAAAAACTATCTCTAAAGTATCTTGTCTTTCTCTAAAAGCTGACTTATTCCGATACAAATTAAACAATGCAAAAGATACTAAAAAAGTAAAAATGTGTATCAAAAACTCCATACTAGCCTTTTGGGGATATTCCGCAAAAATAGCCCCCAAGCCAAACACAATTAAAAGAGGGACGTAATACATATATTCTTTTGTAAAATATAATAGTGGTGTTCTAAAAGACAATAACCGAAAGAGAAACAAAAAAAGCAATACAAGACCTACCAAATCTCCCGCAGCCAGACGTCCGCTAAAGCCTTCTCCTATGTCTTCACTCTGAACCCATGTAATCCCTGCTAAAACGAAAAATGTAAAGGTCGAAAATCTCAAAAATCGCTCAAAAAACACTCTAATTTCTCCGATGATTTGCGTCTCGTAAATTGCTCGGTTGGTGGCCGCTTTGCAAGCATTCTACCAGATGCCTTCCACTTAGAAATCTCTTGCTTGATGTACTCATAAATCAGTGTTTCATCCTCAACATCTACGCAATGAGACAACGCAACATTTTCCAGCAAATCACAAATTTCAAAAGTTGGCTTTGTTAAACACAAAATAGCGTTTCCTAGCGTAATATACTCAAATACTTTTGTCGTTAACTCCCCTGCAGCTTTAGCATCTGAGCGTGTTAATACCAACAAAATGTTTTTTTTACTTAATGTATCAAACAACGCATCTTGTGATAAAAATCCGTGGCAATGAACGAGGTCAAGCACTCCTTCTTTTTCTACCACCCCATCAATATATGAGTCTCTATTGCCATAAATATCAAAAGAGAAAGAATCATGATTGATTAATTGCTCACTATATAAGCGTTTAATAGCCTTTAAAAAAGGTGCTATATTTCTACCGCCTCCGTAGAAGGACCCCGCATAGGCAATTTGAAATTGAGGCGTTTTCATTCCATTTCTGTCCAACTGATTTAGCGAGAAAGAAGTATTAATGCCATTATAAATGACACATGTTTTTACTGCTACATCAGCTAAACGCGGCCCCAAAACTGCATTATTATGCTTTGAGACACTAATAAGCCCTTTTGCCTTAGCGAATATTTTTTTACTACAATATTCATGTATCCGCCTTTTAATATCACGCTGTTTTATGAACTGCGGATCATCTGTCCATAAATCTCTCATATCCAATATAAGTTTCGCATGCGTTTTTTGAGAAAGAAAAAATGCTGCCAATAAATTCGTCGCGTAAGGATAACTACCAATTACAAAGTCAAACTTTTCACCTTTTAAAACTTTATTCGATAACACACTGGGCAACCAGGAAATATCTCTATCAAGCGGTATAAAAGTCATAAAAAAACGAATGACTCTAGATCTTAACTTTTTTGAACGCTCACTCTTCACTTGTATTGTAAATGCTTTTTTAGGCAACAGGTCTCGACAACGAATCACTCGAACATTACTACTCGCTAAAGTCTCTGAAGAAAGCATCGAGCTATAACCATTAGAAGTTGTTAGCACCACCACTTCATGCCCAAACTCTGACAAGTGCTCAGCAAAACTCGCCACCCGCATTGCGCCAGGAGACATCATCGGCGGGTACGCGTAAGAAACAAACAGTATTTTCATTTGGCTCAATCAATCCCTTGCAAAACAACACTTACAACTCGTCAAAATTCAAGCTATTTTTAATCAACCTAAATTTGCCACTCTTTTCTCTTGCAATATCAGTCACTAATTTTAGATGAATTGACATTTCACTCCCAAGCCTATCATAAAAGGCGGCTAACAATCGTTTCTCCTGCGTCGCATTAAATCCCTCGTCCCCGACAACATTGATTGTAATTTCAGACACATCTTCTTGATAGATTTGAAAGCTGACTATACCCTGGATACCTTTTACTGCATTTGCAGCATTTACTGCATTCACTCTTCCTGTCCAGGGAGAATAAATAAAATCATTTGCACGCCCGTCAATAGATTGCACTAATGGGGCAGAGGAACCACACGCACATACCTCCTCAGGTGTACCTAAAGCAATAGTATCTCCAATATTATAACGAATAAGAGGCATGCCTCTTGTTGAAAAAGAAGTAACTAGTATTCGGCCCTCTCTGGCTGGCTTCATCTCTTCATCGACAATCTCAAACACACCTGACAAAAGATCCATATGCATTTTCTCTTCATGGCACTGAAAAATGAAGGGCGCACCTTCAGAAGAAGCATATTGATCAACCACGTCACAACCCAAAACACGCTTAATGATTTCTCGAAATGCTGGCGTAACTAATTCGGCTGTCGAAAAAAATGCTTTAATTTGTCCAAAGTTTTTATATTTCACATTCCCTGATTCGGCCATGTGGCACAATTGTGCAACATTTGAAGGAAAACCAACCAGGAATTTAGGGTTAAGCTTTTCCAACGCGCTCCAGTAAGCAGGAAAATTTTTCTGACTCATATGAAACGTAGAAAAAAAATAAATATTATTAATATAATCCACTTTAAAAAAGTTATTTTTCTTCAAGTCTTTTGTTGAAAGTAGCTCTTTCCCTGTAAACCAAGCTGTCTTTTCTCCCAGACGATATCCCCATTGTTCTCGAAACACATCCAAGCACGCAATTCGCTCCTGCATACCTTCAGAAGTATACAGTACCCGCATCGAGTTTCCGGTGGTTCCTCCCGTATAAGAAACCCAGGCATCTTTCTCTCTTATCGTAGAAATATCGTCAAACTGTTCAAGCAAATCTTTTTTCTCAAGAACAGGAAGTTGTCTTAAATCATCAATGGACCAAAAGTCTCTCGGAGATATGAACTGAGCATAATATTTCGAATGCAACGCCGTATAATTTAAAAAATCCGTTAGCCTCCTTTCTTGCTCAGCAAGTAAAAGCTCTTGTGGCTTCAATTTAAGCTCATTAAAATATGCCTTGTATGCGGTATACTGCCCCCCCCGACGCTTTCTATATAGATTCGTGTTATAAATTGATATTAAACAATTTTCAATGATATTTGGTAACCAACGCTTAACAAACGCGTGCCGTTTCATAGTTTATCCCTATCTAAATTCTGAAAACTGTCAGTCTAAATCGCGTAACAATAAGATCAAGTCCATGTATCAAGGTAAACATATCCAACCGATTTAAAAAAATCAAATGTACTTTCTTGGATATATAAGGGCGCGCTTCCAAAAGTTATTAAAACCTTTTTTTCCGAGCGATGCAATAAATAGTGTGATTAATGTGGTAACAACTACGATCCATTTAGGAGGAAGTAATCTGTTCGTGTCAACTAATAGTAACAAAGTACCAGTTCCTCCAATAAATATTTGGAAAAAAAATATTTTAAAAGGAAATTGGATAGGCCAATATTTGTCAGATGCAAACAATAAAATTACAATCCATGCAAAGTAGGTAATAATGGTAGCAAGTGCAGCACCTAAACTACCTAATTGGGGCACAAGTAAGAAAAGTAACAATAGATTTAATATAGTTGAGCCTAACATAAGATAACTTGTGATAGCTGTTTTTTCTGCCTTCCAAATCCCAGCAGATGCAATTGTAGAAAAGCCATAAAAAAAAGCTTGCCATGCTAAAATACCGATAAGCATCCATGCCGTTTGAAAAGCAGGTCCAATAAATAAATTAACGAGTAGTGGTGAAAAATACGTAAGTAAAACTACTCCTGCAGCACCAATACCAACGTATGCTCTTGCTATGAGCCGGAAAATTTCCGGCCCGTCTTCTGAATGCATTGAATCTATTGCTATGGGCCACCATGCCTTTCTGAAAATATCAACTGCAAATGTAATTGCAAGTCCAAACTTTAAACTCACGGAGTAAAGCCCAAGGACTTCTGAACCATGATATTTTAGTAGAAACCAGCGGTCCATCGATGCCATCAAATAATATGCAATATTTGCAGGTAAGAGGGGAGCCCCGAATTTAAGTACGCGAGGCCAAGTTGAAAGGTATAGCTGAGAAAAATCGATGAATTCATGTACCAAGCAATACGCGATGATGGTCACCAGCGCTGTTGAGACCACGTTCCCTATAAGAACGCTCCAAACATCTTGTTTAAAGAAAAGTATCAGTACAATGGTTATACCTAAACTAAAAACAGCATGCACTAAAGTGAGTAACGTATATGACAATGAACGGTATAGTAGTCGTAGAATATTTAATGACTGGCCAAATAATAAGGAAGTAAATACCCCTGCAAAAGCAACAACGAAAATCTTTTGCCTAACTGGGCTGGGAAAGAAAAAATAGTTAAAAATAGGGTACAAGGAACCAATGATTATGCAAGTGCAAAGCCCAATGATAAGATTCCACTGGAATATAGCTGTCACAATTTTAATTTGCCCTTGCTTGGTTTTTTCTTTAAAAAAATAAAAAGACTGTGCGGAATCCAACCCCATGGTTAGAATAGTAGAAATTGACAATGTAATCATCAACATGGTTTCAAGTGAACCATAGTCGGAAGGAGAGAAAATTCGTGTATAGATTGGTAATAATATAAAGCTTACGGATCTAGCCATAACACCACCAAGACCGTAAATGAGCAAGTCTTTCCCTAGTTGTTTTATCCGCTTATTGGGCATAATTATTCCTTACATATTTAGATATAAATAGTATCTGAGCGTGCTGCTGCTTACGCTTGAGACGCTTCCACGAGAGCGTGTTATTTGTTTTGAATATAAAAAAAATAGGTAGTGAGACTACTTTATTTTTAACAGAAACCACTTTGGTAATTCTTTTTTTCGGTATTTGAAAAATTCCTCGGCCACTTCCGGTGCATTTGTTGTCCAGTCATACTCACTAATTAGTTTGAAGTTTTTAGACCACTTATCCTCTAAAGGTGTTCCGGCATCTTGATATATCAATGCATGTTTTAAGTTAAATTTACACATGTTAAAAATGACTTGTTCTGGCTCTCTTCCCCAGAATGAAGGAGAGCCTTGATAATTGGTTTCTAAAATAGCATGCCAATCGGGAAATAGGTGTACTCCTTTCTCTGCAGCCACGTAGAAAGCGGCTTCAACCAATACTCTGTCTTCATCAAATATTTTCTCATATTGATCATCAGGATCTGAAAATACAATTAATATTTTTTGTGATTTTGGCACCTGTAAAAAGCCTCGTAAGCTGTCTAAAATGGGGGTTAGATCAAATGGTTGATATGTCGATACGCTGAACCACTTATCAGATACGAGGGCTAACAGGTTATTTAGGGGGTTACATGCAACTAACAAGCCTAAGGTGATAAGGTAATTTGGTTCGCTAATAATAGCTTCTGATAACGCCATAAAAGTAAATAGTAAGATTGTCGATTGAATATCAGCAAATCGAATAAGGCGATGATTGACATAAAAGATAGTAAGAGCATAAAGTGCCAAATAAGGCGCACCTCCTTTTCCGAGCCATAACAGTATAATGGATAGCAAATAAACAACTAAAAAGTAAAAAACTGTACCCCCTAATTTATTAGCGCGTTTATATCGCACGTTTTTTTTAGATGCACCAACCAAATCGGCTATTCGAAAGACAGCTTTTAGCGTTTTTTCGTGTGAAAAAATGTATAATAATTTACTTGATGTAACCAAAATCGCAGGAAATATTGAAAAAATTAAAAATGCATCGTGCTTGAAAAATGAGTATATAAACAATATGGGTAAACACGTTACAAATGCTGTGAGACTTAGGGTCGAAGCAATTAAAAAGCTTCCTGCTGCGATAAAGTAATGCTGGGTTAGGAATCCAAAAAAACAAATCGGGAGCCAAGACCATCCTAAAATTTGATAGTTTTGGCGTTCAAAAGCCATTAAATACGCAGTAGAACTAAAGAAAAATAGTGCCGTAACAAAAAGCACCCAGAGCGGGTGTGCAGATACTTCAAGCCAGATTAAATTTCCCAACGTCATCCAAATGACACCAAGAAGTGTTGTTATTGCACCGGCGTGAGCATAGAAATAGCTTGCAAGCGTTGAAAGATGCCAAATATTATTTAAAGGGTAGTGGCCTAACCCAAAGGTTGGACTGACGCCATCTCTTCCGTAGCTATTGATATTAAGCCACTGTGTTCTATAAAAAAGAGAGTTAATTGAATTAAATGCGGTAAAGCCATGATACCTTTCCCACTTGCCATAAAATAAGCGAAAAGATTTTTTTATTGATGCAGGCCAAGCAAATAAGGTTGATGCTGCAAGTAAAAATGGATAGAACGGAAGTTTAAACCAAACGCTCTTAGGTTGTCGCATGAGTTGTGTTCGAATATTAAGGAATAGCCGCATTATTGGGTTTACTGACTTCACGGATGCCATTGTAAATGTCCTATTGGTTGTTTCCAGAGAATATTACTCTTTTTTCTTTCTAGGGATACAACAAATCATACTACCAATGTGATGATAATGAGTGCCCATTTGGGGCAAATTAACTCATCGCAATCAACGAGTAGTATGAACTTATCCAATCTTCCCATAAATAGTTAAAAAAGTAACTACTTCCCCAGGGCCTACGCATGAAAAAAATATTTAAATGCCAATCCAAAGCTTAAAAATTATCCATTGAATTGAGTAAGGATCCAGTTCACTTATAATCGAATACTTTTAACCCACCAAGATTAATAAGGATTCGAAGTGAACAGGGAAGTTGAATTAATAACATTGTACCTGTTTGTATGCAAACATTATCGACAAAATCTAGCAAATTACTGCGAGAAAATGACCCGTTACGCTGATCTGAAATTCAGCGATGAAGAAGTGATGACGCTATATTTATTCGGTATTATTGAGGGGCAGCATACAATAAAGGCGGTGCATCGTTATGCACAAAAACACCTCATAGCATGGTTCCCGAATTTGCCTAATGATAACGCATTTGACCATCGCATTAATCAATTACATGACGCCTTTCCCCCATTAGTAGAGCTTCTTTGTGAGCATCTCATTAGGCTGGAGGCGCCTGAAGAACTGGTAGGTCTTACAGATGCCATGCCGATTATTATGGCCCACCGCGGCAGGCGTTTTCATGCAAAAGTTGCACCGGAACTTGCTACAAATAATAGGTATTGTGCCACCAAAAAATTGCACTACTATGGTGTGAAGCTGCATGCTGTAGCTGGCCGAAAAAAGGGTAGCCTACCTATTCCAATATGCTTGGGACTTACAAATGCAGGCATGCATGACCAAAAAGCATTCGAGCAAATTCTTCCATTTTTACCAGAGTCTATGCAGTCTTGCTACGCGGATAAAGCTTCTCAGGTTGCAGATGAGCCCATTCATCAAGAATACCATGTGACCTTGCTCACCTCTGTTAAAAAAGAAAAAGACCAAACTTATTTGGATGCGGCAGAGCAGTGGCTATCAACCGCTATCTCACAAGTGCGCCAACCCATCGAGTCTTTTTTCAATTGGATTCATGAAAAAACAGGTATTCAGCTTGCAAGCAAAGTCAGGTCGTATAAAGGTCTAATGGTGCATGTGTTTGGAAAATTAGCGGCTGCCTTATTCATCATGAGGGAAAAAATGGCTTGTGGTGATTTTTAAGCTTTGGATTGGCATTTAACAAAGCATTAAAATAGGCGATATTAGCTCCTTTTGTAAAAAGGAGTTTTGTAACGTGCAGGAAGCATTGAAATATTTTGCAGACATAGACGATCCTCGCTCGCAGAGAAATCAAAAACACCCCTTCCTGATGATAATAGGTACGACATTACTTGCTAGCCTTGCTGGCATCGATAGTTTTAGTGGCTTTGCTGGTTTTACCGAAGCTCATTATGAAGCTCTTGAAGAATATTTTGAATTTCCTCACGGGCCGCCAAGTCATGATACCTATCAGCGCTTTTGGGATGCCATAAACCCATCTCAGTTCTATCAATCATTTCATTTATTCACGGCATCTTTATCCTAAAAAACGCAGTTGCACGCATCCATCACCGTTAAAAATAGAACGATGCTACATCCGTTAATGACCACCAAAACCGAGTTTATCCAGGTGATGGGATAGCAATAGGTGGTTGAAGAACCTGACCCTTCAAATATTTTTCAAGAGCTTTGCTTAAAATCCTGTACCAAAGTTGTTCGCTAGATAACTGCTCCGCATTCACTTTCAGGGTTTGAAAAAAGGTCACAATACGACTTAAAAGCAACTTTACTTTATGAGTCTTCCCATGCGTGCTCGTGATTTTAATGAATGTTTGACCGGCATGTGTGCTTTGCTTTCCTACGGCGTGAAGTAACAGAGGACGGCTGGTAATGCCCTCCAAATGTTTGTCTGGCGTAGCTAAGCGAGCAAATAAATTCCACCAATTATAAATCAAGCCAACAGCACGAGAAATTAGGCGACAACGCTTCAAATCTTGGGTTGTAAAACCACCCCAGCCCCATTGATTTTTAAGTTCATCAAACACATTTTCACTATCAGCCCGGTCACGATAATGTTGAGCGATGCTAACGACCTCATCAGGCAAACTGGTGACTAACACTGCATATTCATAAAGACGCATTTTATCGAGTTTATGATGGTCACCAAAATTCAGTGATAATTGTTTCGTGTTAGGATCTTCAACCACAGCAACCAGGTTTTTGGAGACGGGCTTGCGAAGCACAATAACACGACGCGCTTCAGGCCAGCCAGTCAGCTGTAAATAGCTTTCCTGCCCATGCCATCCCTGACCGGCAGGCTCCCACTCGTCATTAAATGATAGCTGTTCAATGAGACGTTTTACATTTTTTGTTTGTTTGAGTTTGAACAAATAGGGCACGCCTTTTTCTTCTGCAACACGCATAACGCCATCGCTACCGAACGCACAATCACCACGTATAAACTCAGGCCACTGATGACGTGGAATTCTATCGAGTAAAGACCATAAGTCATGCGCTGTATAGCTTGCCGCCATCTGGTTACCGGGCTGAACCTCAACATCCAAAATTAAGCGCAAATTGGCAATCGAAAAAGTATGGTAGGTATGAGATGGGCGTCCAGGTTTTGTCGGATTATACCCAACGACCGCGCCTTCTTGTTTGCCATAAAGTACTTTTACGGTCGTATCAACATCCAATACCCAAGGGATATCAAGGATGGGTTGATAACACAAATAAAGATGTTTTTGTAACCAGGCAATACCTTCCTCTTCTACGATTTTTAGCAAACTACGCCGTAGCGAATCTTCACTCACAATTTTATTCATACCCAGCAAGGCTGGGTTAACATTATCGCAACGAATGGTCGTGACATGTGCATAACGACGATGACCTGCCAAAATCGACAGTAATAGCGTGCCTAAAACATCGCGCTTACTCGGGGCGTTCGGGCTCACTAAATCTAACGGGCAATCATCAATCCATGGGTCCAGTAAGTTACCTAATTTTAAAAATTCGATAAAAAATGGAAGTTGACTTAAGGGGGTTACAGCTGACTGTGGATCCCATTCAACATGAACACGACCTCCAAACGTATCAACCGCTAAATTACTGTCTTTTTCTAAAAAATCATACTTTTTTAGACAATAATGAGTCACCATTTTGGTGAGTATCTTCTTCGGGTAATTTCATCCTTTAAACCAAGTAAATCAACAACTTTAAACATTATCTCAAATTTCAACTGCGTTTTTTAGGATTAATCGCTTTACGTCCATCTACAGCCTCCGTAGCAAGATAAACTCGAACATCCGATTTAAGACGAATCATAGCAAACCACCTGCAAGCTTAAGCGCTTGCTGGATAACCTCTGATGAGGCTTGTATGCCCACACCAATCCGAGCACGAGTTATAGTGATTTCTGGTGTATGGGCAAAATAAATTAGGTGGCGTATTCTGTTGATTGTTCTTGGGGAACAAAATCAACGAGGAGATACGCCATGAGCAATTGTACTTTGAAGTCAGTTACGACACCAGCGGAAGCGGTGCTGGATCCGTTGACAGAGCTGTTACGTGTTGGTGCACGTGATCTAATCAAACAAGCTGTAGAGGCTGAGTTGGCTGACATGTTATCTAAACACGAGCAGCATAAGCTACCTGATGGACGACAGGCTGTTGTCCGTAACGGTTACTTGCCAGAACGCACGTTACAGACGGGTCTTGGCGATGTTGCCATCCAAGTGCCGAAGGTCCGTGATCGTAGTGGTGATGGGGTTAAGTTTACAAGCAGCTTACTGCCGCCTTATTTGAAACGTACAAAGAGCATAGAAGAGCTACTTCCCTGGCTTTACCTAAAGGGGCTATCGACAGGCGATTATTCTGAGGCACTATGGGCTCTTCTTGGAAAAAACGCTAAGGGGTTATCAGCCAATACGATATCGCGCCTGAAGGCTGACTGGCTAGACGAGCATCGTGAATGGCAGAAGCAAGATTTAAGCCAAAAGCGGTACGTTTACTGGTGGGTTGATGGCATTTACAGCAATGTTCGTATGGATGACCGGCTATGTCTCTTGGTTATTATTGGTGTTACCGAGCATGGTTACAAAGAGTTGCTTGCTGTTGAGGATGGCTATCGCGAGTCATCTGCTAGCTGGCAAGAGGTGCTAATTAATTTACGTGAACGAGGGTTAACTGTAGCACCTAAACTAGCTGTAGGTGACGGTGCACTGGGCTTTTGGAACGCACTTTCTAAGGCATATCCAGATTCTAAACACCAACGCTGCTGGGTCCATAAGACGGCTAATGTGCTCGCTAAGCTACCAAAGTCAGTACAGCCTAAAGTGAAGGCATCACTTCAGGATATTTGGATGGCTGAAACAAGAGAGGATGCTTACAAGGCCTTTGACAACACAATTGCGCGCTTCTCTGCTAAGTACAGCAAAGCTATGACGTGCTTACAAAAGGATAAGGAAGAACTGCTAGCCTTTTACGACTTTCCTGCTGAACATTGGCAGCATATACGCACAACCAATCCCATAGAGTCAGCATTTGCAACTGTTCGTCTAAGGACAAAGAAAAGCAAAAATTGCGGCTCTAGGGACACTACGCTTGCAATGGTATACAAACTGATGCAATCAGCACAGAAGCGGTGGATAAAAATCAGAGGGTTTCAGTTATTGACGCTTGTTGTCAATAACGTTGAATTTAAAGATGGGTTACAAGTGAGTGAGCAGTCAACAAGAGAGGCCGCCTAATGTCATACACCACTTTTGACAATAACTC
>JASBUO010000032.1 GCA_030147855.1 Gammaproteobacteria bacterium
CAAGCTGGGAAGCTTTTTGAGCCGTAGGTAATAATTCATTTTTAACCTGCTCTGATTCTTCAGTGTTTTGACGCAAATCAAGGAAGGCTGTAGTTAACTCTTGGTGAAGGCGTAACTTTGTCACTCTTAAATTTTGCAAAGTCTGGGTATAGGCTGATTCTGCGGATAGTATTTTACCTTGATTACGGTCATATACCGGCGTCACAGAGTTAACAGAAACAACTAGCGCATCATCATTGTTAAATGAAAAATGTCTGGCACCCATTTGAAATTGGATTGTAGGCCAAACGTCTTTTTTAACAGAAATAATTTCTTTACGTTTGGCTAAAATTTCAGTTGTTCTTTCCATAATAAACACACTCGCATCGACTGCATTTTCAATAGAAGGCCAGTCGATATCATGATGAGGTAGCCCTTTATCCACCAAAGTCTTGATGGATAAATTATCCTTCCCGAGCCATCGCTCCAGCAAAGCATACTGTTTTTTTGTTTGTCGGTATGCACGGCTTTGCTGGATGCGCGCTTCACCTAAGGCAACTTCTGCAAATCGCAAATCAAGCTCAGCACTAGCCCCTGCTTTTTGACGTAGATTTATATCCTTAACAATATCTTGGTTTAACCGGGTCAACTTTTGAGTTACCTGGTGCCACTGAGTGGCGTAATAGGCGTTGACGTAAGCTTCACCTACACCCATATAAAGTTCGGCTTTTTTGCGTAAAATGGCAGTGCGCATGAACTCATAGCGAGCACAGCTTGCTTTTTGCAGTGAGCCTCTTTTACCCCCCAAAGGAATCGGTTGGTTTAAGGATAGCGTTGTTTGTGCAAACTCAAATCCATCCTTCTCTCCAGTACCACCAATATTTTCAACTTCAAGCATTAATGAAGGATTTAACCATAAACCATCTTGGATAAATTGTCCTCTTGCCTGCTCTGCTTGTTGAATCTGGGCCTGTAATTCAGGGTTGTTTTGATACGTCATCTTTAATGCCTCTTGAAAAGAAAGCAGTCCTTGTGCCGACGCCTGGTTTGCTATTAAGGTAATCCAGCAAAAAACCATCAACCGTATATGTTTCACCACCATTTAATTTTTACTCTTGGTTTTTTGATTGTATTTAATATAATTTTTAATCTAACAGATTAAGGTTATACTGTCATTGGCGGTAAATAAGCTTGTAGACGTTTTAGTCGTGATGAGAGTTCTCTGAGAGGCTGTCCGGAAAGTCCATGCCTTCGGCCATCCTGTTTATCAGGTGTTCAAAACTCTTTCATCTAGCCAAATGTACGCTCTACAATCCAACGAAGTTTCACGATTTTGAAGACCTTTCGCGGTCGCTTAATCACTGTCCAGGCGATATTAAAACAAGAGAACGCCTAATCAATAAGCTTATGACCTGTATGCCCACCATCAGCCCAGATGAGTTTGATTGTACCAAACTATGTGGCGAGCTTTGAGATCAAAAGACGTGCACCAGCACGGTCTTGAATCCCAGCCGAATGAACCATGACAACCAGGAGTAAACCCAAAACATCAACCACAATATGACGCTTTCTTCCTTTTTTTTTTTACCACCGTCGTATCCAATATTCATGGCAGGACCCGCTGTTTTTACAGTTTGACTATCAATGATTCCCGCACTGGTCTTGGGGTTTCGGCCTGAAGAGGCTCTTATCTCTTCACGAAGAACACGCATCATATCTTCTAGAACACCGTCATCACGCCATTGTGTAAAATAATCACACACCGTTGATTTAGGTGGAAAACATTTTGGAAGATACTCCCATTGATAGCCTGTACGTAACAAATAAAAAATAGCGTTCATCACTTCACGCATATCCGTTGTTCTTGGCCGACCGCCATCTTTTTCTACAGGAAGGAGTGGTTTTATAATCAGCCATTGCTGGTCTGTCAAATCACATTGATAACGCTTGCTCATCAGATTAAATCACGATAACCTTCAAATCGAAGTAGCATAATCCAACATAAAAGTTTCCGTCAGACTGGGATTTTATTTATGCGATTAAATGGTGGTCGGGGGAAGAAAAACCCTTTTCGGATGCCCTCTTATGGTGTTTTTGAGTTATCCAGATCAAGGCCGACAATGCCGTTAGAATTTTCTATTCATTCGGGTTGAAATTTAAACATGACCATTTTTTACCAAGATCCCGGCCGAGGGTCTTATATCATATGTTCTTGTACTTGTTATTAATGACGATGAAAGAGGAATAGATTCATTTTCTACATATCCTGTATGAGCAGCCCCTTTGATAATGTTGTTTCCTTCAATCCATGATTGATGCTTTAAAATTGTTCAGCAGTTCCGCTATGTGTATTGTCAAGAAAAAAGCAAAAAAAATTTCCTGATTAAAATCTAATAACCAGTAACCCAGGCTTTGGTTTGTTTTGACCATTTAACTTAGAGATGCCAATTATGCTGCAATAATATCAGAACCCTATAGGCCCAATCTGCTATTCGTGGTTATTTCCGTAGAAACACGCACAAGTTGTTCATTCGATTTATAAGGTGCGTGCCCCAAACTCGATAACGTGGCTGCTCAAATGAGACCACAGGAACTGCTACGAGGTCACGCGAAATCTATTATCGCATTTTCATTCTAATTTATACAATCGCTATTTGGGGTGTGACAATCATTGGAATCGGATAGCTAGGCTCAGTCTCCCAAGCCCGGCTTCCACACCACCGTACGTACGGTTCCGTATACGGCGGTTTATACAAACTTAACGTTGATTTTGAACTTGTTGTATAGGTTAACCAAACCTAACCAGCCGAGGTTTGCAAAGTAGGTACAATTCAGAGCAAAGTTCATGGCGCTTGTAGCCGCACTGAACCATGGTCCGCTTCGACCCCATGCCGCTCTAACAGCCTTCTTACGGTTCACTCCAAAGGATAGAAGTTTATCAAAGCGCGTTCGGGGCTTCTTCCACTGTCGCCAGTGAATCTTCCTTAGATGACGCAGTATCCAAGCTTCTAATACTTCTAAGTGACCCTTACCGTCTGCAAGTCTGAAGTATACAACCCATCCTTGGAGCATTTGGTTCAACTCCTTGATGATCAGCTGCATACGCATACCTCGCCATCTCGGTAATGACTGCCTGATCTTGTCCTTTAATCGTGCAATTTATTTTGGGGCTATTCTAAGCTTTGGCTTTTTGTATCCATAGAACATGTACCCAAGAAAAACGTGCTGCGTACTGCGCGCTACCTCGCTTTTCTCTTTATTTATAGGAAGTTTTAATCGCTTCCATAAAAACTGCTCTATCGAGTCCATAACACGTTTGCCAGCTCGCTCCGATTTCACATATACATTGAGGTGAGTCAGCG
>JASBUO010000045.1 GCA_030147855.1 Gammaproteobacteria bacterium
GGATCAAAAGCAATTGCTTTAATATTGATGATATGTTTGGATTGATGAACATGTTCCAGCAGCTCACTTGAACTCAATAAAAACCGAACATCATCCAAGCCCATTGGGGCACTGGCTAAGTCGTTCTTAGCAAAAAACACCCCATAGCTCGGATCAAAAAAAGCAGGCCCATCCTCAAGCATGACCTCGACTGCCGTGTGATTCAGCTGATTCGGAACATTGTAGATATTGTGATATTTTGAATCGAGGCCATACACTGCCAATAGCCCACGCAAAACATAACTTTTCCCCGTGCAGGACGTCTCACACTTCACAAATAAGTCATTTAAATCATCAAGTACTTCAGGGCCTTTTGGGCTTTGACACACATTATATACAATGACATTCAGCCGCTTACTTAACTCGGGTGCACCAATATTTTGTAATACCCGCCAGTCGCCTATTTCTCTATCTAACATTTGCTTTGCAGCTAAAACTGTCTTTACATCCACCTCAGAGGATAACAATGCATGTTCATTGATATCAGGATACATTGCATACAAACTAAAAGCACTAAAAAAGCCTATAAAAAGCACGTAAGCGCGTTGTGCTTTTACACAAGCTCGAAAGCAATTCCAAAAGTCAGAAAACATTGAATATCATATCCTCAACTCAACAACATCAAGCGTTCACTGTTGCAATGACTTGTTCATATAGCGTATAGAGCTTTTCTTCTTCAACCGCCCAACTATACTTATCTGCTTTTGCACTCAAATTTTTCTTAAAGTGAGCCAATGCAGCATCTGACGCAAACATCTTTCGAATAGCTCGCGCATAATCCTCTACGCTCACTAAGGGGGTCACCATCCCAAACGCCTCTTCACCAACAATCTGTTTCAGAAAGGGTAAATCATTCGCAAGAATTGGTAAGCGTGCCTGAATAAATTCAAACAATTTATTCGGAGAACAATAATGATTGTTTAAATCAACAGATTGATACGGAATAATGCCCACATCAGCCGAAGCAGTCCAATAAAGCAGCTCATCTTGCGATACAGCTTCCATAAAATGTACTTGCCCATGCAACTGTAACGAGTCCCTTAGTTGTTTTAGCTCAGGTATAGCTTCTCCGTACCCCATAAACACCAAGTGAATATGGACTGGTACATTTTGAATAGCCTGAACCAATGTTTGTAACCCACGTGTTTTAGACATCCAGCCCTGAAACAATATTATGCGTTCATCTGCTGTAATCGAAAATTTTTCTCTAAACAAATCATAATGCTTATCTGGCGAGAATAGTTCTGGTGTCCGTGTCGCATTCAAAATCACCTGTGGTTGTTTCACTTTATAGCGACTGGCCATTTCTTGCGCAATAAATGGGTTGACTGTAATTACCGCATCACACTTGGGAAGTAAATGGTTCTCTAGCTTTGAGAGCCTTTCTTTTTGAGTATTGTCTAGTGTGTTTATTTCAGGGTAAAGCTCATGCGCATCATATACGAGCGGTATATTTAGTTTTTTCTTAATCAAAGCGCCAAGATTCAACTGTGGTAAGTCATGCACGTGAATAATGTCTGGGTCAAAATAGCAAATACGTTTATAAATTGTATCTTCATATATATCACGCCTCTTTGCTCGCCTAACAATTGCCAAGCTCACCCTTAATGCACCATTTAAGAAAACCCCTGCATATCTAAAACAGAATAAAGCACCTCTTAAAAACGTAGTGAAAAATACGACGGTTGCGCGCTGCATCGTACTTGAAATTTTAGAAACCACAGATTGCACCAAGCGCGAAAACCCATTTAAAACAACAAATACCTTCCTAATTACAAACAAAAAACTTCTCAAAATACAAGAAAAAAAGAAAAATATACTACGTTGCATACATGCGGAGAGTTTAGAAATGCCTCTTTGGGTACAACTCGACAACCAATTAATAGCCAACAGTTGTTTCAAAAAAAATAATGCGACAAGACTTTCAATATTAAATTTTTTTGCAGCAGGGATTACACGCTCAATTTTCACACTACCGGATATTTCATGTTGTGGTAAACCATCTGCAGAAGCAGCCAATACAATCACTTCATGTCCTCGTGCACATAAAGTTTCTGCTTCTAACAAAATACGACGATCTATTTGTTTGTCATCCGTTAACATTACAATTCGCATTCTAAACCCTCTAAACGCAATTACTTCTGATAATATTCTATAAGTCGGTTTGCTATCACTTGACTATCGTGATGCGCTTGAACGTACCTTATTCCTTGTTGTCCAAGTGTGTGCCAATCATCCTTACTATCCAATAAACGACGCAATACATCCACTAAGTTATCCGGATTAGCATTGATGATTGGCAAGTCATCACCATAATGCTCTAATAAGTCATCACGCAAATAACAAACAACAGGCTTACCCAACGCCATCATTTCTACCGCATACTGTCCGTAAGCACCAATTAGTAATTGATCAACAACAATATCTGCATTAGCACAACACTCAAGTGCCTCTTCATATGGAAGATTCTCAACCAATATAAGCTCCACCATATATCCAGATGCCACCAACTTAGCTACGGCTTCTTCAACATATTGAGTACCCTTCATTTTCCTGTTAGAAGGTGCATGTGCAATTTTCATAACCGCACCTTCACGTTTACTCAAAGCAATACGTTGCTTCATAGTTTCAAATTTACTAATGTCTATCGGCTGGGGTAACAAAATACTGCCAGGAATAAACTCTATTAAATCAGGCGTACTTACAAAAATTGCATCCGCATACTTCAATGCTGAACGCATGGCTTGTTTTTGATTTGCACTGCAGGCCATGGGCCAACACTCTTTACATGCGCTATAAGTATATTTTTCTATCGTTAACTTGCTGCTTCGAATATCGCACCCACAAAAATAAAAGAAAATTTTTTTTCCAAGCTTTTTGAGTAGCGGTAATTCTGATAAAGAAGGGCCTAATATCGACTCACCAAAATAGAACTGAAATACGTCATAAGAGAACAAAGCCTTGATTAAGATTTTCCACAGCAACCACCGACGCTTGCTATAACTCATCTCTAAAGATATTTCTTTATCTGATCGATAACGAAAATTACCAGTGGCATAGCAATGGGCAGCAGAAGAAAAACCTACCTGACGCTGAGCAAGCGCCAAAACGCCTGCCATACCCCCTATATTCTGAGGGCCATGAAAAATTTTCACTGTAAAAAGCACTCTATAGATTGAACAATGTTTTCAGCAGCAAATCCACCGCCATATAATACTTCATGTACTTCTTCCCGAGGCATTAGCCTTTCATACGCCCTGAAAATTCTCTCCTTATCCAAGCCTGCAAGCATAGCCCAGCCACTTTGTACAGGCTCAACCCATTCTGTGGTATTACGTAAAACAATAGAGGGCACTTTCGCAAAAAAAGCTTCTCTTTGCAGTCCACCTGAGTCAGTTATAACAATGGAAGCATGCGTGCACAACGCTAACATTTCTAAGTACCCGACCGGAGGAATAAAGACAATATTTTTATATAAGCGCTCATAATTAGCAGTATCCAAACACTTCAAAACAGCCTCTGTTCGCGGATGTAATGGAAAAATAACTTGCAGAGGTAATTCATTCAAGGCATCCAATGCCTCATGTATTTGGCGCGCACTCTGTGTGTTTTCCGAACGGTGCATCGTCGCTAATATATAATGTGATGGTTCAAGCTTAAACTCTTTTAAAATCTCTAAGTTCATCTTATTTTTGTAAAAAGAAAAGCAGTCAAACATAAGATCACCCGTCAAATAGACATTATCTATCAGCCCTTCATTAGATAGATTCTTAACTGCATTCTCAGTCGGCGCACATAACAAGTCACTGATATGATCAGTCACCACACGATTCACTTCCTCCGGCATCCTTTTATCATAACTTCTAAGCCCTGCCTCAACATGTATCAAGGGTACACACATTTTAGTCGCGGCTACAGCGCCAGCTAAAGTCGAATTAGTATCGCCATCGACAATCATTGCATCTGGTTTTTTCTCATCAATGACTCGATCAAGTTTTGATAAGATAAGGCCTGTTTGCATACCATGCGAATGTGAGCCCACTTCAAGGTTAATGTCAGGCGCTACTAACTCGAGCTGGTCAAAAAAAATTTTACACATATTGTCATTGTAATGTTGGCCAGTATGTAAAATAATTTCTTGATGTCCATGCTCTATGAAGGTCTTATGCAGCATCGCTGCCTGCATAAACTGCGGCCTTGCACCAATGACTCTTAAAAAAATCATATAAAATCCATATACAATAAAATTTAACCTTCCACACTGTGAACTACGGTGGGCTCATGCTTAAAATTCCAGTGACAATGAGAACGAGCTATACCCAAATCAATACTGCCTCCTTCAGGCTGAGAAACACTAATTTCATAACGTCTATCTTGTAGTATTAATGCTGTTTTTTCTGTATCAAGACTCCCTCTATCTATTTCGGGAAAAATACCAATTGAAATCAAATAGGTACCACGCCCTAAGGTGAGCTCTGGTATATGTAACATTGCTTCTGCACGCATGCCCGCGGCAAGATAATCGGGAGAATCTTTTTGATTGCGTGACAACGTTTGAAACACAATAATACCGTTGTAATGGACTGTAACGACAAATTCAGGCTTATACACATCCTGCATCACACAATATTTGATTTTAATCCACAAAGCATCAAAAGAGTTAAATTGATAACACTCAACATGATGCTTGTCACATATCATGACGTTTTCTATTTCGATATGGCCTGTGAATATTTCGCTCTTAACCACCCCATCTACACCTTTACCTACAGGATCAAGTGGCCTATTTTGAGATACCTCGCGCTCATCACTTACAATATAACCGAGGGACGTCAGTAAACCTGCGATTGCTTCTGAAGACACATCACACTGATACACCCCCCACTCTTCTTGCTTCGGAAGTGTCGCAACAAAAGTGTAATTTGCCCCATCATAAAATTGAAGCTGCACACTCGCCCCCTTGTATTCAATTTCAAGGGTGACTTTATCGGTGTAACTCACACCATCTAAATTAAATACAACAGTTGCAGCCTGGGCATCATTCACTTTCACCGTACGACAATATCTATCTTTTTTGTCAAAAACTGCCTTACCCCAGTTGCTTGCTTCAGTATCTAATAAAACAAATGCCGGCTCACTTAATGCAGAATCCTGCGCGCCTCCGACTTCAACCCAAGTATACAAGCATTCGTTCATCAACAAGCTAACACGACTCACCGAAACTTTGGCCGAATTACCACACAATCGAAATATAAACTGCAGCAGTTTATGGGTATTCTTCCGAATATTCTCAAGCGTTGTCACTTTCATCATACTGTTATGAGCCTGCAAGCGCAGAAACTCTCGTTTCCGAATCATGTCAGCATAAGCTTTAGCAACTGTGCTTGTATCATCCCTCATGACAATACTACCACGCTCAATCCAAATGGCTTCATCACACAACTGTTGCACTGCGGACATATCATGAGAGACAAACAAGACTGTCGTGCCATTAGAAGTAAGGCGCTTCATTCTGTCATACGCCTTCTGGGAAAAATACGCGTCACCCGCCCCTAAAATTTCATCAATTATCAATATCTCAGGTTTAATCGTCGTTGCAACTGTAAATGATAGTCGCGCAGACATACCTGTTGAGTATGTTTTCAATGGATTTTGAATAAATTCTTCTAACTCTGCAAACTCTGTTATTTTACGTGCTTCTTCTTCTGCTTTTTTTCCAGTCACTCCCATGTAACCCAACGCAGAGATAATATTTTCCCAGCCAGAAAAATCAGGGTGGAAGCCTGTTCCAAGCTCCATCAAAGCCTGCACCTCTCCGCGAACAGATACCGTCCCACTACTTGGTTTAATTTGCCCTGATATAATTTTGAGTAATGTACTTTTCCCAGCCCCATTACGACCTACTATACCAAGTCTTGCACCTTTTTTAACACTCAGATTAATATTCAATAAAGAACAAAATTCTTGTATTCCACGTTGTGGTACGGGTAACGACAATGCACCCAGAATTTTATAGCTTGGCTTTAAATAAATACGATAGTTTTTTGAAACATCATTCAACTGTATCAGTGTGTCAGACATAATCTAAGAAGACCATTTTTAAACGTGAAAAGATATAATAACCCACCATAAAAAAGACAACAGCAGTCACTGTAAAGATAATAAACAAAGTCATGGGGACTGTTCCTTGAACAAGGCATTCACGATACAACATAATTAAATAATACAACGGGTTAGGGTACATTAAGCTCATAAGCCTTGGAGGAATCATATCGACCGTATACCCTATTGGGGAAACCAACATTAAAAATAAAATAAATACAGCTACCAGTTGCCCCAAATCACGGAAAAAAACGTTTAATGCGGAAAGCAACCATATGAGGCCACAGCTAAAAATAAGCTGTAAACACAAAATAACCGGAAGTAACAGTTGAGACGCAAAAAAACCGTGCCTATACCACAAAGCAGGCAACAAAAGAGCCAGTCCAACTAACATCGTCGTCGAACTACTAAGCACAGACCTGACGGGAATCAACTCAATGGGAAACAGCGTATTCTTAATTAAGCCTCTATTAGCAACCACTGAGGATACACCTGTTCCTAACGCCTCAGAAAAACCTAAAAAGGGGATAAGCCCAGAAAAAACAAGTAACACATAATCAACTGTCGACATATCTGCAACCCTTACCTTAAGGATAAAGGCATAAACAACAGCATATAGCCCTAAAAAGAGTAATGGATAGATAAAACACCAAGCTATACCTAGCGTTGTCCCTACATATTTTGTCCGAACTTCATTGAGAGAAATGGCTTTTAAAACACGCCGATGTTTATGTATTAATTTAAGTGCCGCTAACATGTCTTCTTTGTCCCTACCAAGACACCTGAATTTTCCGCTCATGCTGACATAAAAACACAAATAAAAAAAGCCTTTTCTATCTCCCTCTTCTGTGTATGATAAAAAACGCGTAACATCCGAGGTTCGTCATCCCGAGCTGTTATATCCCCATGACCTTGCTGTAAGCTTTACTACCAATATAAGCAAATATTTTCCAGTTTCGCGCAGACAGGAATGAAAAATTTTAAAACATTAGGGCCTTACCAAGATGTCGGATATAAGACTGCAATCTTAACCTTTTTATCAGAAATGGAGATTAGCCTTTGACAATATGGTCGAGTCCATATAAGGCCCTAAAATACTCAAAAACAAAAAATCGTAACTCCCCAAGTTATGCCATACAGTTTAATAACGCTTGCATACACGTAACAGCCTTAACTTCAATACCAATATCTTGCTTCGGCGCATTGGCTTTAGGAACAATAGCACGTTTAAATCCGTGCTTTGCGGCCTCTCGAAGCCGCTCCTGCCCACCCTGAACTGGCCTAATTTCGCCTGCGAGCCCTACTTCTCCAAAAATGACTGTATCTTTATCAAAAATACGATTCCTTAAGCTGGAGATGACTGCTGCAATCAATGCTAAATCACTGCCCGTTTCAGCCACTTTAATACCACCCACAATGTTAATAAACACATCTTGATCAAACGTTACAATGCCACCATGACGATGCAAAACAGCAAGCAAAATAGCCAGGCGATTATGCTCAAGACCCGCTGTTACACGACGTGCCTGCCCTCCATGTGATTCATCCACCAACGCTTGTACATCAACTAACATGGGACGTGTACCTTCCCAGGTTACCATCACGACATTCCCAGGTGTTGGCTCAATTGAACGTGACAAAAAAATAGCAGAAGGATTCGAAACTTCTTTAAGGCCTTTATCGGTCATTGCAAACACACCCAACTCATTGGCTGCGCCAAAACGATTTTTAATAGCGCGAATCACACGGAATCGATTATCAGACTGCCCTTCAAAGTAAAGTACACAATCCACCATATGTTCGAGTACTCGAGGCCCTGCCAGTGCGCCTTCTTTGGTCACATGTCCCACTAAAAAAATGGCGGTTTGTGTCATCTTTGCAAAGCGCACCAAAAGTGCTGTTGCCTCTCGTACCTGCCCCACACCACCTGGTGCTGAATTTAAAGCCTCAGTAAAAATGGTTTGCACCGAGTCAATCACGATGACACGTGGCTTTTCTTTTTTAGCATGCGCTAAAATCGTTTCAACTTGCGTTTCAGCCACCACATTAAGCCCTTTCGTTGACAACTGTAAGCGCTTTGCACGCATCGCAACCTGTTGCAAAGATTCCTCACCCGTCACATATAAAGCCGACTGTTCACGTGATAAATGCGCCATTGCTTGTAAAAGCACCGTCGATTTGCCAATACCTGGGTCTCCACCCACAAGTACCACTGAACCATCAACAAGGCCGCCGCCAAGCACACGATTCAACTCAGATAATCCCAAGTCCATACGGGTTGTTGTTTCAATACTGATATCATCAATAGGTGTGACTTGTGAGCGTTGATTCGCATAATGCCCCATGCGACCACGTCCTGCGCTCGATGGCATTGCATCTTCTTCTAAAATCACATTCCAAGCACCACACTGCATACACTGACCAGACCACTGTGAGAAAACAGCAGCACACTGGCTACAAACATAGCGTGTTTTTACTTTCATAAAGCAACCATCTTTAAAATTGCACGTTAAAAACAAAACAGTATAATAACAGTTTATCTGCCCAATTAACCGAGCACATCACGTTTATGACAAAACCTGCCAAATTTGAACAATCAATCCTTGCGCTGGAGAAAGTTGTAACAGCGCTCGAAAAAGGCGATGTATCACTCGATGATGCACTCAAACAGTTCGAAAAGGGTATTGCATTAACCCACACCTGCCAAACCCTACTCACAGAGGCAGAACAAAAAATAGAACAACTCATTCAACAAAACACAGCCAAAGGAAATAGCACGGATGCCTAGTCAAGTCGACCCTATCAAGCGCTTTGAAACATGTTTACAGGAAGTCATTGAAAATGCTTCTATTCCTGCAAAACGCTTAAAAAACGCAATGTTGTACTCACTGTTTCCAGGAGGAAAGCGCCTTCGCCCAAGGCTCGTTTACCTTACGGGCGACTTATTGAACGTACCTTGCCAGGCACTTGATAGTATGGCGATTGCCATTGAGCTTATGCACGCTTACTCCTTAGTGCATGACGATTTACCCGCTATGGATGACGATGATATGCGACGTGGCAAACCAAGCTGTCATCGTGCATTCGATGAAGCAACCGCCATTCTCGCAGGAGATGGCCTACAAGCACTTGCGGTAGATGTCTTACTTTCGCAACTGCCACAAGTACTGCCTGCCCCCAAAGTGCTACTCATTACACACAAGCTCATCAAAGCCTCAGGCCCAAGTGGCATGGTTAGCGGCCAAAGCCTAGATTTATCGGAACTGGCGCAGCAACAAGTCACAGAAAAAACCCTGACTGAAATTCACGACCTCAAAACCAGCAAGCTCATGCTTGCGTGCATTAACATGGTGCTTGCAGCAAGCAATCCATCCCCTGAAATCACTCATGCGCTCCGTAATTTTGCAGCGCACTTAGGCCTTACATTTCAAATGCAAGACGACTACTTAGATGCTTATGGCCCAACAGACGGCCTTGGTAAAAACCGTGCATCTGATAGTGCTAACCATAAATCAACCTTTGCAAATTGCTATACAGAAAAAGCACTTCAACAAATGATTCAAATCCACTTTGAAAAAACAGAAGAAGCTTTAAGTATTTTTGGGCAACAAGCAAACGCACTGCGTCAGTTGCTACAAAAGTTGCTCAAGCGCTCAACCGTGTTATTTGTACCATAAAAATGGTAGCAAGGGGTTACCGATAGCCGAACACCTCGACACTCTCATCCTCGGGATCGTCATCTCTCCTCTTTATTTCTTCGCTTGTATCCATTAGTAATATAGGTATCGAATGATGAATAGGCCCTGTTTGTTGTAGATGATGCGCTGCTTGCAACTCACGCCTTTGATAGGTACGACATGCAGTATATATAAATGCGTCGATATTTATTTTTTGCACAACCCCAATAATATGCGTCGCAAGCTGCTGTGATAATGCTGCTTGGACATCATCTTCACTTGACGATGTCATGACAACACTATCAGGCAAAGCAAGATGGCATGCCACAAATTTTGAAATAGCGTTTCTATTATATGCTGGAAAACGTACATTTTTTAAGGATGTCTCCTCGAGCCCCTCATATTGCGGAATAACAATTTCGTTTTCACCTGCAAACAAACACCGCATCACATGGTGTGCAAAATATCCAATCACATAATTTTTTAAATGACACGCTGATGTATTGAGTAATACACCGGCACGCAAAAATCCTTCACTCATTGATGACTGCACTACATCAAACAACGCTTGTGCATGAGCACGATGCAACCCTTCTCCAAAAGGCTCCTCATTCCAATCATGCTCGGGAGTCCAACATTTATAATTCAGCTGCCCTAACGCATCCGAATCCTGTAGTCGCTCAATCAAATCCATTACAACACGTTCAATCTCAGTGATTTCTCGCTTGTGACGTGCTGTATTTTTTGTTTCCTCTACCAGACTTTTTGTATTAACACTGCCCATAATAATCCTCTACAACACTTAATGCACCAAATAAACAGCCCAATACTCCCGCAGCCGTCAATCTAACTTATCAGCTATAAGACTTGCCTGACATAACCCGGCCTGAAGTGGCTCTTCTAAACAAGCAAACACTATGCACGCGACCTCACAACGAGACCCTGAATCAGCACCAAACGCTTCACCAATATTTGCATCAGCGACACTTTCTCGCCAAAGTTTATCGTTTAGCTAGGGTAATGAAACCTCCGAGCAAGCCTTCTACTCTATTCGTTTTGATTATATTATTCAATGGGTTAGCATTTCCACTTTCTATCACATCCTCTCAATCATTCTATTTATTTTTATTAAAACCGAGCGCTTATCCCAAATTCAATGACTCGTATGCATTTGCCGTTATAACCCTTGCCTCGGATATATTTGCACACATTAACTCAACGTGTCGGCTCAGTTGTGTCAGAAACCCAAACAGCTCCGGCGCTTTTAATAGACACGAAACACCCACAAACCCCATCATTAACAGCGCTCGTTGTTCTTTTTCATGGCAACTTTTAATCGCACGAGGCACAGAAAAAAACGCATGATGTCTTGCTTGCGTCACAGCTGCCTCAGGCACTTGTATTGGTAAAACAAGAGGGGCGTCTTTAAGGGGGCATGTAAGCGCTAATGTGCCGCGAGCTAAACAATATGCCCACGCCAAATAATATGGTAATCCACGCACATTCGTATCATAAAGCGTTAACCCCAAAATTGAAGTCTCTAACGCAACATTAGATACAGAAATAATTAGTTCTTGGGTACTTTTTTCATGCTTTTTAAGTAGCTCATCACCAGCCGCCCCCCCAAACTGCCTGAGATAAAAAGCAGAAATTTCCTTTGAAAAAACAGTCGCGGTCATCTTCACGTTTACAGCATAAAAATGCCTCATCAAACTGTACCCTGCCAAAGTTGTCAAAAGTAACATCGTATCTCGTAGTGCATCTTGCTCATTTTCTGCCTCATTCATCCTCTCTCGCCACTTCTCTAAATTTTGGGGAATGAAACGACTAAATAACAACATTAGAACAAACACAACGTTCTGAATTGCTAAAGTAGGTAATAAGCTTTTTAGCGTTGTCCTGTCTGTAAAAGGTCTTAATAACGACCACACACTCATGTCATACATGTCATTCTCTAAAAAATTAAAAAACACAGTTAATCAGGTGTTAAATTAAAAAGCAAATACGGTGTTTTCAAGCAAGTGAATTTTTCTTTTCTTCATCTCTATGTTAAAATATTGTACTTTTTTGAATACTGGATAAAGGTGATATGTTAACTGATACTGAGCAAAAGTGTGAAAAGCTTGTGCAATGGCTGCAATCCCCTGTCACAAAATCAGAAGGCAAATGTGATAACTTAAAACGTTATACCAACTTACCCAAAGCATTAGAAGAAGACTTAAGCGCCCTTCAAACTCACTTTGCCAATTACCATACTTTAGAACATGCACTTCGAGATGCTTCAGAAGCTGAAAAAGAAGAGGCTGAAACAAAACTCAATGATGCTCATAAAGCCATTGCTCAGTACATCAATGGCCAACATCAAACGCTCAGAAGCGAATGGGCTACATTTCATGCAAGATTAACGCTTAAAAATAAGCATACTCAAAAAAAGCTAGAAGCACTCGATGCAAAAAAAGAAGCCATAGAGCCATGGCTTCAGCTACTCATGGTATGCACTTCAATTATCGACTTAAGCCTTGCCCTCACGCTAACTTTTGCACCGCAGCTCTCACCCCTTACTGCTGTCATATATCTTACTATCAGTGCCGTATCTCTTATCTGCCAAATAGCGATGTTAAATCAACTCATCACAACAATGTTTTCATATAAACCACTCAACCAAAAGCATAAAGTACTCAGTGAATCTATCAACACTTTAAATGACGCACTCTATTTTTCAGAAGAAGAAAAAACTACAGCCTCTCAGCAATTAGAAAAAGAAAACATACCCGTGAAAAAAGATGCCCATAATCTTACATTTTTTGACAAAAAAAACGGGCCTAACCATATGGAAAAAGCTCCCGCTCCCACACTTAGCTAGGGATTGTATTCCCACACTCAAAGATATAGTAGTCGGAGCCCCAAAGAAACAACCTTTGTTTGGAAAGAGCTTATTTCTAGGGCCCTCACCCTCGCTATACTCGAGCTCTGGGTAAGGGGTATAAAGTTACATTTTGAGCAATCGCGTAATACCTAATTAAGCGCTATTTCTCGAGCACAATAATAATATTTATTAGCTAAATTATTCACTATAAGTAGCACTGTACCAGTCGTCTGGCTTGCACTACCAGGATAATTAAAGTCAGCAACGTAAGTATAATAAATATTATCTGAGCTGTTTGTCCCGCTATAAACCTGTCTATTCTCAGCCTCTGGAAGGAATTTTAGCGTGAATAAATTTGTATCAATATTTGCAATAGGCCCTTCATTAATATCAGTACAAGACCAAGGTGGATATTGAGGAAAGTCGACATTTGTCAATTCACAAGCTGCTGGTAAATACCAAGTTCCCTCAGGTACAGTACCTGTTTCATCCTCAGTTCTCGTATAACAATTTCGTGCAGCATAGGGTGTGCTTGGGTATGAGGGGTTAAAAGTGTCAAAAATTCGCTTCGTATCACAACGTCCATCTGTAGGACCCAAACAAGAATTATCCCCAGCCACTGATGCATCACTCACACCGGTGACTTTAATAGAGCCTCCAGCTTGAGGGTCCCAAACATCTCTTGAGATTTTTGAGTCCAACACAAGTACACTCGAAACAGTTGGTGTAGACCATACCAAATAACTACTTACACTAAATCCTAATGATATAGTCACGACGTTGGTATTAGCCCCCATCACTTTTATATCTCCTGAAGCAACATAAGGTGTTGTTGAACGCAATATAATAGTACAACTACCTCCAGGAGGCACAGACGCGCAATCGGTTGTATCTTGTGTCACACCTTCCCATGTCGTTGGAAGCACTATGGATACATCTACCGCATTATTATCGTATCCTTCATTCTTGACACTAATACTAAGCGATTGACTAGCATCTGAAGTGACAGGGATAACACTGGAAGAAGGTAAGGAAATTGTAGTGGTATCTGTAACACACTGCACATCAACATTTGTAACGTTTTCACCTGAAATTGTGCCTGAATCTGTACCATTCACTATACTACATGTCTGCACTTCAGGTTTTGTTTCAACTTTGACTTGATAAAAAGTACCGTCTGCAAGTGGCGTTGGAAAGGTAAAGTTACTATTGCTATCAAGAGTGATTGGATCAGTATCATTAAGTGTTAGCTCTAGCTCTCCATCTAGCCCGGTTACAGAGCCACCAACTGTATAAGAATCTGAGGAACAGCTAATTGTTATGTCATTGACTTCTCCTGTCGTTGTTCCTGCTCCTTGACTCACGGTGCACGTTTGTGCGCTGTCCCTTAATAAAGGGAAAAAAGGATTTTCTAAGCTAAGTTGGGAGTCAGCTGCAACAGCAGTCACTGTGTATGGAGTACCATATGCAAGTTGTTCTGGAAATTGAAACGGGCCATTTCGGGTTAGCTTTAGCGGCCCTATGCCATTCAAATATGCTTGAACTACACCCGTAGCTCCTTTGAGGATACCTCCTATTGAATAAGCTCGTGATGCACAAAATACATTAATATTATTTTTTGAAGCTTGGCTTATAACCCCCATACTATTTACTATCGAGCAAGTTTGATTAAGCGGATTCTCTTTAACCGTTACCGCATAGTTATCTCCCTGATTAAATGTTTGTGAAAACTGATAGAAACCATCCGTTCTACCCCTAAATAATGAACCATTCTCATTTTGTAAGATTACGACTCCCTTTAAACCTGAAATTCGGCCACCAATTGTATAGGGTATAGTACCTCTAACAGGAATAAGTGCCGCACCACTTTCAGGTATTGAAAAAAGACAATAGCCATTAGAGTAAGGCAAACATCCTGTCGGCGCATACCCTGCTACATTTAGTTTTATTCCAACAGATGAATAAGCCTGTTTAGGAATGGTCGTTTTTATAGATAGATCCAGCGCAGATGCTGTATGCCGCTCACACGATATTTTCCCCTTTCCATTCAAGCAAAGAACCATATCTAATTCGGCAGGCTCTCCTGAAGATGACACCTCAAAAATAGAGCCTGTATACGCTGTTGTTTGGCTCAAGAACAAGAAAAATAAAATAGTGTAAAAATAACGCATAAAATAATCCTTATCTATAAAAACTAGTCCGTCGGTGTCTGTAATATACTGTATTATAAAAGCATTGGCTTGGTCACAGCACTTTTAAGCCTGTGTAAGTTGATATGAAGTGAGGCTCATGCTTCAGCCTCAAGCGCAAGTTTTTTAGTATACCCCATAAATATTGCTTCTTTCAATGAAGTACCAGCATTGTGGCTCTGTACATGACAAGTTTTTTGTCATGTACAGAGAGCATTGTGCCAAATTAAGTTTCCTTATCCAGAACTCATGTATAAACCGTGCAGCTATTGCAATTTAAAAGGTGAAAAGGTGATTGGACCTAGGTGGTGTTGATTTAGGTAAAATAGTACACACATAGTTACCCGGCACTTTAATTAAAACACACTCCAGTAGATTTTTTAGCATTTAAATGCCAAATCTGCTTGACACAGAAACCCCGCCTCCTTTAAACTTGCGTTCGCTGTCTCGGGGTTATAGCTCAGCTGGGAGAGCGCTTGCATGGCATGCAAGAGGTCGGCGGTTCGATCCCGCCTAGCTCCACCAGTACAAAATATTTGTACTGGAAAAACATACTAGGTCCCCATCGTCTAGAGGCCTAGGACACCGCCCTTTCACGGCGGGAACAGGGGTTCGACTCCCCTTGGGGACGCCATATTTTTTGGCACAACTTATAGTCTTTCAAAAATAGTTCGCGTGTTAAATCCAAATAGTCGCTCATGCATACGGTAGGCATACTCGTCTGTCATGTTGGCAATCACATCACAAATAACGCGCATTGCTGATGCTTCATCTTTAGCAGACTCAAATAACCGTCGATGCTTCATATTTAATAACCCCATCGGATTAGAGCTCATCGCATCAAATAAGCGTAAAACAACAGTCTGCCCACCATATTCAAACGTTCTCGACTCCTGTGAATCAATCACATGCTCATAGATACAAGCGACTAAAGCGCGCAACAGTGCTTTTGCTTCGGGTAATAATTGCACTGTATACTTCAGTAGTCCTGTTTGAAAACCCTCATTACTCACCTCAATCTGCGTTGAAGTCACAAAGTAATTCACCATTTCACCAATGGCTTGCTTACGCACAAAAATGGCCTCATCAAATAAAGCATCAAGTAATGGCAAAGGCCGCTTATCAAGTGTAGTTTCTGAAAGTAACATCCGAAAATAGGGCGTATCCAGAGCACTTCGCTCAATCAAACGAAGCTGAATCGCATCTTCTAAATCATGCACTCCATATGCAATATCATCTGCAATATCCATAATGGAACAATCAAGACTCCGATATTTCGAAGCGCCATGCGCACGTTCTTCCGGTGCTTTTAATAATGATTGGAATAACTGCTTTTCTTCTTCAGGAAAGCCTGCGAGCAACCAGTTTACTTCGGGTATTTCGCTTTCAAAATAAGCTTTGGGCGGCAGCCAATCATTCACACGTATGGCTTCATTCTGTAAATTCCTTTCACGCACAGCAGGCATAGCTGTTGCAACTACACGTGCACGATTCACCGGATACTTTAATATGCCAAGCAATGCACGGCGCGTTAAGTCCAATCCAAATGCACCATAACTGGTTTCAAGCTTAGTCAATAACCGAAGGGTTTGCCCATTCCCCTCAAACCCACCATGATTACGCATCATATAATTGAGTGCTACCTCACCACCATGCCCAAAAGGCGGGTGCCCAATATCATGTAACAAGCAAATCACACTGATTAAGTCCTCCTCTGGTAGCAAGTCAATAAACGCCTCATTTAAAGGATTGTTTGCCAGACGCCGCACCAAACTACATCCAATAGAAGAAACTTCCAAAGAATGTGTTAAACGCGTACGATGAAAATCCCCTTCATCAGTCCCTAAAATCTGTGTTTTCCGCTGTAGGCGTCGAAACGCCGGACAGTGAATGACACGCGTCCTATCTCGCTCATAAGGTCCACGCTTATCTTGCTCTCCACGCTGGTGACTTTTTCCTGAACGACGTTCAGCCCACATCCGACTCTCCTAAAAAATAAATCATTTACTAAAGTTTATTGAACTATTGCAGATAACCTCAATAGAAGAATAAAAAAAAGGGCATTGTCATGAAAATAACAACTCGTAAAATTGGACTGTTAGCATGCACATTAAGCTTATCAGCTTGTGGCATGATGAAATCTGGTGACGACACAAGCTACTACTCGCCTTATAGCTTCGGACAATCTGACCATACCGCTACCGCACCACTCTATCCTGATGGATATGATAACACTTCATCGGGTAACGGTGCTTACACACCTGGTGCTCGTGAACGCGTTGTGACTGTACCTGAAAGCTATCATGTCAGCGCTGAAAGTGCACCTGCATCTTTTAAAGATCGTGAAAAAACATGGGTTGGCCGTCAAAACCCTCAAAACTACACGATTCAAATTGATGACAGCGAAAAAGCCTCTGAGGTTGCAAGGACACTTCAAAAAGCACCTAAAGACGCAAGACGTGCCGAAGTGAAATACAATCGGGGTGGTGAGCAATACTATCGGGGTGTATATGGAACCTACAGTAGCTACGAAGCTGCCCAAAAAGCGATGAACAACCTACCTAGCGATTTAAAACAAAATGCAAAAATTAAAACCTGGGGAAGCGTTCAAAGCACAGCAGGGGAATAATACCGCGCCCACTGCAAAAATAGAGCATAAAAAAATAAAGGTGCTTGATTGCTATATGCAACAAGCACCTTTATTACAATTCAGACAATAACAATTAAACCACTTCGACTTCTTCAGCCTGTGGTCCTTTTTGCCCTTTACCTGCTTTGAACAAAACGCTTGCGCCTTCAGTCAATGTCTTAAAACCAGAACCTTGAATGGCACTGAAGTGCACAAAATAGTCGGTGCCATCACTTTCGATGAATCCAAAACCTTTGCCTTCGTTAAACCATTTCACTGTACCGCTTACTTTATCTGTCATTTTTAATATCCTCAATGTACACCCGGTTATTTTAACACTTCCTAGGAAGATTTCTAGTCAATTTCATAAAATAAATGCAATTAAATGACTAACACACCTATAACTCAATGATTATATTGAGTCTTACTAAACCTTGTGTATCTGTCTTTTCAGCATCAAAAGCCTTAATGGTCATTGCATAACGCTGCCCCATCTCCCACAACCAGTGCAAAAACGCACTATAGGGTACCGACTCAAACGCTAATTGTAACGCCCCCTCTGGCATTTGTTGTAATTGATACGGCGACTCATGAAAAGAAGCCTTGCTTAATGTATCTGAAAAAACGCTTAATCCCTTCGAGCCATCTAATGTTTTGGGCCCCTTTGCGGCAGGCACATACTGTTCTTTTGCATGCTGCATCCATGAAAGCGTTGTTCTCTTCTCATGTAACAGTCGTGTATGTTCAAGTACAGATTGTTTTATTGGCGAGTAAATGGAATACATTAAATATAAAACCACCCCCATGAGACCAACAGTTGCAGCCCGTCGCTCACGCTCATTGAAGCCATCCCAATATTGGAGTATGCGTGTTTTCATAGCTGTAACTCCAAAGTTGCAACAACCTGATTATCACGTGTTGAAGCCTCAACTTGCCTCACATTCACAACTTTTTCTTTTAACGCCGCTTCAAACGATTCAAGTGCTGCAAAGCTCTCTGCAATCAAACTCACTGAAATCATTTGCTCTCGAAATCGAATCTCTTGCACCTTCAGCGGATGTTTTGAAAAAACGATTGAAAGCTTATCAAGCAACATCCAAAACGAAGATTCTTCTTTAGTCACATCACGCTTTAATAGCTGTTCAATACGAAAACGCGGGCTAATCACCTGTGTTGCTTCAGGAAAAAAACCACGATAGATAGTTTCTATTTGCCTATCTACTTGTTTCTCTTTACCCTTTAGCGCATGCAGTAAAAACACATTCATGCCAAGCACACTCAGGAACCAAACTCCCAATAAAATGCCGCATAAGGTATACCAATAAAAACGGCTCTTCTTCCCTTGCTTCGCACGCAAAAAATCTCCCTGACAAAGATTTAAAAATGATTGCTGCGAAAGCCGTTTCGCAATAAAGAAGCGATAAGAACCCGCTGCTTTGGTTAAGCCTGGTACATGAAGCAATGCCTCACTGTCATCAAATACGACTCCCGAAAAAGACGTATCCTGTTTAGCCTGCATATACATTGATACCGCTTGTGGACTTAATGCACCATTCAGCGCATCTTCTTCTTCCCCATCGTACACTAATAAATCGGTGTCTGTCGCACACACATCACCTGGTTTAAGGGCACACCAGTCTAGTGTGATTGCATCAAAACTTATTCCAAGCACATCCAGCGCACTTATCCAAGTATTTAAACGTAGCTTATTCAAAACAACCACACGATAACGCAGTGGATGCGTTGCATCATGCTCAAAAGCCACCTGCACTTCTTGCACAGGCTCCGCCAATGCTTCTTCAATTGCATAAGGAATGGCTTCACGTGCTTTTCGCGCACTTAACTTTGGTAAATCTAAAAAGTGGATACTTGCAATAGAGGCCGGCAATACGATAACCGTTCGTACTCCTTCTTGCATTGAAGAAATAGCCTCGGGTGTCTGCTCTGACAATGCAATATCAACCTCACCTTTATCATCTAGGCGAGTTGCCCATAATTGCTCGGGCAAATCACCATCTGGTGTGTAGTGCAGTGCATCAAAAAAAACAAAGCAAGTACTCACGCTTGCTGTGCCTCAAAACGTGATTGCAACTGCTGAGACAGCAAATGCACCACAAGCGCATATTGAGGGCTTACGTTGTATCTCATAATGACATAAAAGTTAGGGTATGCAAGCCAATAAACATTGCTATCATTTTTCACTTGGAGTTCAATTAGACCTGCTTTCTTAGGTAGATTCTTAACAGGCTCTGCAAGCGTCACACCTGATTTAACCAATTTTTTATAGGCATAATTTGCACGTCTGCTATTCGTTTGAAGTGCTTCATATCCTTTGCCCTTAACACGTGCTGGCTCCACCACTTCTTCGCCAGACTTCCAGCCATGGCGTTTAAAATAGTTTGCAATACTTGCAATCACATCTTTATTTTCACGCACCAAATCCGGATAACTATTAGAGCCTGCCTGCTTAAAATCAACCGCATACATACGATAACTACTTGGCATAAACTGCGGCTGGCCAATAGCTCCTGCATAAGAGCCAACATATTGCGTTACAGGCGCTTTTTGCTCTTTACAAAGCAATAAATACTCTTTTAATTCACGCTTAAAATAAGCACTTCTTTTAGGATAATAAAAAGCCAACGTTGTTAACGCATCCAGCACACGATACGTCCCTTGCTTCTCACCATAACGGGTTTCAACCCCTAAAATTGCAACAATCATAGATGCAGGCACGCCAAACTCTTTCTCGGCTCTTGCCAAGCTTTCTTGATTATCTTTCCAAAACTTTATGCCTCCATCTAGCCGCTCAGATGTCAAAAAGATAGCACGGTATACATCCCAGGTTTTTTTCTCGTAGGGCTGATTCATAAGCTCAATAATACGAGGCTGAAATTTCGCTTCTCTCAGAGCTTCTTTCACTTCATTGCGCTTAAACCCATATCTTTCAACCATATCTTGTATAAATACTTGTGCCGGTTTTTTTTCTAACAATGCTGCATCCGCATATACCCCGGTCACACTCAAAACCATGCACACAAACACCGCCATTCGAGTTATTATTCGCATCATGTTCCCTCAAGATTGATTCACTCTAAAATTATCAAATAATCGCTTTATTTAAACCGCTTTGCAATGTTCTAACACGGTTACTACTTTAAAAGCGCTTTGTATAATCGCACATGTTCTTTTGTAATAACATCCGATGAAAAACGCGATGCTACAGATGCCCTGATTTTTTGGGCATCCATCAATGGCAACTGATTCGCAACACTTAATATCGCATCAGCCAAGGCTTTCGGATTATTATTTTCACAAATACGTCCCATCCAGTCAGCAGTCACAATATCTTCGGGTCCACCGCAACGCGTCACGACAGCAGGTTTACCTGCTGCTAATGCCTCAGCAACCACACATCCAAAGCTCTCTGACTTACTACTCAACACAAGCATGTCACACGCGTTGCTCATTAAACTCGCCACATCTTTACGCGCTGTGTATCCTCGCATTTCAACTGCTTCTTCTATTTCTAATTGCTTCAGCTGCAGGTCTATCGCTTCTTCTTGCTCACGATTTTCTCCGCCTCCAACCAACATTAAAGTTGCTCGCGGCCTTTCGGCGTGCACCAGCTGAAACGCCTCAAGCAAGAGCGAAATATTTTTTACAGGCACAAAATACCCTACAAAAAGAATTTTTGGTGCCATTGGATCAGGACTCCATCCTTTTGAAAGACAAAAAGAATCTAGATCGACCGAGTTATGAACCACATAAAGTTTATTTTGATGTTTCATGCCAAGATGAGTCAAAATATCTTCTTTCTGAGCTTTTGACACAGCCGTTACATACTCAGCGCTTCGTAACGCCTTCAGTGTTGAGCGGCGCACAATCCGCTGCTGCATTAATGTTGCAAAAGGTCCTGTATGCTCAGTAATAACATAGGGACAACCTGAACGACTAGCCAACAAACGAGCAGCACCTCCATCAAGATGTCCTGTATGTGCATGAATAAAATCAAATTTAAAGGCACGCCTTAATTTTTTTGCATGCCATGCAAATGCTCGATGATATCCCCATCCATTCATAAACGTTGAAGCATACAGTAGTGGATAAGGTAAATACTTAACAGGTATGCCCTCTAAGCTCCACCATTGCTCACTAGAAGCATGGTACAGCCTAAAAAAATCTAAACATTGGTATGCTAGGCGCAAAAAATTTCTTCTTCGAGAAAACCAGAAAGGGCGACCAGATACTACCCGCACATTAACACCCGCTTGTTGTAATGCTTTTACATGCTCTAATACAAAAGAACCAAGCCCTGGTTGAGCAGGGTGAGGAAATAAGTGCGAAAAGACTAACACATTCATGCTACCTTCACGTACAGAAGGAATAGATTCATTTGAAATTAATTGCCAACGCTCGGGGTAAACAGGGAGTCTCGACGTAAAAAGTTGCTTCATTTTCTTGAAAATTTTTTCACTGATTACATCAAGAAAGCACCACAAGCGCTGTAATAGCTTGACTCTAACGTAATTTAAACCAAAGCGTAATCGATTTGAAAAATTGTTAAAAGTCGATATTTTTATAGTCGTCACATCCATCTCCTCAGATATACCCATTTGTTTCACTTTTTGATGGCTATTGAATAAAACTAGCTCATCTTTTATTTCGCCTATTGGGAATAATCCCTGAGTATCAGTAACGTAAACACTACATATAAATTTCTCTTGCTCATTAATGCTATTTATAAAGTTTAAACCAGGAGAAACATTCAAAAACGCACTATCCTCTGACGTCCTTCCCCTCGGTTTATATCGCATTTGGTGTATTGTAATATTTCCATACAAATAAAGTGCGAAGCCAGCACCAAAAGCATTAGACCGCCATGTGTCAAGTATTCTAATGTTCAGTACTTTATCTTTTGATTCAACACACATCTTCTCAAACAAGGGAATAACACGCCCTGTCATACCATCTACACCAAACAAAGAAAGATATGCATGTTTCATGCCAGACACAGTTAATTGTAACCTATCACCCGATCGCACTGTTACAGGCAGCTGAATGCGGATGGGTGTTATGTTTGGCTGTGTAGCGTCTATTAATGAAACTCCCAGGGTATCAGCTCTAACTCCCATCGCCAACTCAAAACGACTCCATAATGCACCAGCAACAAAGCCTTCACGTACGCGCTGCTGGGCATTCGAAAAATTAACATCTAGCAAAGATGCATACTGTATTTGAGCTTCCTCAGTCGGCCAATCAAGTGTATGCCCCTCACGCGTTAAAAGCAGTAATAACTCATTATAACAACACCATAAATCGCTATGTGATGTATCAGAAAATGAAGAAAAGCGCCCACTGCTTAAAAGCTGATTGCAGCCACACTGCACACAAGCATACTCCAGATAATGCGCTATATGCTTACGCGCAGTGCAGTACTTAGAAAACTTCTTTTGAGGAGAGGCAACAGTATCTCCAGGTAAAAAAGTTGCCACATGCCGAAAGGGCTTTGTTAAAGCTAAGCTTAAAAAAGCATCGAGTGAATGTAAGGTAAAATCATCTTTCGGCATCATTGATGCATGACAACGCTCACAATAAAAAAATGAATCATTGAGTGCTTCATTAAATGGTACAGAAATCAATACATGTTTTTTCGAAACACGCTGCATTTCATGTAAAGCTTGTCCAATTTCTTGCTCACTTAGGTGTTCAAGCACATTAAAGCAATACACCACATCAAACCGCTGATCAGAATAAGGCAAACCATTACATGCCTTAGCATTCACATCAGTCACATCTAAATTTTTCAGAAAAAAAGCAGGTGCAGGTGCATGCCCATAGGTCACCCTCAAAACATTGTCAACCTGATGTTGGATTAAAAGTTTTAATATCTCTGCTTGCTGTAAAACGTAATTCTCCGGTAATTCAACACGTTTCATCCACTCAGTCATTCTCTAAGCCCCAACCGACTGCTCAATAAATACAGCCGAGCGTGCCTGCTCACCATCAGGAAAATCATGCACACCTTCATTCATTGATATAATTAACCGATGTTTAAAGCGTGCAAACCGCTCCATTTGAGCTGTTGTTGGAATTGGGTAATGCAACATTTGATCAGACAAATAGCAATTCAGTTTAATGTGCGTTTTTTGGCAGGCAAGCTCTAACACTTCATCCAGGCGATACCAAAGCTCAAGCCCAAACGCTTTTCTAAAATATACCCCTAAATTAGGTAGTACGTCTAAATTAAACGCTTCTTCAAGTCCCAAGAAAGCCGCGTTACAAACCAGACGAGAAAAGGTACCTGCCGGCGCGACCGCAGCCAAAATATACCCATTAATGCCTCCGTGAGAGTGGCCAACCCAATTGACCGGCGCAAACTCCGAAAAATGACACTGCATCAGATAAATTAAATCTTGAAAATCGTCACAATCAGCCCCCATTGGACTCCAATCAGGGTACGTTTCACAAAACTCGGAAAACCCCCAAAAAGCCTCTTTTTTTCGCTCACCTGTCCAACGCAAATCCATTCCAAAAACTCGATGTCCACGCCGCGCAAGTTTTAATCCATAATTAAGTGTGACATTTTCTCTATTTGAAAAAACTTCTTTTCTACCTTCTTCATTGGTTTGATGCGCTGCAATCACAGGCGGTAAAAAACGGCGTATTACAGGGTTTGCTACTGTAAAAATCAAGTCTTCGCCATATCTATTTTTAGCTAAATAATCCTGCAAAACAATACCATCTTCAATACAAGCAGATGAAATTTCCTTCACAATTTTAGGTGATTGATGCGCAGGGTGCGCACCTAATGCGCACCTCAATAATGCATCGATATGCATTATAATGACTCACACTGCCAAGCCGTCGGGTGTACCACAAGGCCCCGCTCCATTCGGCAATCATGCGGAGGAATCACTTTAATACGATACTCGCGAGTTCGCACGCACAGAGGCTCATCAATTGTATTTTTCTCTGTTTTTTTGTCATAAATACCCACAGAAATAATATACTCACCAGCACCCACCATAAGTGGTTCAAAATATGCTTGTGTGGTACCAGAATATCCATGCTTTGTTGTAGACACAAAGTCAGAAATAACCTGTGTGGCACAACGCCCATCCATACCATAAAAAGTCAGCACAAAAGCCATTTCTTCAAGTGCTTCTTTTGCTGTCCAGTCAATTTTAACTCGGAGCACTTCTCCAAACACAAATACACGTTGCGATGTGCCAGATGCATCCAGAAAATCAACATTTTCTATCGAGGCTCGTTTATCTCCGTAGATAAATGCTTCATCCTTTTTAGGCTTTGCATCCGGAGCAAGTTTTACTGCGGCCTCCAATGCATTCAACATAAAAGTTTGAATCGTCAAAGCGTTTTCACTGGCCGTTGTACGCGCTATAGTGCCAATAGTTTCATATGACTTACCATTAAAAATTTGGCATAACACATCTTCTTTTGCCGGGTTTCCTGCATGACATACATCAACTGAAAATTCATTGATCTCGCCTAGGCCAACAGGTATTTTAAGATTAAGCGGTGCATGCTGATAACGTCCCTTACAATCAGAAAATTCACGATAGGTTCGTTTATTATCATCTGTTTTCGGTAATCCCCAATCCGTACCTGACTGAGCCGTTAAAAGATGTATTTGCTGCGTTCTATCATCATCTAAGGAGCCCC
>JASBUO010000060.1 GCA_030147855.1 Gammaproteobacteria bacterium
CCTAGAAGCCCGTGTGGATGCCTCTATTGATCAGTATTTTGTAGCAGGCAATGCACGAGCGCTTAAAAAAAATATGAGAGAAAGCATGCAGAAATTCATGCGTGAGATGGTATCGAATGAGACACTTTCAAAAAAAACCTTGAATGAGGCTCAAACGTTTGAAAAAGCATGCCATACATGGTTTAAAGAGTTTGAGACACACCTAAACAATAAAACATCTTCAGCAGGTAAACGACGTTATCAACTACTTAAAGAGGCATTTGGTGAAGATGATACGTCTAATAAGACGGTCTTAAAATCTGGGAGTTTATCATGACTCCAGATGAAGTGGATGACATGCTAGTTGGGTTACACACCAGAAAAGAGCGGCAAGAAGTATTACTTGCAGCGCTGAGTGCGCCTGATGTAGATATTGATGCAATTATTGATAATCGTGATAAGTCTCCTAACTGGGTTCGCTTAAAGTCAGTAGAGCCTAGGCACCGTGAAGAACTTTTGTTAAGGGCTGATATTAGTCGACTCGATAAACACATTGATGCGCGGATCAAAGCACTTCATGCACAAAAAAATCATATAGAACTTGATGAGCCAACCGAACCAGGCTTAAGCAAAAAAGAAGTAAGCCAAATGTTAAATGAATTGCGTGAAACAAAGCGTGAGTTGCAAGCACTCTTTGAAACATTAGATGCACCAGATGTAAATGTTGACGACATTGCCAATAGGCGTGATAGGTCTCCTCAGAGTGTTCGCTCAAAACCAGCAGATCCTCATTATCATGAAGAACTGATGTTGAGAAGAGATATTAGTCAACTGAATCAAGCAATTAACGCACGATTATCAGAATTGCGTGATGCGAGAAATAAGGGGTACGTTGAAAAGATTAATACAAAATATAAGGCGTTACTTCAAGAGAGAGAAACTAAAAAAGAAATCCTTGAATATTTACAAAATAATAGAGATAAAAATTTGGTAATGACTGAGCTAGAACAGCGAAGCGAGTTACGAAATGACATTGTGAGACTCTCTAACAGCATTCGCTTACAAGAAACTTGGGTCGTGTATTTTAATCAGCTCATTCAGGAGATTGAAAAGCGGGAAGCGTACTTAGCCACAGTAGAAGCATTATCATCTTTAGGGGGAGATAAGATCCCAACCAAACCGGAGCCTTCTTTTGAGGCGAAAAACTTTATTAACGATGAGAAGGGACGCCCGGTGAATGATACTTTAGTAGCAAAGCTTGCGGTACTGAATCAAAAAATTGACGCCCGTGTTCGTTTGCTAACAACACCAATGCGAGGAGGGAGCCCTCACGAGGTGCGTGATAAAACAGAGAAAACAAGACGATTTTTTAAAAGTGTAGATACACACTTTGATTTGTTTCGCGCAGAGTTCTCTAAAAGTTTGACTGAAAAATCAGGTGCTTTAGAAGATATTTTATCCCAGTTAAATGGTCTACAGGCTGCTTTAAATGAGTATAAAATCGCTTACTTAAACACGCTCAAAGAGCCAGTACAATCTGATGAAAGTCAAATCCCACTAAGGTTTGACGATTTTTATAAACAGTGCGCAGATACATTGAATGAATTCATACCCAAACTAAAAGAGAAAGCAGCACAAGCACTACCGGTAGAGCAACAAGCGGCAACACTCGGATGGTTTAGTGGCTTGCTGAAGTGGTTTTCAGATGCATGGGCGGCTACGTTTTCTACTAAATCTCCTGAGCCAGTATCTGCTAGAACAACCGCTAAAGAAGCAAGAAGTGCTGAAATATCAAGACAATTCAAAGGAAGAGTACAAGATTTTATTACAGAGCAAGAAAATAAAAAACCTAACCAACAAAATCAAAACCCTGAGGCTACATCAGATGATGCAAAGCCGCAATTATAGTGTGTTGATGTGAGAGGTACTGTGTATGAATAAAAAAAGAGGGTTAACAGCAGATGACTTCGAGCGGGCTTTGAGCATCGAGCTCATGTCAATGCCTGAGCCTGGTTCTAGCAATGAAGTATTGGCGCGTGCCACTCAGAAATTCAACGATATGCTCATTCGCAAACAAGTCATTGCTAAGGGTAGCTATCCTTCATTATTAAAAGGGCTTGATACGTTTGAAGCCCACTTAAATGAGATAGCAGATACGACATCCATTGAAAAGCTAACCGAGCTTCGTCGGCGTTTGGATAAAGCTGTGTGCACATACATCGAAGAGGGTGATTATACTGCTTATTTAAAAGCTATCGACGCAGAAGATGCTTTGGTGGCCCAACTCTTGTCGAGTCATCAAGGTATTTTGCTATACTTTAAGATATGGACCTTTGAAGTACTGGATGCCACTAAAAACTTTTTGACAGGATTGTTAGTGATTCCAGCATTATTCGTTGTGCCAGGATTTTTAGTTTATGATGTGGTCCATGAGTGGTGGATACCCAAGAAACCCTCTGAAGCGCCGGATATTGAGAAAGCGCTTGCAATGCAAGCGATGTGTGAAGCGGCTTTTAAAGAGTTGGCAGGTGATGACGAGTCATATGCACGCACCATTCAAATTTTAGTGGGGGCTTCGCTTGCAGACGATTCAGAAACCACGTGCCATTGGCTTCAATCGTTACGGTTGATGCAATATGATGGTGATAAAGCGAAATGGCTTGCGGGCATATTAGACTGTGCCATTACAACCTTAAAAGCCTCCATTCAAGGCTTGGCACGTGCTTTAGTTTCTCCTGCAACGGCAGCTTATCAAACGCATGGTTTTTTTAGTCAAGAAAACGAAGCAGTTGGAAAACCATGGGATGCTGTCAAAAAAGGCTCTGCACCAACGGCATGAATCTTAAGTGTTTAATAAATTTCCCTCATACACAAATGTTGCGGGACCTGTCATGAATAAAGGGCCTGTCATGTCGGGCCAGTCGATGATTAAATCACCGCCAACTAAACTGACATGAATGCTTGCTTCTAAATTATAAAAGCGCCTTGCAACCGCTGCTGCGGCAACCGCACCACTGCCACAGGCATGTGTTTCGCCTGCTCCGCGTTCGTGCACGCGTAATTTGATATGATTGGGAGTATTTAATTCAAGAAAGCCTACATTAGTGTGTTCTGGAAATAACACATGTGTTTCTATTTTGGGCCCAAGCGTTGCAACAGGCGCCGTTTGAAGGTTGTCGACCGGAATCACAACGTGTGGATTACCAAGTGTGAGTGCGTGTGCTGTAAGCCCTGGTTCGATATCCGGATTAGGGGCCCATACAGGAATGCCCATGTTCACAGTGACAGTATTATCGGTATTGAGATGTAGTTTGAGTTCGGTAGTTGTGGTTGCAACCGTTAAATTTATTTTGGAGGAGAGATTATAGTGTTGAATAAAGCGCGCAATGCATCGCGCGCCATTACCACATTGACCAACAGCGCTGCCGTCAGCATTGAAAATACGGTAAAAAAAGTCAATATTTGGGTCGGTACTTTTTTCGACAATAAGACATTGGTCAAATCCAATGCCTGTGTGGCGACAGCTAAGCGATTGAATGGTTTCAGGGGTTAACTGTATGGATTGATTCACGGCATCAATGACCAAAAAGTCATTACCAAGTCCGTGCATTTTAGTAAATTTAAAGTTCATACTTAGAGTGCCTACCATGTTTTTCGGGTGGGTTTTCGGGTAGATATAAATCTCCCTTTTGTCCGCATGCTGTTACAAGGCATACGAAAAGTAGCATTATAGTGAGTCGTTGCATGGTTTAAAGGTTAGTGATGTATATGGTCTGAAAGTATAGCTTAAAGTATGTGTGAGTGGCAGATGCTATACATCCGGTTGCCATGCAGGTGATGATTCGGGATAATTGGTTTCTTTTTTATGTGGAGTAGGTGTTTGAATAACATTGTGATTGAGCCAAATCAAAAGGCACACGCGTGCATTATTTGGATGCATGGGCTAGGGGCGGGGGCTGATGATATGGCAGGTCTTGCAAAACAATTGCCACTGAATGTACCGGTGCGCCACGTTGCGTTGAATGCACCGATTCGGCCGGTGACCTTAAATCAAGGGATGCCAATGCCTGCGTGGTACGATATTTTAGGGATGTCTTTCTCAGACCGTGAAGACAAAGCGGGTATTTTGGCATCAGAGCAACTTATTTTGAAGGCGATTGATGAACAAATAGCAGATGGGTTTTCGCCGGAGACAATTTTTTTAGCAGGTTTTTCGCAAGGGGGTGCGATGGCACTCTTTACAGCCCTTAGAACAACGCTTTCATTGGGTGGTGTCATTGCTTTATCTGCTTATTTACCACTTACTGCTGAGTGTCATGTGAAGCTTTCAACTAAAACCCCCATGTTTATTGCATCTGGTAACCTTGACCCAGTTGTTTTGCCCCTATGGACAGAAAAGACCGTTGCCTGGATTCGTGAACAAGGGTTTAACGTGTTAACAGTGAAAGATTACCCAATGGAACATAGTGTGTGCTTTGAAGAAGTTCAAGATCTCGCTGCATGGTGTGCGGAACAGATGGTCGATTTAGCAGTTGTAGGAGGTGTATCATGACAGCCGTAAAACGTGCTCGAGAAACCGCATATTCATGTGAAGAGATGTATAAGCTCGTGGATGATATTGAAAAGTATCATGAGTTCTTGCCTTATTTTTCGCGTGCTATAGTGCATCATCGTGATGAAGATGAAGTGCAGGCAACGCTTGAGGTACAAGCAGCTGGTATGACAAAGTCGTTTACAACGCGTAATCGCTTGCAAGCAAACAAAATGATTGAACTGCGTTTAGTCGATGGGCCATTCAGCCACCTAGAAGGGTTTTGGCGATTTGATGCAACAGAAACAGGCTCGCTGATTTCATTTGACTTAGAGTTTGAATTTTCAGGACGTATGTTATCGATGCTCTTAGGGCCTGTGTTTGAGCAGATCACCGATAAAATGGTCGACGCTTTTTGTGAGCGGGCCGAGGCGCTATATGGAAGTCGTTGAGCTTGTGTACGTGCCAGAAGAGGGCGATGTATGGCATACGTCACATGTGTTTCAGTCAGGGATGACTGTCGCTGATGTGCTAGAGGCTTCGGGCGTTGTTATGCGTTATCCGGAGGCGTCTGGTTTACCGGTGGGCATTTTTTCGAAGCCTGTTTTGACCAATACATTAGTAAAGCCAGGAGACAGGGTAGAGTTATACCGACCGCTAATGGGAGATCCTAAAGAAAAGCGGCGAGCGCGGGCGAAAAAAACTTAAGTTTCAATGCGTGTGACGCGATCATGTTTGAAGTAGATGCTGAGTCTTCTGACAGCATCAGAGCCACTGCCTTTTCGCCAAGTATAGGCATAATCCCAGCGATTGTTATTAAAGGTTGGGCTGAGTAGGCTTGTGCCCATTAAGACAGCGACTTCGTCTTTGGTCATGCCACGTTTGACTTGTTTAATTTTTTCCTCTGGCAGTAAATTACCCTGTTGCACAATACGCTTAGAAAAATCGTAAGACGCACAGTGCGTGAGCGAAAAGAAACAAAGAGTCAGGATGAAGCATTTTAAAAAGGTTCGCATGTTTTTGCCTATCATAAAAAAATTAGCCATACTACTTGCGGTTGAAGTATAGCGAGCTTGGTGTAGCTTGTCGAACATCTGTTTTATCGGGAGTGATTGGTGGGAGAAAGTCAGCAATTAAAAGACGTCGGGTTAAAAATCACGTTACCTCGTTTAAAGGTATTGCATATTTTAGAGCAATCCCAAAAACGGCACCTAAGTGCGGAAGATATTTATCGTGCATTGGTTGATATGGGAGAGGAAGTGAGCCTTGCAACCGTTTATCGTGTGTTGACTCAGTTTGAGGCAGCAAGTCTTGTTTATAGGCACCACTTTGAGGGTGGGCATTCCGTGTTTGAGTTGAGTGAAGGTGAACATCACGATCATCTCATTTGCGTGAAGTGTCGGAAGGTACTTGAGTTTGTAGACGATGTAATTGAGTCAAGACAAGATATGATTGCACTGCGTGAAGGCTTTAAAATGACGAGCCACTCTCTCACTATTTATGGCTGGTGCGCCGATTGCCAGGCAAAGTAGGCGCACAGTAAACCATATGACGCCCTAATGCTTGTTCTCGTCAATCAAAACAAGTAGCCCAATTGAAATGAGCATCATCAAAGGCAGTAGTGACAAAGAAAGCATATAGTTTGAGGTGGTATAGTACTTAACACCATCAAGCATGTGGCCATCCCATAAATAGTTTAGTACTAAGCCAACCAAAGGCAAACCAATCAAGCCGCCAACCATGTTAGCTGTATTCATAAACCCAAGGGCTGCCCCTGAGTAAGCCGTGTCGTGAATTTCTTTCATAATTGAGAACGAAGGCAAGAAACAGCTTGAAAATAAACCAAAGCAGAAAATGAGCACCGATAATACAACGAGCGGCATGTTTGGAAGGTATAGGATACTCGACATGCACAAAAGTGCTCCCAGTGAGCCAATGAAAAGGGTGGGACGTTTTTTCTCAAAATAACCTGCAATGAGCCCTGTTAGAGGTCCGCCAATCACCCAGCCTAAAAACAGCAACGAAACGAGACTTGCTGCAGTTGGTTTATCGAGGCTATATGCTTGCATGATAAAAGGCACACCCCATAAACCCCCAAAAATAGAAGTTGGTGCAAACATAAGTCCACCATACGCGGCTACTGCCCAGCTGTGTCTGCAGGCAATGACTTGCATCAAACCATGCAGGACATGGTGGCCCTTTTCTGGGTGCTTGGTTTCATTGGTGGTATGTTTTTTCTCTTGTACGAGCCAGACGACAAAAATACCCAGTACAATGCCGAGCACGATGAGAGCATAGAGCGCACTACGCCAGCCGATGGACTCTACCACAACCGCGAGTGGCCCACCGCCCATGATGCTGCCTGTCATACCAAAGGTGACCATAAGCCCTACAAGGAAAGGGAACTTACTTGCAGGGAATAATAAGGTTGCAAGTTTCATAGAGCAAATAGCGGCAAAGCCTGAGCCCATGCCAATGAGAAGGCGTCCGAGTGCTGCTTGATAAATGCCATGGCTGGTTACAAATAAAAGGCAACCAACCACACAAAATGCGATGGCACTGCCAAGAAGCAGGCGTACATTATAGTGGTCGGCCAGTACACCCGCCGGGATTTGAATGGGAGCGTAACCACAAAAAAAAGCGCCTGCAAGTAAGCCTAATCCACCTGCATCGATAGAAAGTGCACGCATTAAGTCTTGTACCATCACACTGGGGGAAACTTGTAGGAGATTCTCATAAAAGTAAAAAAAAGCGCCTAAAAACCAAATTAGCCAAGGCAGATAGCGTGTTTTATTAGATTGGGTAACAGTATTTACATCGGACATACGGCTTCATCCATGCTCGGAGGTTAAACGGAAACGTAAATTCCTATCCTACCTGAGCATGAAAAGTTTATCCAGAGCCTTTAATACAACAGCTCTGTACATGACAGGTTTTTTGTCATGTACAGAGACACAATAGTTTTTGAAGCGGTGCGAGGGTTATGTTTTTTCCTGTGATACACGCAAGTGCGAAATGACTTGTTTAACGCCCTTAACGGCTAGGACACGCCTTAAGAGTGGCGCAATAGATTCAGAGTGTTTTACTTCGCCTGATAGTGTAACTACGCCATTATTGGTGGTTGCATTAATACCTACCAGTGGAATGGATTCATCGTCTAATACCTTGGCCTTCAAAATGGCACCTTCTACTTTTGTTGTGATGTAGGCATCGGTAATAGAGGTATTGACGCGTTTAATATTCAAATTTTTTGCATCGACAGATTTAACGCCATTTGTAGACTTGGCAAGGCGAAGTGCTTCGACGAGAGCTGCCCTATTTTTAACATGCCCTGTAAGGGTAACTGCACCATGGGCTGTTGTAACCCCAATTTTTAGAGGATTTAAGTGTTTGTTTTCGGTGTATTTTGAGGTGATTTTAGTGGTAATCATTGAATCGCTAAGCTCACCTTCGATAGTTTTCATATCAGTTGCATGTGAGATTGTCACATTTAGTAGGTAGGTCATTGCAAAGATGAGTTTGAGCAATCCGCGCATGGTGTTCTCCTAAGCGTTTCTATTTTAAGGCTTCTCCTGGTGCATATTATAGCATGGGCTGGTTTTTTTTTGACAGAAGTGATAAAAAATAAAATGTTCTAGGTTAATGAAAACGTATTTAGAAGCCTTTTCGGTAATTCAATGTTAAGTTTTTTTTAGCTTGTTGTTTTTTTAAGGAAGGAGAAACTGCATGATAGAGATAACGAGTACAGGAGTTATTGCAAACATTCAACTTAAAAAAAAGAAGGAACTTGCTGAGTTAGAGTCGGCACTAAAAAATTGGCATCCATCACCCAAGGCAACCGTTCAGGTGGTGGTTAAGCATTTAGATGATTACACAGCATTGCGATTAAGGAAGATTTTTTTAAGTTCGCAGATTGAAACATTTCAAAAGCGCTTGGTTTTATTTCGATTAGAGCTATACGATGCGAGTGATGCAGGCCTTATCGCTTTGTTTAAGCGTGCAGAACGCGCTTATCCAACCAATATGACATTTGTGTGTGATGCAGTGGCGTCAATTGATGTATGGAGCGACGCTATTTTTTTTGCATTAAAAAAGGGGCGGTTGGGTTTTAAGACAACATTTGATTTGTCTCGCTTACCTGTATCGAAGACATTGCAGGATTTTCAAGCGCATTTTTCGGAATTGGTGATACCTATCAAATTACAGATAAAATATCCGAGTGCGCTTGTTGTGGCAGACGAGGTGATGGAGCCTGTTGCTCGACACGCTACATCTGCCTCAGTACAA
>JASBUO010000061.1 GCA_030147855.1 Gammaproteobacteria bacterium
CCTAGAAGAGCTCTTTATGGATTTAATTTCATCATGATTGCAAACAAACAATACATTGCACTCTACACCATCGTTCGGCGCGAACTGGTCCGAATGCTACGTATTTCAAGCCAAACCTTTCTACCCCCCGTTATCACAACCACGCTTTATTTTTTAATTTTTGGGGCAGTTATCGGGCATCGCATTGGCCCTATTGCAGGCCATGGCTATACTGCATTTATTGCACCAGGCCTCATTGCAATGGGTATTATCACCAATGCTTATTCCAATGTATCCACTTCTTTATTTAGCATGCGCTTTCAACGTAGCATTGAAGAAATTTTAGTTAGCCCCATGCATTGGAGCATTATGTTGCTTGGTTATACATTAGGTGGCGTCATTCGAGGAATGGTGGTTGCTGTACTTATTACATGCGTTGCAAGCTTTTTTGTAAACCTTAATGTGTTCCAGCACCTACCCATAGCACTGTGTGTACTGCTCCTAATTTCTACAATCTTTTCACTAGCAGGATTCATTAATGGCATGCTTGCCCGTACATTTGATGATGTCGCGTTTATTCCAACCTTTGTACTGACACCGCTCATCTATCTCGGTGGCGTATTTTATGCAACCAATATGTTGCCCGATATTTGGCAAAAGATTACTTTTTTTAATCCTATTTATTATATGGTACATGCATTAAGACACGTCATGCTCAACCAACCAGGTGGTAGTATTGTTCGTGATTTAGTGATTATGGGAAGCATGCTCATTGGATTATTAATTATCAATGCGGTACTCATTAGAAGAGGAACAGGACTCAGGGAATAAAAGAATAGACAGCATAATTGCAGCGGTCCGATTTCAAACTTGGAGGCCTCGTTACCTGCTTTTGGCTTCTTGGTGACACTTTGCATCCCAAGCTTGCACACCACACGTAGAACCTGGCTTCCTCAACAAAGGTATTGGCCGTGCAATTCCTACTGCCTACACCTCTATTATAGAACAAATTTCAGACAATACAAAAATCTTTCGTGTGCACAACTTGAAGTCAGCCCGTTTTTTCTATAGAATTCAGCTCTTTGTCAAAATCCTATCTAGAAGACAAGCTTGGAGAAGAACCATGTATGCGGTCATCAAAACCGGTGGTAAACAATACCGTGTGAAAAAAGGCGATGTGCTCAAAGTTGAGTCATTACCAACTGAAGCAGGAAATGAAGTTGATTTTTCTGACGTGATGCTCATTGTTGACGGTGAAAAAAGCACCGTTGGAACACCTCTTATATCAAAAGCCGTTGTTAAAGCCAAAGTGCTTTCTAACGGGCGTCATAAAAAAGTGAAAATTATTAAGTTTCGCAGACGTAAGCACCATATGAAGCAAATGGGGCACCGTCAAAACTATACCGAAGTCGAAATTACCGCAATTAACCAATAAGTACAGTAGAAAGGTAAAAGAACCATGGCAACTAAAAAAGCAGGTGGTAGTACTCGTAACGGCCGCGACTCCAATCCTAAGTATTTAGGTGTGAAGCGCTATGGCGGCCAGCGCGTCAACGCAGGTGAAGTACTTGTGCGTCAACGAGGCACAAAGTTTCATGCAGGTCCTGGTGTTGGTCTTGGACGTGATCATACCTTGTTTGCTTTAGCAACAGGCTTGGTACGTTTTGTGAAAAAAGGGCCTCATCTCAGACAATTCGTTTGCGTCGACCCGATTGCAGAAAAAGAAGCTGATAAAGCTTAATACAAGCACATTATGAAATTTGTCGATGAAGCCATCATTTATGTTCACGCAGGGCATGGCGGTGACGGATGTTTGAGTTTCCGTCGTGAAAAGTACATTCCTTTTGGCGGTCCTAATGGCGGCGATGGTGGCGATGGCGGCAGTGTGTTTTTGCGTGGCTCGTCCAGTTTAAACACTCTCGTTGATTTCAGACATCAACGGCGTCACAGAGCAGAAAATGGCCAGCAAGGGATGGGTAGCAATTGTACCGGTAAAGCTGGCGAAGACCTCACCATTGATGTCCCTATTGGCACTGTTGTGTACGATGCAGACACGCATGAGTGTTTGGGGGATATTCAGACTGCGGGAGAGTGCTTGCTAGTTGCTCAGGGCGGATTTCACGGCCTTGGCAATACACGCTATAAAAGCAGTACTAACCGTGCACCTAGGCAAACTTCTAAAGGCACGGCAGGAGAAGCACGCACATTAAAGCTTGAGCTGCGTGTGCTTGCTGATGTTGGCTTGCTAGGCCTCCCTAATGCGGGTAAGTCGACACTGCTTAAAGCGGTTTCTAGTGCTAAACCAAAGGTTGCAGACTACCCGTTTACAACCCTTCACCCATCTCTTGGTGTTGTGAGTGTTTCAAACCACCAAAGCTTTGTCATGGCGGATATCCCAGGACTCATTGAAGGGGCATCGGCAGGAGCAGGCCTTGGTCATCGCTTTTTAAAGCACCTCGCGCGCACCTCTGTTTTATTACACCTCGTTGATATTTCACCACGTGAAGATTACTGTCCCATTGCAGCCGCAAAAACTATTATTGCTGAACTTGAAGAATACAGCACTGACCTCTTAAACAAGCCACGCTGGCTTGTGCTCAATAAAGTCGATGTTTTTCCGAACGATAAAGCCCGTAACGATGCCATTACCGCCTTTTTAAAAGGATTTCAGTGGGAGGGCCCATACTTCACGCTTTCGGCACTAACACGCGAAGGAACGCAGCCGTTGTGCCATGCTCTTATGGAACATATTACAGCCATGAAGCAGTTACAGCAGTAGCCACCTGTGCGTTAAACCCGCACCACATATGTAACCTTTCTACCCAAGGGTCAACATATGTGGTGCAGGCATCAAATCATCAATCGCCTGAATGCTCTCATCTAAGTCTTTAGAGAGCTGCATAAGCTGCTCACTCACCGAGTTTTCGATATATGCAAAAAAGTGCTTTTGTCCCATTAAAGTTTGCGCAAACGGCGTGTAAGTTTCGGCCATCGTGGGTTGGCCCAGAATCCATGCCAAATCAAATAGCCGAAAAAACGCTCTGAAAACAGCAATCACAGCGTTACATAAATGATGAAAACGCCCATTTGGTTTTTTCAGCACAGCAACGCTGTCATCTTCTAATGTCTCTTTGATACGCGTTTTAAAATCAGGGTAATTCAACTCGTTTTTTAGAAAGTCATTCACATGACCTTCCAAGTCCTCAGCAAGCATTCTCATCTGTGTATGCAATTGCCCATCACCCGATAACTCATCTGAACCCTTAAGAGTTTGGAGCAGCTCCCGCAGTGTTGTTAAATGCAGCCGCTGTTTCTCTGAGAAAAAGGGACTGAGATAAGACTGCTTCAACTGTAGCAAGGCCGTCTCACACTGTGCTATCTCTTTTTGAAGTACCTCCAGCGATGGGTTTTTAATTTTTCGGTTACCCCAAACTGAATTAGTTAATGCAAACACAATACTGTCTTTCACCAATGACCAAGCAGGTTCTCCTATTTGCTCAGCATATGTGCTATCGAATGCATCAGCCATCTCTTGCCTAAATGCCGCTTCTTCTCCAGCACTGAAGCGTACCTTGGTTGGATATTTTTTAATCGCCCATTGGCGCACCGCTTCACATGCATAATTTTCTAGTGCATGTTGTAACTTGTTTTCTGCTGCTAATAGTGCGTCTTGCATCAGAAGCGCCTCCTCACTCAAGTGCATGCTTTAGCCAAAGGTTCAATCACTGCTTTCACCCGCGGAACACTCTCCTTGCTGCAACGTACCTTCACTTCAAGATAAGGATTATCTGAACGGTCCAGCCGGTAACCTACTTGACATGGGATCCCTTTCAGTAACGCTTCTACCTTTTTTGCTGTTGCACCCTCTGGTACACCAAATAGCTGCCATTTTAGGCATACTCTATCACTCGGTGTCAGTTGTTGTTTTAAATAAGGAAAAGCTTGTGTCTCAAACATAGGCAAACATTCTTTAGGTGGGCCTGGCAACAATACAAACAACTGTGTATTGTGCTGATATGCGCCCCCCATTGCTGTGCCATGTGGGTTATCAAATAATAAAGCACCCTCAGGAAATAATGCTTGCACTTCTTGCCCTGAGTCAGGCTTTAAATTAACCGATGCAAGGCGTGCCTCAATATGTTGCATCGCTTTAGGATAAGACACTAAAGCAACATTCAGGTAATGTGCCAACGCAAACCGCGTTCTATCATCAGAGGTAGGGCCTAAGCCCCCCGTTAATATTAATGTATCGTGCGACACCGCTAAAAATGCAATTGCTGAGCGAAGTTCGACTTCCTTATCACCACACACCACATGCATTCCCATCGAAAAACCAGCACTGCTTAATGCACGCGCAATCGCTTGGCTTGTCGTATTTAATGTATCTCCGTGGGTTAATTCATCTCCTGTCGCAAGCACTGCAATACTCATCACTCACCTCTTTTCAATATCCATTAAAATAAACTGGTTGAGCCACTGTGTTAACGCCCTTCGAATCTCAGGGGTTGCCTGATCTAAACTTTGTATGCATGCAAAAACCGTATTGGTATCTTTTACAGCGCGTGCCAATTTATACTGCATTTTAGACCAGGAATGATGTGCCGGATTAACTTCCACTTCTCGCAGTTGATTATCAAACACAACATGCCCTGCGTTTAGCTCTAAATGATAAGCCAATGACATAGGCCAAAACTGCGTTGAATCACGCAGTGCATGCTGCACATTATTCTGTAGTAAGTTCGGATGACGTCCAAAAAAGTCAACAAAGGTGTGTCTTAAAAGTGGAAAAGGTACATGAGGTAAGTGCATAAAACGCCTTTTAAACCCTGCAATCCTCGCGCTTGTTTCCTGAAAGCGACGATGTGCTGGGACCGATACACGCATTCCCCAAAAACGCTTGCAGCGATTCTCCCATTTATAGCTTGTTTGTGTCTTCCAGTGCCCTCGAAGCACAGGCTTCCCATCACGGAAAAAAGCCTCTTTTGCAAGCGGACGCAATAACATGCAGTCATCATTCAAATAAATAAATTGCTCTGATAAACCAGGAATACGCCATAGCATCGACTCAATGGTTAAACTATTAAAGGTTGGTAAATATTGCTCAAATCCCTGAAAAATATCACGGTGATCAACCACACAAAAACGATGTCCATCCGATGTATCACACAAACGACTTAAAATAGAGGGCACTTGGCCATCTGTTACAATATAAATTGTACGAATCCAGGGCGCAAATTGTAATAGCGAGCGCAAACAAAACTCAATCTCGCCTGAAGACGCAAAACGTGTTGAATGCTTGGCCTCTTCCTCAACTTCTCCATTCAACGACTGAATATGTTGCAAGCGCTTTTCGCTATGCACCGCATCAGTGCCATCAACCCACGTTACAACCGCATCAACAACCACAAACAACCCTCATGTCTATCCTACACCTTTTCTACAGTTAGTAGCGCTCAATACAGACCTATCTCATCACGCAAAAGGCACCAGAAAGCCAGGCGGTATGTAACCGGTTCATTATGCTGCTGCTTTTGGTGCCAAACCTCAAACAGCAGCAACTTGATTATTCTTGAGCAGCAGCACCGGTTATTTGCTCATCTGTGGGTGCACCAGCTGGTGCCGGAGCATTCGGTGTTGCTGGTACTTGAGCCTCCGGGCTTTCTGCTGGTTGCATTGTCATATCGTCTGTATTTGCATCAGGTACAGGTGGTACATCATTTCCACCACATGCAGCCAACGCACACATCATAACTCCTGTAATAACCAAACGTTTCATCGCCTTCTCCATGTTATTAAAAACGGCACACCAATTCAGTTTATCAAAATCTCAGCTGAAAGAAAGCGCCCCTTCCTTTATCAGCAAAATTTACGCTATAATCGACAACTTTTTAACACATTATTTGGATGATTTCGTGAAAGCCTGGTCGAGTGAAAAAATATCAACGTTTGCCTTAGTTCTACTCATTACAGGCGCGATTGATAGCATTCGCAACCTACCAGCAACAGCGCTATTTGGCTCCACACTCATTTTCTTTTTTTTACTAGGTGCCGTCATTTTTTTAATTCCGATTGCACTGATTTCTGCCGAACTTGCGTCTACCTGGCCCGAAGAAGAAGGCGGTGTCTACAGCTGGGTAAAACATGCTTTTGGTGAAACCATGGCATTTTTGACCATTTGGCTCCAGTGGATTAACACGCTCGTTTGGTATCCCACTATGCTATCCTTTATTGCAGGGACTCTGGCATATCTCATCAACCCAGACCTCGCAAACAATAAAGCTTACATTATTACAACCATTCTTGTTATATTCTGGTCTTTAACATTTGTTGGTTTACGTGGGCTCAAGGCCTCTGCAGCACTCGCTAGTTTCTGTACTATTGCTGGCATGATAATTCCTATGGGTATTATCATGGGGCTTGCCATTGTATGGCTTATTCAAGGTCACTCCCTTGCCATTAGCCTAAGCCCTGAACGTCTCTTGCCACATTTAGGAGAGTCTCATGCATGGAGCTCTCTCACCGCTATCGTCACTTCATTTTTGGGGATGGAGCTTGCAGCTGTTCATGTCCGAAACATTAAAAACCCTCAAAAGAACTTTCCTCGCGCCATGTTTTTTTCCGTTATCCTCATATTAATCACCATGATTTTGGGCTCACTTTCAATTGCATTTGTGCTTCCACAAGAAAAGATTGGACTCGTACAAGGTGTGATGCAAGCATTTACAAGCTTCTTTGAGGTATACCATCTCACTCCAATGATGCCAATAATTGTCATTATGCTGCTGCTTGGAAGTTTAGGAGGCATGGTCAACTGGATCATCTCTCCAGCAAAAGGCCTGCTGCTTGCTGCAGACCAAGGCTTTTTACCTCCCTGGCTCTACCGACTCAATGAAAACGGGGTTGCTTCACGCGTGCTACTACTACAAGCAGGGCTTGTAACATTACTCTGTGGCGGCTTTTCCCTACTACCTTCCATTAACTCAATTTATTGGCTGTTTACCGCTTTAAGTACTGAGCTTTACTTGGTCATGTATGTGTTTTTATTCCTCACAGCCATTCGTTTAAAAAGCAAGTTTAAACATCTTCCACGTCATTTTTCTGTGCCAGGCAAAAAAGTAGGCTACTATGTCACCTGTGCACTGGGCCTTTTAGGTTGTACACTAAGCCTCGTAGTCGGTTTTTTCCCACCAGAAGAAAGCTTAAATATGGGAGGTGCTGTAAAATTTCGCCTCCTTTTTGCAGCAGGGCTTCTCTTAATGATGGCACCAGCAGGCATACTGTACTTATATAAGCAAAAAAAACGCCGAGTGTCGTTTAACCAAACCGTTCATTGAAAGCGGTCATCAACCCCTGATGCACCGCCTCAAGGCTTCGATTACTCATCACAACCAAGGCATCTCCTGCTTTTGCAGCAGCGCTGGCCGCTTTTACTAAAAGCTCTTTCGTATCCGACACCACCCAGGCTTGAGGCCATATGTCTGAAGGCGTTTCGGTTAAAATATATACCCCATCCGCATCCTCCAAGGCATCCAACATACGCTTGCCATGCACCCCCATTCGCATACTATGAGAGGCAAGTTCTAGCACCACTAGAATACGTTGATATCGATTTTGCTGTTTCAATGCATGAATGGTTTTCTCAATTGCCGTTGGATGGTGTGCAAAATCATCATACAGTTTAATGCCATGTGCATCCATCCGAACTTCAAGCCGGCGCTTAACAGGCATAAACTGCTCCAACGCACATGCAGCAACCACCGGCTCCACCCCTGCATACATACTCGCAGCAAAAGCAGCCAGCGCATTCTCTGCATTAAATTGCCCTATTAAATTCCAATTAATCTCTGCCACTACCTTACCATAGTGTATTATCTTAAAATGTGACACAGCATCATTCAGAGCTTCAATTCGCCACACGGCATCCCCCGATGAAGCCATACTTGAAGCATGACTAAATACGCCTTTATCCATCACTTCTTTTAAAGCTTTATCATCTCTCGGGTAGAGCAACTCGCCTTTAGGAGGAATGGTTTTTAAGAAATAATGAACTTGCTGCTGAATGGCTTCTAGATTTGCATAGATATCAGCATGATCAAATTCTAAGTTGTTAAAAATGGTACATTCAGGGTGATAGTGCATAAACTTCGGGCGCTTATCAAAAAAAGCACTGTCATATTCATCTGCTTCAATGACAAACCACTCGCCATCACCTAGGCGTGCATTGGTTTTAAAGTTACTTGCAACACCCCCAATCAAAAACCCAGGCCTAAGATCTGCTTGGTCAAGAATAAATGCCAGCATAGAGGTTGTTGTGGTTTTACCATGCGTTCCCGCAACCGCAAGCACTCGATAACGCGACAGCACATTTTCTGCAAGCCACTGGGGGCCCGAAACATAAGGTTTACCCGCATCTAAAACAGCTTCTATCACTGGCATACCGCGCATAATAGCATTTCCTACAACAACACAATCTGCCTTTAGTGCATCTGTTGTGTCCGTGTACCCTTCGGTCCATGTAATACCTTCTTTAGCCAACAAATCACTCACTGGCGGATAACAATTTGCATCGCTTCCTGTTACTTTAAACCCGAGCTTGCACGCAAACAGTGCAAGCGCGCTCATAAATGTGCCACCAACCCCAAGTACATGCAGATGCATTTGTTATTTTCCTTCCATAAATAGTCTGCTCAGTATAAAAAACATTGTTCATTGATTATAGGGACAAACGTCAATAGCCTCTATTCTTAAGATATCTTATTCTGTAGCCGTTTGCTTTTTATAAATATGAACTTGCTGCACAACAGGCTCACCCCAAGGCCCCGAAACATCATATGTATACCCACTAATTTTTTCCATCCCCTGATTAATCAACTTACTGGCAACCCAAGTAGCAAGGCCTGCTACAGGACCTCCCGCAATGGTTGCGACCACAGGTAAACTCGCTGTGATATGCGGCGTAATATGCAATGACAAATCATATAGTTGTTTGTCCAGGTTCAGTGTCCCTTTCATGGTTGCACGTGCAACAGGGCCATCAATAGCCGCATCCTCTGTCTCCATGATGCCATGTGCTAATACAAAATTGCCATCAAACTTATCAAAGCTATAACCAGGCTTTGCCAAATCGCTAAAATCCAGTTTTAATCGGCGTGGAATCGTCTGCAAACTCAAAATACTGAGTAATTTACCAAGCGCCATTTTTTTCTCAGTCTCAGGGCTTAAATTTGGAATACGTCCTTCTTTGAATACAATCTGCATTTTCCCCGTAACCCCTTTCACCGAAAACGCATTAGGGGCTCCTTCCCAGCCCCCAGCAAACTGAATGGTGCCTTCATGTGCTTCAACTGCTGGCGAAATATGCCAATGGGTTAATGCTTTATCTAAGTCATTCAACTGCAACCGCGCATCAACCTTTGTTTCAGACTTTGGTGCAATACCCCACTCTCCTGTTGCAGTAAACGTATAAGCATCTGAACTCAGCTTACCGTTATCCAGCCGCCACACCTTATCACTTACGTGCGTTCCTTTTAATTGCAACTGGCCTGCATTCACATCTCCAACCCATAAGGCACCCACTTTTAAAGTAAGACTCGGAATTTGTGCTGGCTGCCACGTAGCCTTTGCACTACTTTCATCTGAGGAAGCGCTAGTCTCGGACAAATCGAGCATCCATGCCGAAACAGAACCACTCAGCTTATGTTCACGCGGCGCGTACTTCAAATCGGCTGAGACTGCATCTTCTTTCATCGCAATCGACCAAACTTCATCTGGCATACGCTGCGCATAAAGATGTAATTGCTGATAATGCTGCTTTAAAACCCAAGTCTCTCCAAATGTCAGCGATACTGTTTTAAATGCTTGTAAAAAACCTTCTGAATTTTGTGTACTGTTCGCACGCAGTTTTTCAAACACAGGAGCCCACGGTGCCCAATCAAATGTTTTAAATTTACCATGAATCGATGCCCCGGGTTTATCACGCAATACGGCTTCTCCTCCACCCAAGACTACTTCACCACGTACGAGTTGCAAAGTTTGTGAATCCTTTGAAAGCCACAAGTCTGTACTCAATTGGTTTGCATAATTCACTTTAAGCCGCATGCCATGCTTCAAACTAAAGTAGCTATCGATATTTAACGGAACTTGCTTTGAGCGTTTTTTCTCAAAAGGTACCGGCAAATCAACTGCAAGTCCCTTCAGTGAGGACGTAAGGTGTATAGAGTCAAGGTCGTTCGGTTCATCTGTAATTTTAAGTCTGCTCTCAATTGGAAAGCGCCCTCGCATGAACGATAAAACAGGAGATTTACTCATTTCTTGAAGCCCGGACACAGATAAGTGACCGTTCATATCAATCGCCAGATGTGGCTTATCTGAACGATCTGAATGCAAACGCAATGTCATTGGTTCATTAAATAAATAAGATGAAAGACGACTATCAAGAACGCCATGCTCATCAAACTTTAGTTTGCCAGTCAACCGCTGCAACTTGAAAGTTTTGGGCACATCTTTCAAAAACAAATCATTCTCTTGAAAATAAAGCACTCCATCCACCTGCAACTTGTTATCAGGGCCTGGATAAAATGGAAACTTAATCGATAAATTTAGGTCTGCAGGCCGCGTTAAAATAAGTGCATCTAACTTAGAAAGTTTTGCATACAGTGGCGAATGTTGAATATAGTCCTGCATGTCTTCAAGAGGGGCTCTCAATGTACCTTGAACTGACAATACCTCTCGATTTAGCCCTAAGTCTCGGACAGTTAGATTCGCCTCTTCCATGGGAGTCCCTTGAAAATCTGCCTCTGTTATTTGACTCGTCAACAAGCGCTTATCCAATTGCAGGTGTGCACTAATATTTTTGGTTAATGGCCAGTCAGGATTAAATCGTAAGTCAACGCCACTCATAGAGCCTGTCACTAAAAATTTTCCGGGGCCTTCGTCAAATGGAAAATCTTGTAAGGAGCCTTCCAGCACAACGCGCCCCGAGAATTGGTCGATGCGTGTCACATCATTCACTATCCATGCCTTAAGCTTAGGCTTTAGACTAGCTTCAGGTAAATAAGGCCACCAAAACGTCGTATCATGGGTTGCAAAAGCAATCTGCCCTTGTATGTGTCCAGATGAGCTCGCTGAAAAATCATCTAATACACCACGCCCACTAAATAGACCATGCTCATGTTTTAATACGGCTCGCTCTAAATTCACACGCCACCCATGGCTTAGAGCTTTCCAAACAACTGATGCATTGAGCAATTCTGCTGTAAAAGCAGGCTTATCCTTTGCCATCAGGGTAACGCCTTCTCCATCAAGCTCAAGGTGGCCTTCTGTCGGCTCCCAAGCAATGGCTCCAGAAAGATTCGTCACAGCAGGAATATTATTGTTTGCCTCCCACGACAAATGGGAAAAACGAGATAACACATAGTTTAGTTTCCCATCCTGAAAACCAAGTTGTAAATGGCTAAGCTGCCCTTCAGGCTTCACATCAAATAAAGGATTTAACACATCTAGCCGGCCTTGCAGCAGTGTACGTGCAGGTTTTAGCAAAAGTGTCTTAATAAACACACGATACCGTGAAGACTCAGTTTGATACGTTACCGTAAGGGCATTTTCAGGCCATGTTATTTTATGTGCTCGGAGTCGCACATGATCAGCAGTACACTTCCAACCGGTGGGTGTTTCCTCCCAAGCCATGTTTGCGCTGAATCGTTCAATTTTTTGTGATTTTTTATCTGTCGGCAACTGCCACAATACATCTCGCATGTGTAATACTGATTGTGCCGACACAAGTCGCGCATTCTGAATATCAAGCCACACTTGAAACTCACCAAGACCCTTGGTCACTTCAAAGCCAAATGCCGAAAAAAGTGCGCGCCACTCGGCAAAATCAATCTGTTCGGCTGACAAATAAACCTGACCTCGAACATTTGAGGAAAAACCCGTTGGTGTATTTAAGTCAGCCAGCAAAGACAAGACACTCTTTTTCTCTCCCACTAAGCTTGCATGTCCTTTTACACGATAGTGACCATCATTGTTTGAAGCGACAACGCTTAATGGCTTCACCGCTGTTACACGCCCATCACTCCAATGTAACGTGACGCCCACACGCTTCATCACAATTTTCTGATGTGCAAGCAACCAACCCAAAACCGTACTGTATTCAGCCTGAGGCACTGCCTTAATATTGGCATCAAGTGCAACGCCATCCAGCTGCCAATGTGCATTGTCTTCTCGAAAATTAAGTGTGCCATCTTCAATGAACAAAACACCCGGCTGGATACGCCAATGCCAGAAGGAACGCATTAAGTCGATACCAACCAGCAACTCTTTCACATTCAAGCCCGCGTCATCTTTTTCAGAAATTTGAACCCCATCCAGTTTTAAAACTGGCTCAAACCAATACCAACTGGTTTTCATATCCTGGATTGAGACGGAGACGCCTAATAAACGCGATAAATGCGCTTCAATCTCACCTTTGTATTGCGCAGCCCATGGTGTTAATGCTCGAAAAACGGTAAGTGATATAGCAAATAAAACTATCAGTGTAACAAACAAAACCCAGATGCGTTTAAACCAACGTTTAAACCATTTAGGAAGCCGTAATGGCCATTTAAACGGCTTCATTGCGCCACCACATCAACACCTTTAGGTGGCGAAAAACGAAATAATCTCGCAGCCAATATCATATTATTTTGCACTTTCTTAAAATGGATTACTGTTTGTTGCCCCAACTGATCGTATAAATCCATACGCGTCAAAATCGCCCCTCTAAACCATAGCTTCATCTTTTGTATATTGGCATCTTTTGCAACTGCTTGTAGTACAAAGGCCTCGTTCTCATCCGTATGCACTGCCTCTACTTTAAATGCGCGTAAAAACTGCGTACGGTCGTCTCCTAAAAATAATCCTGCCGCAGCCCCTGTTACTGCTGACTGTGGCCGTACCGTCACTTGTTCTAAATCAATATCATACATCCAAAACTGCTTGCCATCAGCTATCAAAAGTTGCTCCATAGGCGACTTTGTTTGCCAACGAAAGTGTCCTGGCCGCTCAAAAGCCATGGTGCCAGAGCTGTGAGAAACAACGCGCTTTTTAAGCAACACTTTTTGTGTAAAAGCGGCCTTCATCGATGAGATATGATGTAGCTTATCCCATAAAATATCTTCTGGCGCATCACTCCATGCAAATGTCGCGACACTCCAAATGAAAACACCTCTCAATACGCCTTTGAAAGTCACTCAACTACTCCTCGCTGCGAGACGCCACTAAAACTTCACGTACGCCACCTTCAAGTGGGCCCACCATACCAACACGCTCCATTTCATCAATCAATCGTGCCGCACGGTTATATCCAATTTTAAAACGTCGTTGTACAGACGAAGTACTTGCTTTACGTGTTTGCATTACAAAAGCAACCGCTTCATCATACAAAGGATCAGCATCCTCCACCGCATCCATCCGGCCCGACTCCCGCATGTCATCCGAGTCGTCTGTAATTTCATCAATATAGACTGGTTCACCACGCTTACGCCAGTCATCTGCCACACGATGCACTTCCTGGTCATCAACAAATGCGCCATGAACACGCAGCGGCGCGCCTGTTCCTGGTGCAAGAAATAGCATATCACCATGCCCTAATAACTGTTCGGCACCTTGCTGATCTAAAATAGTTCGCGAATCAATTTTAGAAGACACTTGGAAAGAGATGCGTGTCGGAATATTTGATTTAATTAACCCAGTTAACACATCAACCGAAGGACGTTGTGTCGCCAAAACAAGGTGTATTCCTGCGGCACGCGCCTTTTGTGCAATCCGCGCAATCAACTGCTCAACTTTTTTACCCACCACCATCATCATGTCGGCAAGTTCATCAATCACAACCACCACACATGGTAAAGTCGTCAATTCAGGCGCTTTCTCCGCCACACTATCTGTTGGTTTCCAAAGTGGGTCTAGTAACGGTTCACCCGTGGCAATTGCATCTCTTACTTTTGCATTAAAGCCTGCTAAATTTCGAACACCCAAAGATGCCATCAAACGATAACGCCGCTCCATTTCTTGTACACACCATCGCAGCGCACTGGCAGCTTCTTTCATATCCGTAACAACAGGTGTTAATAAATGAGGTATGTCATCATACACTGACAACTCTAACATTTTAGGGTCGATTAAAATAAGGCGCACCTCTTCTGGTGTCGATTTAAATAATAAGCTTAAAATCATTGCATTAATGCCTACAGACTTTCCTGAGCCCGTTGTCCCGGCCACTAAAAGATGTGGCATTTTAGCTAAATCAACCACCATGGGATGCCCTGCAATATCAACGCCAAGCGCAAGCGTTAAAGGGGAACGAGCAGTTTGATAAATGTTAGAAGCTAAGACTTCGGATAACACTACCATCGCACGCTCAGGGTTTGGTAGCTCAAGTCCAACCACTGTTTTTCCAGGAATAATCTCAACCACACGCACACTCACCACTGATAACGAGCGCGCTAAATCTTTTGAAAGAGCAGACAGTTTACTCACCTTAACACCCGCGGCAAGCTGCAATTCAAAGCGTGTAATAACAGGCCCTGGATGCGCCGCAACAACGCTTGCCTGAATGCCAAAATCAAGTAAATGCCGCTCTAGTTCAGCTGAAAGAGCATCTAGAGCATCACTCGAATAACCCGGTGTTTCACGCTTTTCTGATACTGCCTTGGCAAGTAATTCAATCGATGGCACACTGCTTTTTGTTAAAGGTTTCCGCGTTGTAGCGGTTGATGCAAAAGTAGAAGGCGATGTAGATGCAGGCTTTGAAGGTGCTGTGGCAGGAGCAGGAATTGGCGCTGATGTAGGCTTTTGGTGCTGCTGCTGTGTGTGAGCACGCGGCTGTATCGCCGCGGAAGGTATTACTTGGGCTGACATAGGCGGCGGTACAACAGCCTTCCGCTTCCTTTTCATGGCAATTAGTTTTTCAAAAATAAAACGTATCCCATTGAGCAATCCTCGCAAGCTACGCACCATAAAACGTGCTGCTTGCAAGCTAGCTGTATAGATTGTACGAGCTGTACTCATACTAAAACGCACAATCGCACGCGTTGTGATGCGCACTACCTGCATCAACCGACAGAGCCCCACCCAACTCAGACTACAAGCTTTTAATACGCCGCGCCCAATGATTTCGGTTAAACGCACCCACGACAGCCCCGTTAACCAGGTAATGCCAACCAATGACGTTGCGAGTAACAGTAAAAGGGCTCCTTCTGAATTTAGCAGCTGATGGAAGAAGGCTGCTATTTGTCGCCCAAAAAAGCCGCCGGGTAACGCGAGTAAGACTGTTTTTCCTGCAACACAAAACACCAAAAGTCCACAACCACCAACCAGCAATAACACAGCACCTAATGCACGCAGCGCAAGCATCGGCTGACTAATAACCCCCAGGATTCGTTGATCATGTAAAATCACACCAGCCAAATAAGCAAGCGCAAGCGGTAGCCCATACGCGGCATAACCAAAAATACCATACAAAAAGTCTGCCACATAAGCCCCCACATACCCGCCAGCATTCAGCACCATTAAACCCGGCTTTGTAGCATGAAACCAACCTGGATCGGATGGCTGATACGTCATGAGTGCAAAAAATATAAATAATGCGAGTGTAGAAATCAGAATGAACCCGCCTTCATACAAGCGCCTTGTCCATGGAAAAGCGTATGTTCGTTTTTTTTGTTGTTTACTCATAAGTATTTTAAAACGCAGTGATTTATCATACCATGCCCGATGTTAACACAATAACTCGACAGGAAGGCAGCTTAAATGAATGCAAATCACCACCGTCTTATTATTCTCGGATCGGGACCTGCAGGTTACAGTGCAGCCGTTTATGCTGCACGTGCAAACCTTAATCCTGCACTAATTACCGGCATGGAAATAGGTGGTCAACTCACTACCACAACTGATGTTGACAACTGGCCCGGAGACGTTGAAGGTTTACAAGGTCCAGACTTAATGGAGCGCATGAAGCGCCATGCTGAACGCTTCAATACGGAAATTATCATTGATCAAATTGTCGGTGCCAACCTCAAGCAAACCCCCTTTGTCCTCCAGGGAGACAGTGAAACATATACTTGCGATAGCCTAATCATTGCAACAGGTGCCTCTGCACGCTATTTGGGCCTCCCGTCAGAATCCGCCTACCAAGGACGTGGCGTTTCTGCTTGTGCCACCTGCGATGGCTTTTTTTATCGTAATAAAAAGGTATGTGTTATTGGCGGTGGTAATACGGCCGTTGAAGAAGCACTTTATTTATCAAATCTTGCTGCTTCAGTAACCCTCATTCACAGACGTGATGCATTGCGCAGTGAAAAAATATTACAAGATAAACTCTTTGAGCGTGCAGAAAACGGAAACATTGAGATTCTTTGGGATCATACTTTATCTGAAGTGTTGGGCGATGAGAAAAAAGTAACCGGTGTTCGTGTTGAAAATGTAAAAACCAAAACAGAACAAACGCTCGATTTAGACGGTGTGTTCATTGCCATTGGTCATACCCCAAACACCGAGTTATTTAAAGGTCAGGTGGATATGCGCGATGGTTATATTCAAATCAAATCAGGTTTAGACGGTATGGCAACTTCTACCAACATTCCTGGCGTTTTTGCATGTGGTGATGTAGCAGATAGCGTTTATCGCCAAGCCGTAACATCCGCAGGTTTTGGGTGTATGGCAGCACTAGATGCTGAAAAGTACCTCGATTAAAGTGCACCCTTAACGTTTAAATTTAAACGCTAAGGGTGCTTCAAAAACAAATTAAGTTTGTTTGAATTTTAACCTAAACCCTGATACAATGCCCGACTATTTTTTGGGTCGTCAGATAAATAAGGAATGCATCAA
>JASBUO010000067.1 GCA_030147855.1 Gammaproteobacteria bacterium
GGAAGCATCCATCATGAAAAAAAACGCGCTTTTTATAGCAACCTTTCTTGCAAGTTTATTAACTGTCGCCGTTATGTCTGTAGCTTATGCTGAAGGTGATATGAATGGTACCGAAGCTTCTACCAGCGAAGGTTGTAAAAAGTGCAAGTGTAGCTGTGGCAATGATGCTTCTGAAAGCGACGAAGCTGTCGAATCAGTTGATGATACCGAAGATGAAAGCGATCCTCAAGAAGATGACGACGATTAATTGGCAATGGCCGCATCTGCTGCTATGCTTTTGAACTGCCAAGCATAGCAGCAGATACTCCTACGCATATTTCCACTAACCTCGAGACACGAACCCTTTGAGAGTGCTCGATTAGCTTTATACAACGCCTTATGATGATACAGCTTGATATTCAACACGCCTCTAAAGCCCACATTCCTGTTTCAGAGGAGCAACTCTTTGAATGGGTATGCACTACACTCAAACCACACCAAAAAAAAGCCGAACTAACCATTCGTTTAGTTGATGCTGAAGAAATGACGTACTTAAATCATACTTATCGAGAACAAAAAAAAGCCACCAACGTGCTTGCATTTCCATCAAACTTACCTGATGATATTCCCTTAGAATATCCTCTTTTAGGTGACATTATTGTGTGTCCTGCAGTACTTGAAGAAGAAAGTCTGACACTAAATACCCCGCTTATCGCTCACTGGGCACATATCATCATCCACGGCGTTTTGCATTTATTAGGCTATGATCATATCAAAGAAGCCGACGCAAGCATTATGGAAGCACTTGAAATTAAGGCGCTTAAAACACTTGGATTTAATAACCCTTATCATTCAAAGGATGGCCTGCTTGACTAACACACCTCATAAAAAAACTTGGCTTAATCGCTTAAAACAATACATTCAGTATGAGCCAGAAACACAAAAAGATTTGCTCCAACTACTTCGAGATGCACAAAACCGTACATTAATTGACGCCGAAACCTTAAGTATGTTTGAAGGGGTCATGCTATTCGCCAAAATGCGTGTTAGAGACATTATGCTTCCCAAAAAACAAGTCGTCTCTATCCCCAAAAATGCTACTCTCAATGAGGTTATTACCCTTGTCAGACAGTCAGGGCATTCGCGCTTTCCCGTGCTCGGTGCCAACCCAGATGAAATCATTGGCACAGTACACGCAAAAGACTTGCTCCGTTTTCAAGGACCAAATCCGCTCGATTTCGACCTAACAGAAGTCACACGACATGCAACTGTCGTTCCTGAAAGCAAGCGACTTGATATGTTACTCAGTGACTTTCGTATTAATCGAAACCATATGGCAATTGTAGTCGATGAATATGGTGCTACCTCAGGATTAGTCACCCTTGAAGACGTCATTGAGCAAATTATTGGTGACATCGCAGATGAATTTGATATCGATGAAGAAGCGCATATCAAAGCACATGGTGATGCACACTACATGATTAACGCGGATACACCCATTGATGAATTTAATCAAACTTTAAATGCAAACTTAAGTAATGAGACCTATGATACGATTGGTGGTATCGTAATGGCGGAATTTGGACACTTACCTGGACGAGGTGAAAAAATCACTGTTGCAGGCTTTCAATTTACTGTCGTGAATGCTGATGCGCGACATATTAAACTACTTAAGTGCATTGATAATCGTATGGAGAATTTAGCTGTATGACTGAGAAAGTACTTCTCATTGACAATGATAGAGAACTCACTCACCAACTTTCTGGCATCCTATCCTTCGAAGGTTTTGAAACATCAGTTACAAACGATGCAGAAACAGGCTTAAAGCTTGCCTTAAATCATGCGTTTGATGCCATTATTCTAGAATTATTACTCCCCGAAAAAAATGGGCTTGAAGTCGTTGAAACGCTTAGAATGTACAAGCAAACACCTGTGTTATTTCTAAGCGGTCGCGGCACAGAAATAGACCGTTTAATGGCACTTAAAATCGGAGGTGATGATTACCTCACTAAACCGTGTGACCCCCACGAGTTGCTCGCAAGACTCAACGCTATTTTACGTCGTACACGACAAACACAAGCACTGTCACGCCCTAAAATTCAATGTGGTGACCTTATTGTTGATTGTGCACAGCACCAAGCGAAGCTTCGTAATACCTCCCTTGAGCTCACAAACACTGAATTTAAAATTCTTGAAACGCTACTCAAATCACCAGGACAAGCTTTTTCTAAAGAAGAGCTCACCGAGTATGCACTCAATCGTAAATTTACAGCTTATGATCGTAGCATTGACGTACATATCAGTAATTTACGCCAAAAATTAGGCCATAATGCAGAAGGCGAACTCTGGATTAAAACCGTACGCGGTTTTGGTTACTTATTTAATTTGTTATCAGAATCTGAAGAAAAAATCACATGAACCACTCTACCAAATCAGCCGTTGTCTTGTTTTCTGGCGGGCTTGACTCTACTACGTGTCTTGCCATTGCAAAATCTGAAGGTTACATCTGCCATGCTTTAAGCTTTGATTACGGGCAGCGTCATGCTACAGAGCTTGAAACTGCAAAGCGCGTTGCAGCCTCACTCGGCGTCACCCATCATATTTTGCCTATACCAGCGCTTGCACGCATTAAAGGCTCAGCGCTCACCGACTACACCATCGATGTGCCTGATTACACAGAGGACACCAATATTCCAATCACCTACGTACCTGCAAGAAATACTGTTTTTTTATCCTTCGCACTTGCCTTTGCTGAAGTAATGAATGCCGAGGCCATCTTTATCGGTGCAAGCAGTATCGACTATTCGCATTATCCTGATTGTAGGCCCGAGTATTTTGAAGCGTTTCAAAAGATGGCAAATCTTGCTACCAGAGTAGGCATAGAAAAACAACCTATTACCATCAAAACGCCCTTACTCCACTTAAGCAAAGCACAAACCATTCAAAAGGGACATACACTAGGCGTTAATTATATACACACCATTTCATGCTATCAGGCTAATGAAAATGGGGAAGCATGCGGACACTGCGACAGTTGCATGCTCCGTAAAAAAGGCTTCAAAGAGGCGAATTTACCCGATGAAACTCGTTACATTTAATTAAAAAGGTTGATTACATGACACCAGAAGAAATCACAAATTTTAACCTCCAGAACAGGGCAAGAGATCTAATACAACAAAAGGAGTTCGTCGATGCCCTTTTTTGGCTACGTCGCTGTAGCTCGATTAACAATGAGGCGAAAATCCTTCAAGCAGAATGCATGCTTAACCTCGTAGGCGCAGAGGCAGCCCTAAGTATACTTGGCCGGGTTTCTCCACCCCGCACAGCGCAATATTATAAATTAGCCTCAGGTTGCCATGAAGCGCTGGGACATTATATGTATGCTGCAGAATTACTTAAAGGGGTTAATGACTGGCATACAGATATCCATCTCACGATAAAAGTTGGCCACCTTTATAAGGAGGCAGCAAACCTACTTCCAGAAGATCATCCAAAGAGACAAAACCTGCTTGATCTAGCACTTGGAGCTTACCAAAGTTATCCCAATTATTACAGCCAACCCCCTATTTTATTGTCTCTTGCACTATTATTGGTTATCCGAAAAGAGTATCAGGCAGCTCTCGACACTTACTTACGTATTCCAAGAAGCACGGATGAAAGCCAAAATCGAAGCATACAAGCCCAAATTAATCGTTTAAACCAGCACCTTATCGATCAGTCACTTAAGCATGCAGAGCTCTTTTTAACACAACAAAATTATCGTAGTGCACTTCGTTGCTATGAGTCTATTCGAAACGATTGCAAAAATGTCCACACCCTTAAATGCCAAGCGTACTGTTATGAGAAGCTCAGAGAGTACCACGCTGCAGGTCAAGCGTACACCGATATCTTCGCCCGCACGGGAGACCCAGCTGATAATGAAAAAGCGTTTGTTTTACACCAGCAACACGAGCAACAAATGGCTGATTATCATCAGCAGTCTATGTTCCAAGCACGACAAGCCCTTACG
>JASBUO010000069.1 GCA_030147855.1 Gammaproteobacteria bacterium
AAAGATTATTCAAGACGTAAGGTGAAGCAGACTGCCTTTGGGGCAGCGCTTTGTGCCATGGATGATGAGCTCTGCAAGATGTTAGCCAATCACATGACCCCAGAGGAAATGGATAGTCAATATCAAGCCATTTTTCCAGCAGGCCATGAAGCATATTATCAGTCACAAACTGCGTTCGATTTTACGCAAATAGTGAATATGATTACTAACAGCAACCTTGCTGATGTAAAAAAAGCACTTTCCCTTGAGCTACCTAACGAGACACCACTCTGGCGAACACTTGAGCAGTTTAGGGCGGATTTTACTAACCTGTCAAAGCAGGAAGTTGTGTTTAATCCCCAGCATCTCATCAAGGCATTTGAGCTTTATGATGAGAAATATGATAGCTGGAGCCAGGATCGACGAAATTTATTTTGGCGGCAGGTAATAGGTTATGTACAGCGCTTCCTGCCTGCCAATATCGCGATGGATGTTGCACAAGGGCTTTATGACCGGGTTAAAAACAATGTGAAATCTAAACGTTCCTTCAATTTTACATATGGTGGGGGTTCTATATTTCCTCTATCTCCTGATTCTTCTCTGGGTGGCTTAGGATATAATTACGCGACGCCTGGGCGGGGGCGGATGTTGCGGTGTGGCCTGAGTGGCGGGCGGGGACTTATCAAAACTTATGTCAAGCAAAAACAGCAATCTTGGGAGAATTATGTGGCCAGAGTTGCGCGACAGTCATCCGAGCTGGTGTTTAATTCAGTAAAGTAGCGGGCGAGTACATCGGCGGCAATATTTGCCGTTTCGGGTTGCCAACACGTATTAATGAATTGTTCCACTCAATATTACCTGCATTCAAGTCGATGGAGGTTCTGACAGCGGCTCCCTCTAAAAACACCTAGGGTACTGCATTCATGTTTTTACCGGGAGCCGCTGTTTATGGGCTATGCGAAATGAGCTGGCTATTGCTGTTAAAAAATACAACGAATATCGACCTCATGCCTCATTGAAAGGAGCAACACCTATGGAGTATATTTAGAGCCTCGAACTTGAGGCCGCTGCATGAGTCTCATTTCATATGAACTTATACATTTGCTTGATAGTGCTTGACCTATTCTTGCTCTCCGAGTAAAGTGCTGCCTGATGCCGGGGGTGCGCTAGTGTTATGCTAGTGCTGAGAAATACCCTTATAACCTGCTCTGGGTAATGCCTGCGGAGGGAGTGTGATGCAATTAAATGCAATGCTGTGTCTTGTAACACAGATTGAAAGCTATACCTTACCAAAATATTTAGACCTGCTTGAGGAAGCCATTTCAGGTGGCGTAACGCATGTGCAGTTTCGTGCCAAAATGTTGAGTCGCTTCGAAGCCTATATTTGGGCATTTGGGCTTCAAAAGTTTTTAAAAGCAAAAGAAATCCCACTTATTATCAATGATAATGTTGCCCTGGCTGATGTGGTTAATGCAGCAGGTGTACACTTGGGCCAAACCGATGGCTCCCCGCTTCAAGCACGTGTACGACTTGGAAAAGATAAATGCATAGGGCTTTCTGTTGAGAGTCTAGGTGAGCTTCATGCAGCGAATCAGCTTGATTATATCGATTATGTTGCAGCCAGTGCTGTGTTTCCAACCCCTACAAAAACCAATTGTAAAAAAATATGGGGCTTGCATGGACTCTCAAAATTTGTTCAACAATCTAAACATCCAGTGATTGCCATTGGTGGCATTCATACCCAAAACATTATGCGCGTCATGGAACAAGGTGTTACAGGGGTTGCTGTTGTAAGCGCAATCCAGGCATCTGAAACTGTTCGAGAAACAACACAATTATTGAAGGAGGCTATTTGCCATGTCACAACAACACATCACCCAATTAAAAGCCGCGAACCCCTTAATTTTTAATATCACAAATTATGTTTCTATGGATTTTGTAGCCAACGGCTTATTAGCACTGGGCGCATCTCCTATTATGAGTGAAGCTTCTGATGAAATAGATGATTTATTGAAAATATCGCAAGCATTAGTCATTAATTTAGGGACTTTAAATGAGGCGTTAATTGCACGGGTAAAAGTTGCTTGTATTGAAGCAAGTCGGTTGAATGTACCCATTATTCTTGACCCAGTTGGGGCAGGTGCAACGGCCTACAGAACACGTGTTGCAACGGAGCTATTAGCACAACATCGTATTGCGTTAGTGCGTGGTAATGGCAGCGAAATTATGGCTCTTGCGGGTGAAATTCAGCAAACCAAAGGGGTGGATAGTTTGGCCGAAAGCCTTGATGCAGAAGAGGCTGCCAAAGCATTATCTCGCAAGCATCAATGTGTGGTGACGGTGAGTGGTGCAATCGATGTGATTGTCTCAGGAGAAGCGGTAACGCACCTCTCAGGAGGCTCTCCCATGATGCCCCGTGTTGTTGGGACTGGTTGCTTATTTACAGCAGTCACCGCGGCTTTTTGTGCAGTTTTTCCGAATGATATCTATGAGGCAGCTCAAGCTGCAGCATCTTATTATGGGGGATGTGGTGCGTATGCTGCAGAAAAAGCGTCAGGCCCGGGTACATTTAAAGCATACTTTTTAGATGCACTCGATAACTTAGTGGTTGGAGCTACACATGCCAAAGTGTGAACCACTTCAAGCGGTATTGAGCATTGCTGGTTCAGATTCATCAGGCGGTGCTGGCATTCAAGCAGATATTAAAGCAATTTCTGCAACAGGTGCTTATGCTGCATCCGTCATTACCGCATTGACAGCGCAGAATACAATGGGTGTTCAGGCGATAGAACCTGTGTCGCCTAAGTTTGTGACACAGCAAATAGATGCGGTATGTGCAGATTTAAATATTCAGGCAATCAAGATAGGTATGCTTCATACACAAGCCATTATTGAGCGTGTACGAGACGCCATTTTAATGTATCGCCCGCCTCATGTTGTGCTTGATCCAGTGATGGTTTCAAAAAATGGTAGTCCACTTCTAAGTGATGATTTAGTGGCGTGCTTAAAAGAGACGCTGCTTCCACACGTAAGCGTTGTAACCCCTAACTTGCCAGAGGCAGAAAAGATGTTGGGTAAGCGCATTCAAAGTCTTGATGAAATGACGCAAGCTGCGGCTTTGCTTGCCAAACAGTATCAGGTGAACGTTTTATTAAAAGGGGGGCACCTCTCCTCGCCCACAGCACAAGATGTACTGTGTGAAAAAGGTGCGCTGAGCTACTTTGAGTTACCGAGAGTTACTACGCAAAACACGCATGGAACGGGATGTACTTTATCTGCTGCTATTGCCTCTTATCTAGCACAGGGATTTGCATTACATGATGCAGTGATGCGCGCAAAACATTATTTATTTGAAGCCATTCTAGCTGGCAGTGCAGCGCTGTTGGGTAAAGGACATGGGCCTGTTCACCACTTTTATTATTTAGAGCAATATGATCCCACTGCCACGCTTATTAAGAAGCATCACAGAGAACTTGTTTAATCAGATACTTCATAACCGGTTCAATGAGGCATTGCGTAGTAACGCAATGCCTATTCGAGTATTTAACCAATTTATTGTGCAAGATAAATTGTATTTGGGGTATTATGAGCAAGCATTACGACGTGCAGTTTTATGTGCGCCAGAGAATGCAAAAAATGTGCTTGAACGTTTCAGAACAGATACCATACAGTACGAAAAAGATTTATTTGCATGCTACCTGGTACCTGAAAAAAAACTGGGTTTCTTTCAAGTTACAAATCAGCCACTGCCAGTAGTAAAAGCCTATGGTGCACATCTTTTAAGGCAGGAAACTTATGTACGTAAAATAGCTGCTTTAGCGCCTTGCTTTTGGTTATATGCATCAATTGGAGAACACATCGATTTAAGTACACTTTCAAAAGATAACCCCTATCGACCTTGGCTTCTAGCCTATGCGAACCCTACTTTCAAAACGGCAGCAGGAGAAATGGTTGCACTATTAGATGATGGTTTTAAAGCAGTAGAGGACGATGTAGAGCGCGCCAAGCTAGTCCACATTTTTTTTCAATCTTTAAAATATGAAGCACGATTTTTTGAAGATACGTATCCTGCTACACTGCAGGAAGCAGCCGTTGCGTCTTTGGGAGCCGAAAATGATAGAGCAAGCTTTCCGTGATATTTATCAAGCTATGTGTGTTGACCGCTTTGCAGTGCGATTGCAACATAAAGTAATGCCTAATTCAGTCACTATATTATCAGGTATTTTAGGGTTTTTAGTGCTCCCTGCTCTTTATTATCACCAGGTATTGCTTGCGGTGGTTTTATTATTATTGTCGGGGTACTGCGATACGCTTGATGGTACGCTTGCACGTTTAACACAAAAAAGTACACATTGGGGCAGCGTACTGGATATTACCATCGATCGTTTTGTTGAGTTTTCAGTATTATTAGCCCTTTTTTTAGTGGAGCCTGCGTCGCGCGGAATTGGGTGTTTATTGATGCTTGGCAGTATGCTTTTGTGTGTTACTAGTTTTCTAGTAGTAGGTGTTTTCACTGAAAATAGATCGAATAAAAGTTTTCATTATAGTGTGGGGCTTATGGAGCGAGCCGAAGCATTTTTATTTTTTAGTGTAATGATGATATGGCCAATCAGTTTTCCTTATTTAGCATTTATTTTTACAGCTTTGGTGAGTTTTACGGCCTTCTTTCGGCTTTATGAGTTTTATAGGTCTATTCATACTGTTAAAAGTAATTTCTTGTGAGATACTTAACAGAAAGAAAAAGAATAGATAGGTATTCATTGCATGGCTAACACAACAGCGGAAACACAAGTAAATCCAGAGTGGCTTTCGACTTATGGTATTTTAACGGCAGAACGGATTTTAGAGCGTTTTAGTATTCGGTTATCGCATAACGAATTATTAAGAACACTAAAAGATCCAGAAAGTCGCTATTACCATTTACTCAGCATGCCCTTAAAAAATATTTTTAATGGTATTTTAATTAGTCAGGTACATGACTATCAGGTATATATTCAAAAAACCCTGATTGATTATAAGCTGGCTACAACAGGCGGACTTGAAAATGAAGATGATAATCAACGAGGCACAAATGCTGAGGAAGAAATCTGTATTAAACAAGATGAGCTCATTGCACTGGGTGAAACGTTTGAAGAAAAAAAATATGCGCACAGACAACTGATTTCAGATAGTCAACGGTGGCTTATTTATGAAGCACCGCAGCAAAATAGCTTAGGTAAATCACCGGAGCTTGCGGAGTTTAATGAGCGTGCCGAAGAGCTTTCATTTGCATTTAAGGACTTACGTGCAACCTTCCGTACCCTTATTCTTGATGTGACAGCTTTATTACAGGTAATGCCTGATTATTACATTGATGAAGAGAAAATGGCTCGAAATCAAGAAGCATTAGGCTTTAATGCTGACTTGGATGATATATTGTCCTCTGAATGAGGGTTAGCGCATACTCTCATGGTGTGTCATCCACTGATTGTGCATGATAAGCCACCGATGACATAACAATGGCGTGTGTTGATATAAGTGTTGGAAGTAAGCGCGTGTTAGTTTTTCTTTGCAGGCAGGACACCCGCATTTACTATCTAATACTGAAAAATCTTTTGTATACGTTTTATCTTGAAGGTTAAATGATGATTTTTTGCTTGTATAAATGATGCCATTTAATGCATCTTCAGAAGGGATATTATTTTCATATAGGTCATGCGCTTGTTTTTGAAGCAGCGTTTCTTCAGTCGGTATTAAGTCACTCGAAAAAGTAATGTAATCGGGCTTGAGCGATTCAACTAACTTTAAAAGCGTTGACTTTTCAAAGCATAATATTTGGCCATCAAATGGAGAGCGAACTTGAAATTCTCCCTGTTTATTTACAGTAAGCGATGTAAGGTTTAAAAGCATTTTTCCGGGCCACTGCCAATATGCTTTTAAGCTTGTGAGTTGTTTTAAGTGCTTTATACCAGGTCTGATAAGAAGAGAGGCAAGTTCTGCGGCTGCAATATCAACTTGTGCAGATGCCCAGTCTGCAGTGGTTAACACTTGTCCTGACAGGTGCGTGAGGCTTGGAATATAATGGATATTCATAGGAGTAAAGTTGCATCCCCATAACTGAAAAAGCGGTACTTTTCTGCAACGGCTTCTTTATAAAGTGTCATTGTTTCTTGGTGCCCAATGAACGCTGCAACCAACATTAAAAGCGTTGACTGTGGCAAGTGAAAGTTTGTGATGAGTCCATCGCAAAGTTTAAAGGTGTAGCCTGGATAAATAAAGATGTCTGTATCCATCGATTGTGGCTTTAAAGGACCCTTTTGAGCTGCACTTTCAAGACTTCTGAGGGAGGTTGTGCCAACAGCAATGATACGCCCACCTTGAGCTTTTGCGCGTAGAATAGTATCACAGGTGTCTTGGCTGATTTCGAAGTATTCTGTGTGCATTTTATGTTCTATTAGATTGTCAGTGCGGACAGGTTGAAAGGTTCCTGCGCCAACATGTAAGGTAACATAGGCAACTTGAACCCCCTTTTCTCTGAGCTGTTTCAGAAGCGTTTCATCAAAGTGTAAACCTGCTGTTGGGGCTGCAACGGAGCCTTTGTGTTTTGCATAAACGGTTTGATAACGCTCAAAATCGGTTTGTTTATCTTCACGCGTAATATAAGGTGGCAAGGGGATGTGCCCTATTGCATTTAACATGTTATGAATTGTGCCTGCCGTTTGAAGTTTACAGTGGTACAGATCATCTTCTTTGTCTAAAACGATGAGTTCCCATGTGTTGTTTAACAGAATTTTTGAGCCAGGTTTAGGCGCTTTGCTCGCTTTAATATGGGTGAGTACCGCTTTTTCGGATAATACGCGTTCAATGAGTAATTCAACTTTACCACCAGTTTCTTTAGTGCCATAAAGACGCGCTGGAATTACTTCAGTATTATTCATCACTAGTAAATCACCCGGATTTAAATGATCTACAAGTGATTTAAAGTGCGTATGTGTTATTTGTTGTGTTGCACGCACATAGTGCAATAGTCGTGAGTCGGTACGGTTAGGTAGCGGATGTTGGGCGATGAGTGTATCAGGTAGCTCAAAATCAAAATCTTTTGTTTTCATTTGTATTCTGGTGATTGTAATGGTTCTGAATGATTTCCTGTATATTGTGTGTTCAAATTGTCTCGAAGTAAAGCCTCTAGCTTGTCTATGCGCTGTGTCAGCTGTGAGAGTTCTTTATTTATTTCATCAATATCTTTTTTCACTTTCTTTTGGTTAAGCCTTGTATATGCAGATAAGTATAAAATGGCTGCATCCATGCTGTGCATAGTTTTGGGAGCCTCATACGCTGTAAAGAAAGTATGGAGCTGAGTGATTTTATCTTGTTCTTGCTTTATGAATGCATAGTGTTTAGATAGCTCTTGCAACACGTTCGCTTTTTTTTGCTTGGTTTCGTTTAATTGTTGCTCAGTTGCAACACGCAAGCCTGGGGGTTTAAATAAATCGGTCCAGGGGCGGTTAGGCGCAAAAAAGCGTGTAGCGACAGTATCTGTAATGGTGGAAGCGCTACTTTTTGGAGGAAGAGCGCTTTCATACTTTACTTGTTTTTTTCGACGAGGCATAAGTATTTTACGATATCAGCAAAACGAGCATTATCGCACAGGTAAACTTTAAAATCACCAGAGTGCCCTTAATTTATAATGCGTCCAGGAAGTTTTTTTCTGAAAGCACTTGCACACCTAAGCTCTCGGCTTTACTGACTTTAGACCCCGGGTCTCGCCCTGCTATTACAGCATCTGTTTTACGAGACACAGAGCCTGACACGCGTGCTCCTAAGGCTTGTAGTTTTGCTTTGGCTTCATCTCGGCTCATACTGTCAAGTGTTCCTGTAAGGACCAAGGTTTTGTCATAAAATGGATGTGCTTTATCGTGCGTAGTGGTTTGCACAGTTGGCCAGTGGATACCGCACTGCATGAGTTTTTGTATCACTTCTTCATTATGCGCTTGTGCAAAAAATTGGGTAATGGCTTCTGCTGCAACAGGGCCAATATCTTTTAAAGTCATGAGTGTTTCATGGGAGGCTGCTTTTAGTAGTTCAAGTGTTGGAAACGCATCAGTTAATGCGCATGCACTTGCTTCTCCTATATTAGAAATACCCAGGGCATATAGAAAGCGTGCAAATGTGGTCTGTTTGCTCTTTTGAAGTGAAGCGCTTAAGTTGTCGGCAGACTTTTTCCCCATGCGCGGCAGTGCTTTTACAGCGTTCATATCTAGCGAGTATAAGGAAGATACGTCTTTAATGAGGTCGTTATCGACCAGTTGGTCGATTAGGCCTTGGCCTAGGCCATCAATATCCATCGCTTTTCGAGAAGCAAAGTGCCAAACTTCACGTTTTAATTGTGCTTTACAAAATAAGCCACCAGTGCAGCGTGCAACGGCTTCTCCTGGAAGGCGAATGACTTCAGCCTGACAGACAGGGCAGTGTGTAGGTAAAGTGATTTCCTCGGTATGTTTCGGGCGGTGGTCGAGCACAACGGATACCACTTCAGGAATAACATCCCCTGCCCGTCTTATGACAACTTCATCATGAATGCGTACATCCTTACGCACGATTTCATCCATGTTGTGAAGAGTCGCATTGCTCACAGTGACTCCTGCAACACTGACAGGTTTTAAGCGTGCAACAGGCGTTAAAGCACCTGTTCGACCTACTTGAAAGTCAACAGATAAAAGTGTTGTGACTTCTTCATGCGCTGGAAATTTATGTGCGCAAGCAAAACGTGGGGCGCGCGCAATAAAGCCGAGCTTTTCTTGTGCGTGAATGTTGTCAACTTTATAAACAACCCCATCTACTTCAAACGGTAAGTCATCACGAATGGTTTGTATGTGTTGATAATACTCAAGACATCCTTTAAAACCTCTTTTAGCTTGAGTTTCACTGGATACAGGAAACCCCGCCTCTTTTAGCCATTTAAGTTGGCCTATATGGCTACCAGGCCAGTCAAAGTCATTGCTGCTTGCACCAACCCCATAGCAATAAAAAGCCAGTGGTCTTTCAGCGGTAATGCGCGCATCGAGTTGGCGAAGGCTTCCTGCTGCAGCGTTACGTGGGTTCGCAAAGGTTTTTGTACCTTCTTTTCTTGCCGTTTCATTGAGTGCGTCAAAGCCTGCCTTCGTAATGAACACTTCTCCACGTACTTCGAGCTGTTTGGGGTACGTGTTTTGCATCAATTTTAAAGGGATAGATGCAATGGTTTTGATATTTTGAGTAATATCCTCTCCCACTTGGCCATCACCACGGGTTGCTGCACTCGTTAAAATGCCTGCTTTATAGGTTAAATTAACCGCCAACCCATCTAGCTTAGGTTCGCAAGCAAAAAGTAATGTATCAGGGCTTTCTTTGAGCTCATCGCTAGTTCGCTTCATAAAACGTGCCAAGTCTTCTTCCAGAAAGACATTTGAAAGAGAGAGCATTGGTTTTGCATGGATCAGTGGTTTTAATGTTGTTGCAGGGGTTATGCCAACCCGTTGTGTGGGTGAGTCAGGCGTGATGTATTCAGGATGCGCCTTTTCTAAAACCTGCAGTTTTCGGAAGATATCATCATAAACGCTATCGGGCACGAGTGGTTCATCGAGTGCATAATAGTGGTAATCGTATCGTCTGATAAGCGTGCGTAAATTTTCAAGTTGTTCTAGAACAGCTGCTTCTTCCATTGTATATAAAGCTCGGTGCTAATGATGCAAAAGATTGTATTGAAAGGGAGAAAATAACGCTACTAAAAATTTCATGTTGTTTGGCGATGGTAAGTTTTGCAAGCTTGCTTTTGCAAGCGGTATACTGCGTGCATGTGAACAAATGATTTTGATACGCTCATGTCCTCTTCTATTGTATTTTTTTTATTGGTGATGGTGCTGATTGCTATTGGCGGCCTTCTTATTTTTGCGGTGAGCTTAAAAAAAGCGCTGCATGCATTGCAGCTTGACATACAAACACGCTATCAGGCGGGTCAGCACGCAATTCAAACCCAAATTACAGAAGGTCAGCATGCTAATCAGTTAGGTATTCATGAAAGCATTCAATCTCAAATGAAAGATGTGCGTGAGCAAATGAATCATAGTTTTAAGCATCATACAGAAGGTTTAACAACGCATTTAAGAACACTCACAGCAGAAATTCGAGCCCAACTCGGCCAGGTAACGCAACAAGTAAACCAGCGTTTAACTGAAGGGTTTGAAAAAAGCACATCTACTTTTACAGATATTGTGAAGCGCTTAACGATTATTGATGAAGCGCAGAAAAAAATTGCAGAACTTTCAACGCATGTTGTGAGTCTACAGGATATTTTGGTCGATAAACGTGCGCGTGGTGCCTTTGGAGAAGTGCAACTTGCAGGCTTGATTGCGAATATGCTGCCTAGTAACCATTATGCGCTGCAATATACGCTCAGCAATCAAAAACGTGCCGACTGCATTTTGTTTTTGCCAGATCCAACTGGTCATATTGTAATTGATGCAAAGTTTCCATTAGAAACCTATCAAAAGCTCATGAGTGCAAACAAAAGCACTCATGAGCGAAAAATATTGCAGCAACAACTGCGCCAGGACTTACAAAAGCACATTAAAGACATTGCAGATAAATACATTATTCCGCATGAAACGGCAGACAGTGCGTTTATGTTTATTCCCGCAGAAGCTATTTTTGCAGAAGTACATGCAAATTATCCAGAAGTAATTGCCCTGTCTCAGCGCTTGAAAGTGTGGTTGGTCTCCCCGAGTACTTTAATGGCTGTTTTAACCACGGCGCGCGCAGTGCTTAAAGATGATGCAACAAAGCGCCAAGTGCATATTATTCAAAAACATTTACAAGCACTTGCAGACGACTTTCAGCGTTTCGACAAGCGCATGGATAAGCTTACAAAGCACATTGATTTGGCACAAAAGGATGCCAGTGAGGTGAATATGTCAGCTAAAAAAATTACGAGCCGTTTCCATAAAATTGAGTCAGTTGAGTTGGAAGCTCCGTCAAACACTGCCTTAATGAAGGAAAAGCTCGAGCCAAGCGACTTATAATTTATACGCTATAATCAAGATAACACCACCTAACGGACAAGATCATGCATCGTATAGGCTCGTTGTTATTCTTAGGGGCAATTTCTTTTTCGTGCGCGACATACGCTGCTGGAAGCAGTTGTGGCAGTAATTGTTGTGGCAAGATGGGTGGCATTCAGTACTGTGATTCATCAGCAGGACGTTATGTCTGTAATAATGGTCGTTATTCGAGTTGTTATTGTAAACGAAGCGCTGTGATGGACATGCAGGCATTCAAAGGATGTTGTATGTGGCAAGGGGGTGTCTTTAAATTTGATGAAAAAGACGGCCTGCTCATTTGTAATAATGGTGGTGTTTCTGAGATTTGTAGTATTGGGCACGTTGAAGAGAGAGTCGCTGCCTGGTAGACAAAAACACATCAAACGGTCATAATCTGCGTTTTTAAGCGCGGCGCGCCTTGCCTATGTCCAACTTAAATCCTCTTATCGAGATTAAGCGTCTTTTCATGTCTTATGGCGCTATTCCAATTTTAAAAGATATCTCTTTAACCGTTTACCCAGGTGAGTTTTTAACCCTGCTTGGGCCTTCTGGGTGTGGTAAAACAACCTTGCTTCGCCTGATTTCAGGTTTTGAAACAGCTTTGTCGGGCGAGATTTATATTCATGGTAAGAGTATTACGCAGCTCCCTCCACAGGAGCGAGATGTACATACGGTTTTTCAGAGCTACGCGTTATTTCCTCACTTAAGTGTGTTTGAAAATATTGCATTTGCACTGCGGTGTAAAAAGACACCCGAAAATGAAGTACAGGTACGTGTGACAGAGGCACTTGAGAGGGTTCAATTGACCTCTTTTGGGGGCCGAAGCATTCAACAATTAAGTGGTGGGCAAAAACAACGTGTTGCCATTGCGCGTGCCATTGTTAACCGTCCTAAAGTGCTGCTCTTGGATGAGCCATTGAGTTCCCTCGATTATCGCTTACGTAAGACCATGCAATATGAACTGAAGCAATTGCAGAAAGCATTAGATATGACCTTTATCTTTGTGACACACGACCAAGAAGAAGCGCTGTCGATGTCAGATAGAATCATTGTGTTTAACCATGGTCATATTGAACAAGTGGGTACCCCACGAGAAGTTTATGAAAACCCAAGGAATTTATATGTTGCACAATTTATTGGGGAAGCTAATATTTTTGATGTTCATGTGAAAGCGCTCGAAGCAGATGACTTGTTTGTAGAAGTAGAAAACTGTCTGTTATGTTGTAAAAATACAGCAGCACATCAAGTAGGTGAGAAACTGCATTTGGTGATTCGTCCTGAAGATATTCGTGTGTGGCACCAAGATGCAGTGGATGCAACCGAGGATATGTTGCCTGGGAAAATTATTGATATTGTTTATAAAGGCTCAACGGTTGAATTAAAAGTATTACTAGCTTCAGGTAAAGTGATTCACGCATCAGAATTTTTCAATGAAGATGATGACGCCTTGGCTTACGTGCTTGATGAGGCCGTGTGGGTTCAGTGGTTTAAAGGTTGGGAAGTGTTATTGCCATATGAGAACTAAACCAACAGCACTATATGCCGTTTATGTTTGGCTGTTTATTTTCGGCTTTATTCCGATTGGCTTCGTATTGGTTGCGAGCTTTTTATCGAAAGACGCATTACATTTAATGGTGCTACCTTTCACACTGACGCATTACAAAGCATTTTTTTCAGCCTTAATGGGGCATGTTATGCTGCGCTCTACTGGGATGGCTGTCGTAACAACCGCTATATGCTTATTGCTTGCATATCCATTTAGCTACTTTATGGTGCGCTCAAAACATCAGTCGGTGTTGTTGCTTTTAATTATTATTCCATTTTGGACGAGCTCATTGGTACGAACCTACGCATTGGTTGCTATTTTAAAATTTAACGGTGTGTTAAATCTCTTGCTTTTAAAGTTACACATTATTACAACCCCTCTTTCTTTGTTATATTCAAACTTTGCTGTATTAAGTGGCTTGGTTTATACCTTGTTCCCTTTTATGGTTCTCCCCCTATACACCCATATGGAACGTTTTGACTTCCAATTACTAGAGGCTGCAGAAGACCTTGGCGCAAGTCGACTAGCCCTCTTTACACGCGTTTTTTTACCGAATACAACACGTGGCATTGTTTCGGGCGTTTTACTTGTGTTTTTACCCGCCATGACGCTATTTTACATTCCGAATGTGTTGGGTGGTGCACGCTCAATTTTAATTGGAAATTTAATTCAGAATCAGTTTTTCGTGGCTGAAAATTGGCCTGCTGGTGCTGCAACCAGTGTGTTGCTCACGGCTATTTTTTTAGTGTTGCTGCTTATCTATCGTAAACCTAAAGAGGTGCGACGATGATGCAAGGATGGGGTAAAAAAACGTATATGCTTTTTGTGTACACATTACTTTACTTCCCCATTTTAATTTTGGTGTTGTACTCATTTAATCAGGCGCGTTTTTCATTACAGTGGCAGGGTTTTTCAACGCACTGGTATCTAGAACTTTTTCAAGATGCCGAGTTGTGGACTGCCTTTTTCCATTCTATCGTTTTGGGCGTTGTGTCGTCTTGCATTGCAAGTATTGCGGCACTGATTGTATGTGTACATTTATTTTTACAACATTCTAAGGCCAATCGTTCACTGCAAAGTATGTTACTCATGCTAATTATTTTGCCTGATTTGGTGTTAGGAATTGCATTGTTAATTTTCTTTAATGTAACAGGCATTCCTCTCGGCTTTTTGAGCTTACTGATTGCGCATATCACTTTTTGCCTACCTTTTGCAATTGTTGCAATTAGTAGCCGCATGCACACACTGGACATTAACTTGTATTACAGTGCGCGTGACTTAGGCGCAACGCACAAGAAAGCTATCACACAGATTTTACTTCCCTTGCTGTGGCCTGCTGTTTTAAGCGCTTTTTTACTTGGATTTACCCTATCGTTTGATGATGTCATTATTAGTTATTTTGTGGCCGGTCCTGACTTTAATATTTTACCACTGACCATTTATTCACTGGTGCGTATGGGGGTTACACCTGAGTTAAATGCCCTGTGTAGTATTACGTTTATTATCTCGATGATATTTGTGATTATCTCCCACCGCCTTTCACGGAAAAATTCATGATGCGCTGGCTTATACTGATATTAATGTGCTTCTTTTCAAGTGCGCTTTTCGCAACAGATAAGGTTGTGAATGTATATGCTTGGGGTGGAGAAATTCCGCAAAAACTTATCCATCAATTTGAAAAAGAAACGGGCATTCATGTTAATTTTTCAACCTATGATAACAATGAAACCATGTATGCCAAGTTACATGCTTCAAATAAAGCGATTTATGATGTAATTGTGCCCTCCAGCTATTTTGTAGAGCGCTTAAAAAAGCAAGGCTTTTTAAAAAAACTTGATAGAACACGTTTGCCACATTTTAAAAATATTGATGAAATTTTTTTGAATGCGCCTTACGACTCAGGCAATGCATATAGTATGCCTATGGTTTGGGGGGCAACCGGCATTTTTTATAATACGGAATGGGTTCAGTCTCCTCCTAAAACTTGGCAAAATTTATGGGATAGCAAATGGCGACATCAACTGATGCTCCTAGATGATCCAAGAGAAGTGTTTGCTGTTGCCCTATTGAGCCTTGGTTATGGCCCAAATGATAGCGATCCAAAGCATATTGAAGAAGCATTTAGACGTCTAAAATTGTTGACACCTAATATCAAACTATTTGCGAGTGAAAGCATTCAAGCCATTTTAATTGATGAAGATGCGCATGTAGGCGTTGCTTGGAATGGTGATGCATTTAAAGCACATGAAGAAAACAAAGGTATTGCTTTCGTATACCCTGAAGAAGGGTTTGTCATATGGGTAGACTGCTTGAGCATGCTGCATAATGCTCCCCACCCAGATGAGGCTTATGCATTTATCGATTTTCTACTGAAAGCAGAGAGTGCAAAAGCAATGGCACTTTCAGAAGCCTATGCCATTACAAACCGTGCTGGTTATGAATTACTGCCAGAAACACTACAAAAAAATGTTATGCTGTACCCTCCAAAAGAAGTCTTAAAACGCGCCGTTATGCAACGTGATGTAAGTGAAGCAAACTTAGGGCTTTATAATAAATACTGGCAGGAATTGAAGTTTTCTTTTTGAGTTTGGCATATATCGGCGGGCGTATTTGGAGCTTTTTCTGCACGAAGGCTATTTAAAAAACAAGTAACACCAATAACAACGGCAAGTCCAATAACAAAAGTTAAAGCAAGTAGAGAAGCTGCTCCAACCAGTGAGCAAATAAACACGGGATGTGCTGGAATGCCTAAAACAGCTGCGCTAATTTCTGCTGCAAGCAATGCAGAAACAAATAACTCTAAACCTGTAAAAGTATTATAAACGGCACTTGATGGATGCTTTTTTTTAAATGCATTGATACCAGTGAGGGTAAGCAAAATGCTTGCGAATGGATAAACAATGGCCCCGCCAATTGCACAGGCCCCCATCACATTCAAAAGCCCACCTGCTGCATTTGCGGCTGCTGGTGCAAAGAGCCCGCCTATGCCGCCAACTGCTGTCGACACAAGTGATGTTTTGACAATGTCGGCTGACATTAGTTCGATTCTTCTTATTATTTTAAAAGGGCATTATTCTAAAGTATCTATTTGTTATTTAGAAGTTTTTATGCCATTCAGAGCGTAGCGACGAAACGCATTCTATTGATGAGAGATTCTTTCGTCGCTACGCTCTGAATGACGTGCGAATGCGCCTAAAATAGGTCTTCCTGTGTAAGCCCAAGCCGTTCAACTAATAAGGTTCTTAGGGTGTTCAGCGCTTCCACTTGAATTTGCCTAACACGCTCTCGGGTCAGCTCAATTTCGCTGCCCACCTCTTCAAGCGTTGCCTTTTCAAACCCATGTAAACCAAAACGTCTGGCAATAACCTCTTGTTGGTTTTCTGTAAGTTCACCAAGCAAGTCCTCAATATGATTTCGGATATTCTCATCAGTTAGCCACTCGGCAGGATTTAGGCTGTTTTCATCGGGCACAGTATCTAGGAGTGATTTGTTTTCATCGTAGCCAAATGGTGTATCGATAGATGTCACTTTATCGTTTAGACGTAAGAGTTTTTGGACATCCTCAAGCGGTTTATCAAGCATTTCTGCAATGTCTTCTGCTGAGGGTTCATGATCGAGTTTTTGAGTGAGTTGTCGTGCAGCACGTAGGTACACGTTTAATTCTTTCACTACATGAATAGGGAGGCGGATGGTACGTGTTTGGTTCATAATGGCGCGTTCAATAGTTTGACGAATCCACCACGTGGCATAGGTTGAAAAACGAAACCCGCGGGTTGGATCGAATTTTTCAACAGATTTCATGAGACCTAAATTGCCTTCTTCAATCAAGTCTAATAAGGGAAGCCCACGATTGAGATAACGACGAGATATTTTTACAACTAGTCGTAAGTTAGACTCAATCATTTTTTTTCGTGAAGGTTCATGACCCTCTAAGGCTTTAGTTGAGTAATAAACCTCTTCTTCAGCAGTTAATAAGGGAGAAAATCCAATTTCACTTAAATAAATTTGCGTAGCATCCATAACCCTGGACATTTCTCTACCAGGTGACGTAAATGTATCTTCATCAGTATCTTCTTTAAGGCTTATTTCGCTCTCATCATCATCGGGTAAATCAAACAAATCTTCTTCAAGTTCAAGTTTTTCATCAACTGTTTTATCCGACTTCTTTGGCATATTGCCTCCTCACCCTATGATGAATCAGTCCTTACCTCTATTGTTGTAACGAGAGGTGGTGTGTTGTCAAGCTTTTTGGCGCAAATATTTTAATGGGTTAACAGGCTCCCCTTGTTTTCTAATTTCAAAGTGAAGCCCCCAAAAGTGTCGATTTACAACACCCATTTCAGCGATGACAGCACCCTTCTTAACTTGTTGACCTTCATGGACTAAGTTACGTTGGTTATTACCATAAGCGGTGAGATATTGTTGGTCGTGTTTTAAAATAATTAAATTGCCATATCCAGGCAAACCGTTGCCAGCATAGGCAACAACGCCTGATGCGGCCGCATGAATTTTTTGGCCCTGTTTTCCAGAAATATCAATTCCTTTTTGTCCTTTGTTGGGAGAAAAAGTAGTTGCAACGCGTCCTTTAGTGGGCCAGAGCCACTGGTGGTTTGATGTGAAAAGCGGTAATTCTGGAAGAATTGGCCGCGTGGGCTTAACGCTTCCTCGTTTGAGCTTAAGTGTTTGCCCTACGCGCAGTGTATAAGGAGATGCCAAGTAGTTGATAGATGCGAGATCATGGTAGTCTTGGTCATAACGAAAGGCAATGGCATATAGTGTCTCCCCCTTTTTTACGGTGTGGTATTTTGTTGTACGATTAATCTCGTGCCATTTAGACTCCTCAACCGGTGCAAGCCCCTCTCGTACGCCACAGCTGCTTAGGCTTAAGCAAATACTGCTGAGCAATAAGCGTATACACCAATAGCTCACTTTCATCAATTTAGTATCCCTTAAACTGCAGCGTAGCGTAGCTGATAAGGGCAATAACAACTACTCCCCAACCAATCCAGTCAATCCAGCGCCTTAGATATTGTTCAATTTTTTCACCCAAGCAAACCAACAAACCCGATACTAAAAAAAATCGTGCGCCACGCGCAATGATAGAAGCGACTAAAAAGGACGGAAAAAACATTTTTATGATACCTGCGGTTACCGTGAAAATTTTATAAGGAATGGGAGAAAAACCCGCTACAAAAATAACCCAAATACCATATTCGCCAAACCACTCTCGAACATGTGTGTAGGAAAGTGCGTAGGACGATGCAAGAATGTAAGGTTCAATGAGAGAAAAGCAAAAAAAACCGATTAAATATCCAAAACAACCGCCTAAAACAGAAAAAAAGGTAGTAAGTAAGGCGTATCTCCAAGCATTTTGAGGTTTTGCAAGTCCCATGCTAATAAGCATAATGTCAGGTGGAATCGGAAAGAAAGAAGACTCTGCAAATGCAACACTCGCCAAGTAATACCGTGCGTTTGGATGAGCAGACCAGGCCAATGTAAGACTGTAGAGGTAAGAAAAAAGCCTCATGAAATGAGTCCTGCGTCTTTGGTCCAGTCGGAC
>JASBUO010000074.1 GCA_030147855.1 Gammaproteobacteria bacterium
ATCAACAGAATACGCCACCTAATTTATTTTGCCCATACACCAGAAATCACTATAACTCTAAATTCTTACATCTTTTTTCCAAGAATGCTTTTCACCATCTAAGGTATTACGACTCGCGAGTCGAATTAAGGCAAAAAATTCAATAGTCAGTTTGTTACTCAGCCTTCTATCAATTTCTCCTGAAATAGTGACAATATTTTTCTTAAAAAGCGTTGCTCCATTAAAAGTTACAAGTTGCCATAACAGTGTAAAAAAGAAAGCGCTTGCTAAAAACAGAATGGTAGTAAGATACACTTTTGGCTTATATCCTCTTTCTTTGGCTTCTACTAAGCCAAGAATGATAGAAGCTCCTCCCCATAACATGAAACCAAATGCTGTATGCCACGCCATACTAGTCGTATTTCCCCATCGAGATAGCGTGCTTGCGTCAGCGCAATACCCTATAAAAGAAGTGTATCCAAGAATAAACAAAATAAAGTTTAAAAATATGGCAGCAATGATTTTTTTAGTTGTGTATCGTCCAGAAGAAAGTAAGACAATAGTCATGCCAGCCATGATAAAAGCGAGCGCTGTATTGGGTGCCATTCGCCCCGGATGCGCACTCTCAATCGTAACATAATGTTGAAAAAACAGTTGATCGAGCCCAGAGTTAAACGAGAATATATATTCTAACAACACCATAGCAGCACTAGAGAAAACGAGTATACCTAGTATTTGAGCGAGCTTTCGAAAGTGAAGTTCTATGCTAAATAAGCCAAATGTAATCACAAAAAAACTCAGCGCCGTATTAAACTGCATCGGCACGTAATCTGCAGATACTTGAATAAAGCGTACATTGTGCGTGTACCACCCCCAAATAACCATACTACCTAGTATCAAAATACACACTAATATCGCATAAGCAAAATACCGCATTGATGTTAAAAAAGAAGTACTTCGAAAAAACACACTATTTCTATTATTCATGCGCACTCCTAGCACCAGGAAATGCACGTAAAAATCCTACCAAATCTTCTGGTTTAAGCGGCTTTGAGTAATAAAAACCCTGTACAGAAGTACAATTTAATTCCTTTAATATATGTTTTTGTTTAATATCTTCAACGCACTCAGCAATCACGTGTAACTTCAGTGTATGTGCAAGTTTAATGATGGTTTCCACGATGTGACGATCACGTTCACTGCGAGCGAGCTGCTTGACGAAACTGCCATCAATTTTTAACTCTTTGACTGGCAGTGATTTGAGATACGCCAAAGACGAATGCCCTGTACCAAAATCATCAATGGATAAGCCAAACCCCATACCTGAAAGCTTATTCAGAAATGACTTTGCATCGGATTGATTCTCCATGATAGTAGTTTCTGTCACCTCAAAACAAACAATACTTGGGCTAATATCATAGCGCTTAAACTCATCCATCAGAAACTTCAGAAAATCTTTGTCAGTCAAAACTTTTGCAGACAGGTTAAAAGAAACCTTAATGTTTTTCATCAAGTCTGCATGCTTGCGTGAGAAACTTTCAAGATCGCAAAAAAATTGCTTACTCAAATACTTTGTGATGGGCAAAATAAAACCTATCTTTTCCGCCAAAGGGATCAACTCATTAGGTGTCACCTCCCCGAGAGTTTTACTATGCCAACGGCACAAGGCTTCAAGGCCAATCACTTGGTTTTTCTGAATATCTATTTGTGGCTGATACGCCAAGTACAGTTCATGATTCTCTAGACCATACAGCAGTGCACGTTCCACATCTGCGGCACGTGCCACCTTTTCAGAGATATCAGGCGAGTAGAAACAGTAACGACCTTTTGCGTTATGCTTTGCCTGCTGCAGCGCATGATCTGTGTGTTGCAATATTTCTTGTGCTGTTTTGCCAGCATCTGGAATTTTGGCAATGCCTGTTGTGAAATTTAAATGAATCGACTCATTTTTAATGGTTATGGGGTTGCGTGATAGGTTGTCATGTAATGTATCGAGTAACTGAGTGACTTCACTCTCTCGTTCAATATCATCTAGTAGTACAGCAAAGCTGTCATTACTAAATTTTGCAATAACAGCCTCGCTCCCATAATAAGTTACAAGTATCGCAGCCATCTTTCTGAGTATCAGATCGCCACCTTTATATCCTAGAGCGTCATTAAAGTGTTGAAAATTGTCTATGTTAGACAGCAGCAGCATGCCACGATAGCCTGAACCTCGAGCTTCTTCAAAGCGTTGTTTAAGTAATTTCTCAAACGCTTTTTTATTAAGAAGTGACGTCACTGAGTCATATTTTTTAGCCGCTTCCAGCTTTTGCTCCGTCTCCTTAATCCTCGTCACATCAAAAGCAACGCCAATGTAACCGGCTAACTGTTCATTCTGTATTTCAGGCAAAATAGTTAGATTGATCCATTTTTTTGTCCTACCTGGAGCTACATATTGCTCTAAACGCTCATAACTTCCATGGGTGTCAATGGCCTTTTTCCACGTGCTTTCCATATCTGCGGCGTCTACCGGATTAAACATAAGATACCACGGTTTATGAAAAATATTTTTATCTGTACATGACAACATCTCTAAGAAATATTGATTTGAGTAAATAAGGTTTCCATAAAGATTTAACCTAAAAAAACCCGCCAAAGCAGCTTTCTCAATGGTATGAAACATCGACTCCCATTGCAGTTTTTCTTGCTCTTGAGAAACTGCCTCAAGCGCTCTGTCAATTATCACGGGCAACTTCCCCAACTGATCTTTCAATACATAATCAAACGCACCTGCCTTCATAATTTCAACCGCTGGCTCATCTCCAATCGCACCTGATAATAAAATAAATGGGGTTTGGTACTGTTTTTTATTCAAATACTTCAATGCAGCAAGACCGGTATAACCTTGTAGGCTGTAATCAGAGAGAATAATATCAAATGTCTCTTGCTTAAGCAGTGCTTCGTAGGCTTCTTGATTTACAGCGTGCTGTATTTCAACCGAATATTCGCATGCATCCTCAAGATTACTTTTAATCAAGTCGAAGTCTAATGGATCGTCTTCTAAATAAAGAATGTTGATGCTTTTTCTCATAGTGTAAGAAGCCCTCTTGCAACATACTTTGACATGATAATATGATTATAGTACGAGTTGACTCCGATATTTTCTCACTTTTCAAAGTAGGCCCATGGACAATTATAATCATGCAATTTTTAAAGGTATTTTCGAAGCTGCGATTGATGCAATTATTGCTATCGATAAGAAAGGCATCATACTGGCATTTAATCCCGCCGCAATTAAGTTATTTGGGTATACCCCAGAGGAAATCGTGGGTTTAAATATAAAAACGCTAATGCCTAAGTGCTACGCCAAACATCTCGACGAGTGTTTACACCATGATTTAGATACCGGTAAAGAAACTATCGCCGGCATTGGTCGTAACGTTGCTGGCAAGCATAAAGATGGTACCGAATTTCCCTTGCATTTATCGGTGAGCGAGGCAATCATTGATGGAAAAAAGTTGTTTGTCGGTTTTGCGCGAGATATTCAAGCGTTTAAAGCAATGGAGACACACCTCCATATTAGCGAAAATAGGGCTAAGGCCATTTTGGACTCAGCAATTGATGGTATAGCAGTCATCGATAAAAATGGTATTTTGCAGTCAGTCAACCACGCCATGACCACTCTTTTTCAATATGATGAAAGCGAGTTGGTAGGACAACCAATAGAGAAACTCATGTCAGAGCCTTATGCAAAAGAGCATAACTCACACATTAAGCATTATCTAGAAACAGGAGAAAAACACGTTATAGGGGTCGGGCGTACAATAAACGCAAAACGTAAAGATGGCGTCATTTTTCCTATTTTTATTTCGGTCAATGAGTTTATAATTGATAATACGCTTTTTTTTGCAAGCATTATCAGAGATATAACTCAGCAAACGGCCAATGAAACGTTTTTAACAGATCAAACAAATAAGCTGAAACTATTAAATCAAGAGCTAGAAAGCTTTAGTTACTCTGTTTCACATGACTTAAACACACCGCTCAGACATGTAATTGGATATATTGGATTACTCAATAAGCATATAGAAAACTCTCAGGATGAACAGGTTAAAAAATATATCAAAATTATTACTGACGAAGCTTTCCGCATGGAAGGACTAATTCAGTCATTACTTGGCTTTTCTCGACTGGGCCGCGCCTCTCTCAAAAAATCAAAATTTGCATTCAATGATTTAATTAACGAGGTGATAACTCACTTCAAACCAGAAACAAAAGGTAGAGTCATTGACTGGCAGGTTTCACCTTTACCAGAAGTCTACTGTGATAAAAAAATGTTACGGATGGTATGGGAAAATTTAATCTCTAATGCATTAAAATTTACAAAAAACAAAGAAAAAACCATTATAAAAATTGGTTACAAAGAGCTTCCGTCCGAGTATCAGTTTTCTATTCAGGATAACGGTATCGGCTTTAACCCAACTTATACGGATAAGCTATTTAAAGTTTTTCAACGCTTACATGCCGACTCAGACTTTAGTGGTACAGGTATTGGATTAGTAAACATAAAAAAAATTATAGAAAAACACAACGGTCGGATATGGATTGAAGGGCAACCAGAACAAGGTGCCACTGTCTACTTTACACTTCCATTGTGAAGCATTAAATCACAGCCTGCAATTCATACACGCGTCTCTTCGCTGAAAATTTATCGTTAAAGCCCTGAATGCCTGCTTCTCTCATCCTGGGCGCAAACTCAGTAAAGTAGCGCTGTAAATCTGCTCTGCTTTTTAATTGATACTGCACCGTAAATGCTTCTTGCGTCGACGTTGCTTCTTCTTCTGGTTTTAAGAGACGTGCCTGCATAAACCCAGGAAGGCTTAACATTTCTTCTACATGCGCCTTTAGCCACTTCATAAAGTCCGGATAAATATCATTGTCGATACTCAGGTTCACTTCATAAATCACCATCGCTTTTGCATGCTCCTTGCTGTGGCATTAGCCTAACGCAACTGTTTTAAATGATAACAAACGACTTTGTAAAAATAAACTACACTCAAAGCATATCTGATTGATTAAAGCAATTGGTAAAACTTATGGGTAAAAAAATTATACCAGGGGCAATTGACTCATTTAGATTTACGTTATTTGCTGCTATCAGACACGGTCTCTCTGAAGGGCTCCCTTTTCCCACGGCAAGCATCAATGAAAAAGGCGCTATCGTTATCATGTTTGAGCAGGGAAAGGAAGGAGACTTTGGCGCTCTACCGTCTCTTTTTAACCAAGTATGTGCAGAACAAGAAGTATCCCCATTAGATGCGAGCCAACCCTTTCTCTACCGTGCAAAAATAGGTCACCATGTGAGATATGTGTTTAATGTATCAGCAAAAAACCTCGATGCACTATGGATGCAAGGGTCAAACTATTTACACTCTATTGCAGTACCTATGTCACGCTACCTAGAAGAAATCATTAAATACTTGCATGAAGCAATCAAGGAAAATGAAGCACGTCACCACGCCGAACAAGCGATTGCTCACTGCAAAACTGCTAATGAAACAAGCAGGCAGTCTGCACTCCAAAAAACACATACATTACTTCCCACAGACAATGATAGCCTAACAATGTTAAAGGCACGTTGTGTCGCAAAAGCTGAAAACCTTGAGCTTCAAAAAAGTTTGCCTCTTCTTGAAGCGCAACTCAAAGCACTCAGTGCCGACTTAAACAACCGCGAAAACCTCGAGCAAACAAAGCTTGGCCTGATTGCAGATATCGAAACCAAGATTCAAGATTTCATTGATATACAAGTCAGTTATGAAATGCTCTGTAGACACGGCACAATGGCTGACGATGAATTACAAGCAATGCTATCTCGTATTAACATCATTCAAGCAACCATAAAAATAAACTCAGAGGACATATCCACTGAAAAGGATAAATTAAAATCCATTCAAGCTGAGATAGCGCTTATGCGCGAAACCGCAGCATCGCTGCAACAAAAAATAGATAATGCAGCAACAGTTATAGCACCCTCCCTTCAGGATCTCGAGGCTGAATATACAAAAGCTATTTCTCCCTACATAGCAGCACTAGAAGCTGAAAAACAGGCGTATTGCGCACAGCTCGAAACAGAAACCGCAAAAGCGCCCTCTCCCGCTATGAAAGTTAACATTCCATTTCTAGCATCTGAAGTAGCACGTCTTGATAAAACGGCAGCAGTCCTTCAAGAAAAAGGGCCTGCTGCCTGCATCACAATGGTAGAAGCTGAAATGAGTGCACGCCCACCAACATTCACAGTTGATGTAGAAGAGCGACACCAAGCACTTATAGAAAGCCTTGAAGCCAATATACGGGCTCTAGAAACGCTTAAAGAAAGCATCTTACAAGAAGAAAAAAGCTCCATGCAGGACAAACTAAACGTAATGAAAAAAGCGCTTCACAACATACGTCCAGATGATGACATTACTCCTCAAAAGACACCCTAAACATTAAACAAGAAATGCATCACATCGCCATCATTTACAATATAGGTTTTGCCTTCCAGTCGTAACTTACCTTGTGCTTTTGCTCCTTGCTCTCCACCACAGGCAATAAAATCGTCGTATGACATCACTTCCGCTCGAATAAATCCTTTTTGAAAATCGGTATGAATGACACCCGCAGCTTCAGGTGCACTCGCACCTTTTGAAATAGTCCAAGCACGCACTTCACGAACACCTGCCGTAAAATATGTCTCAAGACCCAGTAAAGCGTAAGCGGCACGAATGACTTGGTGTAGGCCTGGCTCTTCAAGTCCTAAGTCAGCCATAAACGCTACACGCTCCGCATCATCCAACTCCGAAAGTGTTGACTCTGTCTCAAGTGATAAAGGCAATATACCAGCCCCCTCACTTTCCGCGAGTGCCCGCACCTTGGCAAGCGCTTCATTGTTTGCAAGCCCTTCGTCATCTACATTTGCAATGTATAAAATGGGCTTTGCCGTTAGTAAACCATAACGCTTACAAATAGGCTGTATTTCTTCAAGGTTTGGCAATGTACGTACTTGTTGACCCGACTCCAGATGCGCTTTAATGACTTCAAACAACGCTTTATCTCGCAATGCGTCTTTATCACCACTTTTACTATTTTTGGCCGCTTTTTGATAAGCTTTTTCAATGGTTTCAAGGTCTGCTAGGGCAAGCTCTGTATTAATGGTTTCAATATCGCTTAGAGGGTCAATTTTGCCATGCACATGCACCACGTTTTCTTGTTCAAAACAGCGCACTACATGCAAAATAGCGTCGGTTTCTCGAATATTTGCTAAAAATTTATTACCAAGTCCCTCGCCTTTAGCAGCGCCCGACACAAGCCCTGCAATATCGACAAACTCCATGGCCGCAGGAATCACACGCTCAGGCGATACAATTTCCGCAATCGCATCCACACGCGGATCGGGTACAGTCACCATACCAACATGCGGATCAATCGTGCAAAAAGGATAATTTGAGGCTTCAATACCTGCCTTGGTTAATGCATTAAACAAAGTTGATTTTCCAACATTCGGTAACCCGACAATGCCGCACTGCACCCCCATGGTCTACTCCTCTTTGCGCGTTATTGTTTGTTCAGTATTCAGTGCTTTCATTGCTTTAGGAAACGCACCCGAAATCACCTCTGGCATCACGTCCATTGCCCGAGAAATCGCCTCATCAATGGCTTTTTGATCATCCGGAGAAGGTTTTCCCAGCACATAATCGGTCACTAAATCTCTATGTCCTGGATGTGCAATGCCTAATCGCAAACGGTGGAATCCACTTCCACCTGCATGCGCAATTAAGTCACGCAACCCATTGTGTCCACCGTGACCACCTCCGGCTTTAAGTTTTACCGCACCCACTGGTAAATCGAGCTCATCATGTGCAACCAATACTTCCTCTGGCAGAATACGATAAAACTGACACAAGGCTCGCACAGAGCGACCCGAGTGATTCATCCAAGTATTAGGTAATAGTACATGAAATTGGCGGCCGCCCAACTCAACCGATGCCACTTCACCATGAAATGATTTATGTAGGCGAAAAGTCGCACCTAATTGATCGACCAATGCGCGGGCAAACCAACCGCCCGCATTATGGCGGGTACGCTCGTACGAGGCACCCGGATTTTGCAGTCCAACAACCAGCTTAACGGTCATAAAGCACTCAGCGCTTATTCAGCAGCTGGTTTATCTTCGTTTTTCTTGGCATCATCTTGTTTAGATTCGCCTGCCTCAGTGCCTTCAGCTGATGCTTCTGCTGTTTCACCTTCAGCACCTTCTTCACTTTCAACAGCTTTTTCGTCTACTTCAGGCTCTTCTTCAACAACAACACGTGGCTCATGCACACTCACAACAGGATGATCGTGGTCACCCGCTGTTGGGTCAATGCTTAGCTCAACGCCTTTAGGCAGTTTAATTTCAGATAAGTGCAACACTTGGTCCATCTCGAAGCCTGCTAAATCAACTTCAATAAACTCAGGCAAGTGACGAACCTCACAACGCACTTCAACTTGCGTCATGGTATGGTTAACTACACCACCAGCTTTAACACCAGGCGCATCTTCTTCATTGATAAAATGAAGCGGTACCACTTTAACTAATACGTCTTTTGAAGACACACGTTGCAAATCCATATGTAAAATAGTTGCTTTATAAGGATGGCGTTGAATATCTTTTAAGACAACGTTTTCTTTCTTACCTTCAATCGACACTTTAAATACACTTGAATAAATGCTTTCAGATTCCAGTGCTTTAAAAATGTGTCGTTGTAAAAACTGAATGGCTTGCGATGGTTTATCGCCTCCATATAATACAGCAGGTACTTTTTCGTCCAAACGGCGCAGGCGGCGGCTCGCACCTTTCCCAATAAGCGCTCTTGGCTCAGCTTCTAATGTAATGTCTGACATGTGTCATCTCCAAAAATAAAGTGCTTTATCTTGCGACCAGACAAAGCACCTCTTTATTTCAAATATAAAAGAGGCAGCGCAGTATACACCACTTCTTACAAATTTAACACCGCACCAGGTGATTCAGTTCTTGCCCGCTTGTTAGCTCTCTCATCATCGCAGGCCTCATGCGACAATGCGGCACGACTCGTATAACCCGCACGCGCTATTTGTACCATCAGTGCCACGCACGCCTCATACGTTGCATCGAGGCTATAGGTTGTATATTCTTCATCAATCACACCATATTTTTCACAGTTCGGTAGCTCAATCGGCTGCTTAGAGAAGAGCCGATGCTGCGACCAGTTTGCCGCGGCCTCCCTCACATCTCTCTGTTGTACTGCCTCTAAAAATATCTTAATAGAGAGTACGCGCTCTAAGTCATTTAGCGCCTGAAGGGGTTGATTGAGCATATGATAGGCTTCTGCACGACGATATAAAAGAAAAGGCCTCTCCTCATCTGTAACATTGGCAATTAATGCCGTTAAATATGGTAATACCTTATCAAACTGCCCCGCCTTCCAATGAATATCAATTGAAAGCTTTAGAGCTGCTTCATGCTCAGGATGTATTTCTAAAATTTCGTTGAGCGAATTAAGTGCCTTTCGTTCCGAACACTGTGTTTCCCCTTTGTGGCGCAAATAAGTTAAACGAATTAACAGCGCCTCGTGATTCGGATAATATGTCAACAGTGCTTCCAACGGCGCAATAGCCTCGGTCGGATAAGGCACTTCACTTTCTTTAAGAATATCAGCGTACGCGGTTAAATACCTTGTCACCTTATCATGTATCGGTGAGATTTCACCGCTCCCCGTACTCTCCTGACTGCTTAGCACAGAATAGCTATACGCCTCTAAATCTGATCGCTCTAACCATAACTGCATCTGACTACCTCTCTTTTATGAACGCACGTGCATACCACACACTAAAATATCTGTACACCAGGTGCACCAGCACCTGTATCTTCGCATCTTCGACGCTTCGCGCCATATGTTTCTTCATCTTCCGACTCAAGATCTGAATCCTCTGCAAGATGCTTATGTAGCGCTGCTTGGTCTTTCCGCTTTCGATATGCAAGCAATGCCGCAGCCTCCTCAAGTGAGTTTGGCTGATGTTCCAGGCGCGAAATCGCCGCCTTGTCTAATATAACTTGTCGATTGTCATGAAGTGCCTTGCAAACAGCAATACGACGTTTTAGTACATCTACTGAAGGAATATGAGCATCCAAATATCGATTCAAATCACTCAATGCATCTTGTTGCTTTCCTTCGGCTTCATAAAAATCACTTCGAAGTAATAGCGCCTCAGGGGAAGCATAATCTTTTTGTCCGTTCTCAGGCATATCACCAATCAAAATCCCTAAATCAGCCTGCATCTTTTGGCACAATTCAGGCGTTGGTGTTTTCTGATGTTCCAGGTAATAAATATGTGCGCGAAAGTAGCGCATATCCGTAAGATCGCATCGCTGCAACAGCGTTGTAAACAAACCTGTATTGTCCAGTAATTGGTTTAAATCTTGCAGTGCCTCATCAAAGCGTCCTAATCGATAATATGCTTCTACGCGATACCGTAAAACCTCTGCATTGTTTGCATCAAGTGCCAGTAGACTATTTGCATCTGTAAGGATTGACTCAAACAGCCCCTCTTGACGATTTATCTCTATACGCAAGTTTAGTGCGTCTTTGTGCCGAGGACTAATGCCTCTTTTATCACCCTCACCTAAAATCACAGCGAGGCTCTCTAGTGCTGCTTTATTATCATCTAAACATTCATTTACTAGAAAAGCGTGACACACCAATATATCTTCATTCAGCGGGAAATTCTGTAATAATTTTGTTAAAACCTCAAGGGCATCCTCATTTCTCAAATGCTGTATGTAGTCATTGTAAACATTGACTAAGCGTTCCTTTTCTGATTCTTGGAGAGTCCTCGAATCCTCCTGTATATCTTTCAAAAACAATGACATTAGCATATTATTTTTTCAACTTGGCAATTTAAAAGCAGGTACTCTACCACAAAGCACTCAAAAATCAGAGGGGCGCCCAAAATAAAGTCTTTGCATTCATAATTTTGGGTATGCAATGCCAGTTTCTTCAGGCTTTTGCACATTAAAATCGAGGATATCATCTGGGTATTTTGCTTGCGTTGCGATGACATTAAACAATTCATGAAGCACTGGTGATTTAACTGCTACGTGTTCAAGAGTTGCCACCATGCAAGTGATAGCGAATGGTACATCCTTCACATCTACGCGTTTTGAATAGGTATAAATCGGAATAGTTGCTGCTCCAGATTGAACGCTATCTATTATTTGTACAATTTTACCAGGTTGAAGATAGGGTAGAAATTTCGCCGATTCTGCAACCAATGCATCGACGCGCTTGGCAATCAGCTGCTGTCTTATGATCGCATCAGACACTGTAAAAAAAGCGCCGAGTTCTTCATCGTCATCCCTATAATCATACTCAAAGGCTTTCACAACTACAGGGGCTGCTTGCGCTTCTTGCCGAGCATAAAAGACTAACTTCATGTATTAAGCTCCCTGTAACACAAAAAAATAGTCTATAACTATTTGTTATTTCATGTAAATACCGTATCAGAGCATTGTTTTTAAGAATTGTCCTGTATAAGAACGTTCACAGGCTGCAACTGTCTCTGGTGTGCCCACGGCAAGTACTTCTCCTCCTCGATTACCACCTTCAGGGCCTAAATCAATTATCCAGTCTGCAGTTTTAATTACATCCAAGTTATGCTCAATCACGACAATGGTATTTCCTTGGTCTCGTAGCCGAAAGAGTACATGCAATAATTGTTTCACATCATGAAAATGCAGGCCCGTGGTTGGCTCATCTAAAATATATAAAGTTTCGCCGGTGTCTCGCTTTGAGAGCTCGCGTGCGAGTTTCATACGCTGCGCCTCACCACCTGATAGCGTCGTTGCACTCTGTCCAAGATGCACATAAGACAAACCAACATCCATCAGCGTTTGACATTTTTTAGCAATCACAGGCACTGCATCAAAAAAGTCTCGCGCCTCTTCAATGGTCATTTCGAGCACTTCGTGAATTGTTTTACCCTTATATTGCACATCGAGTGTTTCACGGTTATATCGTCTACCACGGCATACGTCACAAATCACATAGGTGTCTGGTAAAAAGTGCATTTCCACTTTAATGAGTCCATCTCCCTCGCACGCCTCACAGCGTCCGCCTCGCACATTAAAACTAAAGCGTCCAGGCTTATATCCCCGTGCACGTGCTTCAGGAGTATTAGAAAATAACTCTCGAATCGGCGTAAAAAGCCCTGTATAGGTTGCAGGGTTAGAGCGTGGCGTGCGTCCAATAGGACTTTGATCAATATCAATCACTTTGTCACACCAATCAAGCCCATCAATAGCTTTCACCTCACCTATCAAGGCAACTTGACTGCGATAAAAGCGTGCACGCGCCAATGGGTAAAGTGTGTCATTGATTAAACTTGACTTTCCTGATCCTGAAACCCCGGTGACACAAGTCATAAGCCCCACAGGAATACTAACCGACACATCGTTTAAGTTGTGGCAGGTCACACCGTCTAGGCGAATCACACGTTCAGGCGCATAAGGAGTACGTGCCGTAGGCACCTTGATTGACTCGGTCCCTAGCAAATAGCGTCCTGTTAATGATGCTTCACACGACATGATGTCCTCAGGCGTGCCGAACGCCACCACGTGCCCGCCATGAATCCCTGCGCCAGGCCCCATGTCTAAGACATAATCTGCGCGACGAATGGCTTCTTCATCATGCTCAACCACAATAATTGAATTCCCCAAGTCACGAAGCTGCATCAAAGTTTTTAAAAGGCGCTCATTATCGCGCTGATGCAGTCCAATCGATGGTTCATCGAGTACATACATTACCCCGACAAGACCTGAACCAATTTGGCTTGCCAAACGAATACGCTGTGACTCCCCGCCCGAAAGCGTTTCTGAACGGCGCTCAAGCGATAAATAATCCAGCCCCACTTCCACTAAAAAGCCAAGTCGCGCAATAATTTCTTGGTTAATTTTTCGAGCAATCTCACCTTTTGCACCTGGCAATGCCAATTGCTTAAAAAACGCGTATGCTTCGCCGATAGGATACGCGACAACATCCGTTAAGCGTCTGCCATCAACCAACACATTACGCGCGGCAGGTCCAAGGCGCGTCCCCTCACAGGGTACACATGGCCGAAACATAAGCTCTGGATTATCTTCAGAGTCAAGTTTAATGGTCTTTTTCTCAATACCAAGCCCATCACATGCGCTACATGCCCCAACAGGACTATTAAACGAAAAAAGTCTCGGCTCAAGCTCTTCTAAACTATAGCCACACTCAGAGCACGCAAACTTCGCTGAAAATACAAGGTCTTTGTGCGCCCCATCCATCGAGGCAACCACAGCCAGCCCGTCCCCTACATGCAACGCACTTTCAAATGATTCACTGAGTCGAACACGCGCATCATCCCGTACTTTTAAACGATCAACTACCACTTCAATGGTATGCTTTTTATAACGTTCAAGTTCCGGCGGACTGTCTAAGTCACACAACTCTCCATTCACTCGAGCACGCACAAACCCGAGCACTTGTAAGCGCTTGAAAACTTGCTCATGCTCCCCTTTGCGCCCACGAATAATAGGCCCAAGTAACATGATTTTGCTATCGCTGGGTAAGTTTAAAACGTTATCAACCATTTGGCTGACTGTTTGTGCATGCAGCTTCAATTGATGTTTGGGGCAATAAGGCTCACCCACTCGGGCATACAAAAGTCTTAAATAATCATAAATTTCGGTGGTTGTACCAACGGTTGAACGCGGATTATGCGAAGTCACTTTTTGTTCAATCGCAATTGCAGGCGATAACCCTTCTATCGATTCAACATCGGGTTTATCCATAATCGATAAAAATTGTCTCGCGTAAGATGAGAGTGATTCAACATAGCGCCTTTGACCTTCCGCATAAAGCGTATCAAATGCAAGTGATGACTTCCCCGAGCCAGAAAGCCCCGTAATCACTGTCAGTTGGTTGCGAGGCAAGTCCACATCAACTGATTTAAGATTATGAGTTTTTGCCCCTCGAATACTAATTGAGCTCATTGCCTTTTCTCTCGCTTTCATCACTGTCCAACGCTTCATCCTCTTCAAAAATTGTACACAACTCCCCTTTCTTTTTGGGGACCACATACGTTGAGCGAGACCACATTGAAAAATTCCCCTTCGAAACAGACACGGCACCAGGTGATGCGTGCTTCGGTGCAACGCATTGTACTGAGGCAGATGTAGC
>JASBUO010000075.1 GCA_030147855.1 Gammaproteobacteria bacterium
AGTAAACAAAACAAGCCTTATACCTTATCTATCGATGAAGTCTATGCAAAAAGCCCAACGAATCATACAGGCCCTATTAAAGCCGATTTAGTTGGTTTTTACATGCCAGACTTTATGCAATCTATCCATCCGACCGGCATACACCTGCATGGTTTGACTGAAGACAAACTATCAGGTGGACATGTATTAGAGGTAGACTTTGATACAGCGTCACTCACTTTTGAAACCATTACTGACGTAACAATGACTTTATCACCTTCATTATAAAAGACGTAATAATCTCCCCTAAAAACACCTTGTCTTTGCGACGTCACTAGTTTGCCACACAGGCAGAGCCTACTTGCGACAATATGCAAAGATAAAGTGTTTTCAGTGTGTATATCAACTGTCCACGGCATTTTTGAGTGAATCTCCTTTGCTTATGGCTTGACTTTTAAGACAGTAGATCTTTCGCTACGCGAAGGATGACGTGGGGGTTTATCTGAGAAAAATATATAATGGCGTAATAAGACCCCAGCCAGAAGCATCAAATATAAAACCCCCAGACAAAACGCCATCAAAACCTTGAATTGATCGTTTTTTGTACTAACATTAAAAGTGAAATCCATTGTTGTTTAAGGAATTCACCATGGAAGCCAACATCAGAGCACAACAAACACCTCTGTTCACCGCACTGGGCTTTGGTATTGCATTACTCATTATGCCTTTACCTGTTCAAGCAGCAACACCCATCGTGTTACCAGCAGCAAGTCATGCAAAACCTGTTATGAAACTTGCAAACACATTTGTTTTTAGTCCTCGCACATTAAGATGGAAAGCTATCGATAATAAAGGGAAAGTAGTGCGAACTGGGCGCGGTTCAGGTGGCAGAAGCTACTGTAAAGACATTCGTCGCTCATGCAGAACGCCCACAGGTACCTTCAGCATTATTAGCAAACGTGGTGCCAATTGTCGTTCCAGCAGATATCCTGTCGGACGTGGTGGGGCACCCATGCCATACTGCATGTTCTTCAGCAAGTATTACGCAATTCATGGCTCACCTGATGTACCTAACTATAATGCAAGCCATGGATGTGTGCGTGTAAAACCAAGTGATGCACGCTGGTTACATAAAAACTTCATGCATATTGGCACAAAAGTCATTATCAAATCTTACTAGATCTTAAGGGGGGACGCACTTTTATGATAAGATGTCATACATTGTCGATTAGAATAAAAGTACGCCCCTTATGATTACTATTAAAACACCTGAGCAGATTGAAACCATGCGCACAGCGGGTCGCTTAACGGCCCAAGTCTTAGAAGCACTTAGTGAGGTCATTCAAGCTGGCATGACCACCATGGAAGTTGATCAATTTTGTGAGGATTATATTCGTAATACATTGGGTGCAATTCCTGGCAGTAAGGGGCAATATGGCTACCCTTATTCCGTGAATACATCTCTCAACCACGTTGTTTGCCATGGTATGCCGTCAGACAAACAAACCCTTAAAAAAGGGGATATTGTGAACGTGGATGTTACCGTTATTTATAACGGATTTTATGGTGATAGCAGCAAAATGTTTTGTATTGGGGAAGTTTTACCTTTTGCCAAGCGCCTCGTTGATGTTACCCAACACTGTTTATATGCTGGTATTTCAATTGTAAAACCAGGATGCACCATTGGAGACATTGGGCATGCAATACAAAGTTTAGCGGTTGAAAACGGCTATTCTGTCGTTCGTGAGTATTGTGGTCATGGTATTGGTGCCAAAATGCATGAAGACCCTCAAGTAGTGCATTATGGAAAACCTGGAGAGGGAGAAATATTAAAAGAAGGGATGACTTTTACCATTGAACCCATGATTAATCAGGGACGCGCTGAACTCAAGCATCTTGAAAAAGACGGATGGCGCATTGCCATTACCAAAGATAAAAAGCTATCTGCACAGTGGGAACATACCTTGCTGGTTACCCCAACAGGTGTTGAGGTATTAACCTTACGTGAAGAAGAACAAGAAACCCTCGGGCAGATGGTTTAAGCGCCGGTACTAAATATAACGGCACTATTCATCATCTTCCTCCTCAATGCTAAACGACGAGCCACATCCGCATGTTGTTTTAGCATTGGGGTTTCGAATAACAAAGCGCTCACCTTGAATTTCTTTTACATAATCAATTTCAGCTTCTTTCAAATATTGGATGCTCATCGAGTCAATCAATAATTTCACACCCGACTCACCATCTGAACACTGCTGCTCTACCACGGTATCATCAACCGCTTCTTCCTTATCAAAGGTAAATCCATACTGAAATCCAGAGCAACCACCTCCGGTTACATAAATACGCAATTTTAAGTCTGGATCTTGCTCTTCTTTAATTAACTCAGACACTTTATCTGCAGCGCTTATAGAAAAATTAACATTGACACTCATCGAATCACCTCCTCAATAACTGCACCGCCCAAGCAAATATTTTTATCATAAAATACAATATATTGACCTGTGGTAATTGCACGCTGTGGGTTTGAAAATAATATAGTATGTCCACCATTTGCTTCAGGCGAAATCATACAGGCTTGCTCTAACTGACGATAGCGTGTTTTAGCAAAACACGTCTTAGGAAAGGCATCATCTGATGGCTTTTCTAACCAATGAATGGGGCCACAAATAAGCCCTTGTGCATACAGCATAGGATGCTCACTGCCTTGCGCAACCACCAAACAATTATTTTTTAAATCTTTATCAACCACATACCAAGGCGCATCTGGTGTATTTCGCACACCGCCAATATTTAAGCCTTGCCGCTGTCCAATGGTATAAAACATTAAACCATCATGTCTTCCTAATATATTTCCCGTAGGGGTCTTAATATCCCCAGGGGTTGCTAGCATAAACTCATTTAAAAACGCTTTAAAAGGACGTTCGCCAATAAAACAAAGGCCTGTTGAGTCTTTTTTAGCATGCGTTGCTAAATTAAGCCGCTTTGCCATTTCTCGAATTTGAGGCTTTAGGTAGTCACCGATTGGAAAGTAAACATGCGCTAATACGCTTGGGTCAATGGCATGTAAAAAGTAAGTCTGGTCTTTATCACGATCTTTCGCTTTACAAAGTTTATGATTTGCATCAATGCGTGCATAATGTCCTGTTGCAATCGCATCAGCACCAAGGCTTAATGCATGATTAAAAAACAAGTTAAACTTTATTTCTTTATTGCATAAAACATCCGGGTTTGGTGTTCTGCCGCGGTCATATTCAGATAAAACGCGCTCAAAAACCGCCTTCCAATAAGCTTTTGAAAAATTTACTTGATGCAAAGGTATCTGCAACTGCTCGCACACTGCCTGAGCATCTGCTAAATCTTTTGCCGCGGCACAAAACCCTGGCTTGTCATCTTGCTCCCAGTTCTTCATAAACAGGCCTTCTACTTCAAAGCCTTGTTCAAGTAAGATAGCTGCAGCCACTGATGAATCAACGCCACCAGACATACCTACAATTACTTTTTTTGCCATACCATCTGTTTTCAACTCACTTTAAAAACGCTATTTTACCAAAATTTCCATAAAAACGGGAAGTTATCCGTCATAACGCTTGGATTAAATCAAAAAACTCGGTAGAATTCACCCCCAATGAAAACAAATTGGTTAGGAGTAATGCAATGGCAGTTCAACAAAACAGAAGAACACGCGCAACACGTAATAAGCGTCGCGTTCATGATAAATTAAAACAACCCACACTTTCTGTGAATGCAATGACAGGTGAAACACACCTCCGCCATCACATCACCCCTGATGGATACGATTGTCGTGGTGAACGTCGCGTGTTAGTCAATGACACAATGTACGAAGACGACGAGTAACAAGTTGAAGTCTATAACGGTTTCAGTTGATGCGATGGGTGGGGATCATGGCTTAAGTGTCACAATTCCTGCATGCATTGCTGCCGTGGAAAAAAATGCGAACTTACATCTATTACTGGTTGGTAATAAAGAAGCAATTGGGGCGCATTTAAAACGTCACGGGATGACTGATCACGCACAGTTTACAATTGTCCATGCGCCGGAGATGGTAGATATGGACGAATTGCCTTCGCATGCATTAAGAAAAAAGAAAAAGTCTTCTATGCGCATCGCTATTAACCTGGTGAAAGAAGGGGAGGCCGAAGCATGTGTTAGTGCTGGTAACACTGGCGCTTTAATGGCAACTGCACGTTTTGTACTAAAAACACTTCCAGGTATTGATAGGCCAGCTATTATTGCCGAGCTACCTACCAAACATTCCAAAACACGCGTCATTGATTTAGGTGCAAACGTTGACTCTCGTGCTGAACATTTGTTTCAGTTTGCTGTAATGGGTTCAGCGTTAGTGAGAGCGGTTGATCACAAAGACAAGCCAACCGTTGCTGTTTTAAATGTAGGTGTTGAAGAAATTAAAGGCAATGACCAAGTAAAGCGTACAGCACAAATGCTTTCTGAGTGTGATGTCATTAATTATATGGGATACGTCGAAGGAAATGACTTCTACTCAGGCGAAGCTGACTTGATTGTGTGTGATGGTTTTGTTGGCAATGTTGCACTTAAATCAAGTGAAGGCTTATATAAGCTCATTGCTTTAGTTTTGAAAGAAGCATTTATGAAAAATGCTTGGACAAAATTTGTTAGCATACTAGCGCGTCCAGTGCTCATGCAGCTTAAAAAGCGTATGGACCCCGCACGCTACAATGGTGCAACCTTAATCGGCCTCAATGGCATTGTTGTTAAAAGTCATGGTGGTGCTTCTGCAGAGGCGTTTCAATTTGCACTTGAGCAAGCATCTATGCAAGTAGAAAACCGTGTAGTTGATTTAGTACGTGAACAAATATCAAGCTTTGTAGAACAGGGGGTTGCACTATGACTCATCCAGTCGAATCTGCTCAAAAAGCCTTTGTATTTCCAGGGCAGGGCTCTCAGTCTAGTGGTATGTTAAGTGAGCTTAGCGACCAATACCCTGTGGTTCAAGACGTTTTTACACGGGTATCAGGCGCACTTGGGTATAATCTTTGGGAATTAATACAACAAGGTCCTGAAGAGCAGCTCAACCAAACTGAGTATACACAAGTTGCCATGCTCACATCAGATATTGCTGTTTATCGCATACTTGAAGGGTATGGTATTGATGCACGTATTTCGGCAGGACATAGCCTTGGAGAATATGCGGCTCTTGTGTGTGCCGATGCTATTGAACTTGAAGATGCAGCAAAACTGGTTCAAGCACGCGGACGACTCATGCAAGAAAATGTTCCTCTCGGTGAAGGTGCAATGGCAGCCATTGTTGGTTTAACCGATGGGCAAGTAGAAGAGGTTTGTCGGCAAGTTTCAACAGATATGACACAAGTCACTCCCGCCAATTACAATGCAATTGGCCAAGTTGTGATTGCAGGACACACATCTGCTGTGAAAGCTGCAATGCAAGCTGCTGATGCAATGGGCGCAAGGCTTGCTTGTGAAATTCCAGTAAGCGTACCATGCCACTGCTCACTGCTATCTGAGGCTGCGGTGAAGTTTGAAGAGGTGCTTCATAACACGCCTATAAAAACGCCTAACCGCGCAGTTATTAGTAATGTTGACCTAAGCATTCATAACAACCCAGAAACCATGCGAAAGGTACTCTCGAAACAACTCTACAGTCCTGTTAGATGGGTTGAAACGATCCAAGCTATGCAGCAGTCTGGTATTACACATATTATTGAGTGTGGCCCAGGTAGTGTTTTATCAGGCCTTGTCAAACGAATCGACAAAAACATTTCTGCGGTCAGTATTAATACACCCACAAACCTTGAAAAGTATCTCAGTCTTGAGGGAATATCTAAATGATCAATTTAAAAGATAGAATTGCACTCGTTACAGGCGCAAGCCGTGGTATTGGTATGGCCATTGCTAAAACACTAGCCGAAAGCGGTGCCTATGTTATAGGGACTGCCACTACCGAACAAGGTGCAAAAAACATTAGCGCATACCTAGAAGCAGCAAACCTTTCTGGCGAAGGCGCTGTATTAAATGTCACAGACTCAAGCAGCATAGAGGTGCTCTTGTCTGTCCTCAGTGACGCCGATAAAACCCCTAATGTATTAGTCAATAATGCAGGAATAACAGCAGACAACTTATTGCTGCGTATGACAGATGAAGAATGGGACCGCGTTATCGCAACCAACTTAAGCGCAATCTTTCGGATGACACGTGCTGCTATCAAACCTATGTTTCGTGCGCGTTTTGGTCGCATTATTAATGTTGGCTCAGTGGTTGGTTCAAGTGGTAACTCAGGACAAACAAACTATACTGCAGCAAAAGCTGGCTTAATGGGTTTTTCGAAATCATTAGCACAAGAAATTGGTAGTCGTGGCATTACCGTAAATGTGGTTGCTCCAGGCTTTATCGAAACAGAGATGACTGATGTTTTACCTGATATGGTAAAAGCCGAAATGAAAAAGCGTATTCCATTAAAACACTTTGGGACACCGGAAGATATCGCAGCAGCAGTTGCTTTTCTTGCATCAGATGCTGCAAAATACATTACCGGTGAAACAATTCATGTGAATGGTGGCATGTACATGAATTAAAAAAGCTTGTAAAACTTGCGTTATTTTAAGAATCGAATAAACTACCCAGCAGTAGATTTTTTATTTTTTATCAATTGAAAAAGGAACTATAGGTTATGAGTGCAAATGGTACAGTAGCAGAAAGAGTCCGTAAAATTGTTGCTGAACAATTGGGCGTAAAAGAAGAAGAATTAAAAAATGATGCTTCTTTCGTAGATGACTTAGGTGCTGACTCTTTAGATACAGTTGAACTGGTCATGGCGTTAGAAGAGGAGTTTGAAACAGAAATTCCTGATGAAAAAGCAGAACAAATTACAACTGTACAAGGTGCTATCGACTACATCGATGCTAACCTCAAGAGTCAAGATTAATCTATGACAAAGAGACGCGTTGTTATCACAGGTCTTGGTATGTTAACCCCTGTTGGGCTTAACGTTAATGAAACCTGGAAAAACATCCTCGCGGGTGTGAGTGGTGCAGGTCCTGTAGAAGACTTTGACACCTCAGATTATTCAACAAAAATTTGGGCAAAAGTTAAAAACTTTAATGTTGAGGATTATATCCCCGCAAAAGATGCCCGAAAGATGGACCCATTCACACAGTATGGCGTGGTTGCTGCTGATGAAGCACTTGCTGATGCAAACCTTGACATTACAGAAGCCTTATCACATCGTATAGGTATTTCTGTGGGTGCAGGCATCGGTGGCATACAAACCATTACCAATAATCAAGACCGCTTAGTGCAGTCTGGTCCGCGAAAAGTCTCTCCATTTTTTATTCCTGCTGGCATTATCAATATGGTAGCAGGACAGATTTCTATTAAACATAATTTAAAAGGCCCAAACATCTCTATTGTGACCGCCTGCACGACCGGTACACATAGCATTGGCCTTGCCGGACGTATGATTGCACATGGCGATGCAGATGTAATGGTTTGTGGCGGTTCTGAAATGACATTAACACCTTTGTGTCTGGCAGGATTTTCAGCTGTTCGGGCGCTGTCAAAACGTAATGATGAACCTGAAAAAGCTTCTCGCCCATTTGATAAAGATAGAGATGGCTTTGTGATGGGAGATGGGGCAGGCGTGCTGGTACTTGAAGAATATGAACACGCAAAAACGCGCGGTGCTAAAATTTATGCAGAACTAGCAGGCTTTGGTATGTCAGGCGATGCTTATCATATCACTTCACCTGATGAGAATGCTGAGGGTGCAACTGCCGCTATGGAAGCCGCTATTAAAGATGCAGGTATTCAGCCTCATGAAGTTGATTATATCAATGCACATGGTACTTCTACTTATTTAAACGATAAGAACGAAACCATGGCAATCAAGCGCATATTTAAAGACCATGCTTACAACCTAGCTGTTAGCTCAACCAAGTCTATGACAGGCCACCTCCTAGGTGCTGCAGGTGCAGTTGAAGCTATTTTTAGTGTCCTTGCAATTCGCGATCAAATTGCGCCACCCACCATTAACCTCGACAACCCTGATGAAGGCTGTGATTTAAATTATGTAGCACATACGCCACAAAAACGTGCCATAAACTATGTCTTAAGCAACTCCTTAGGATTTGGTGGAACTAATGGAACGTTATTGTTTAAAAAATTTGAGTCGTAACTGATGGCAACATTGCCAGGTCAATTTATTGTGCTCGAAGGCTTAGAGGGTGCAGGCAAATCGACGGCTCTCACCACAATAAAGCGCTTTCTCTCCCCATATGTTTCTGAGTTAATTACAACACGGGAGCCAGGGGGAACACATCTCGGTGAAAAGATTCGTGAAATTATTCAACAAACCTCAAGCGAAGAACCGCTGCTAGCACGCTCAGAGCTACTTCTATTTTATGCAGCCCGAGTTCAACTCATCGAACAAGTGATTCGACCAGCACTTACACGGGGTGCCTGGGTGCTAGCTGATCGCTTTGAACTCTCTACCTGGGCTTATCAAGGCGGAGGAAGAGGCCTTGATAAAGCAATGATCCAACACTTATCTAACTTTTGTGTCCAAGATTTAAACCCAGACCTTATTCTTTTTTTAGATTTACCCCCTGAGCAGGGTCTACAGCGCATTTTAGAGCGTGGGCATACCGACAGAATAGAGCAAGAATCGCTTGACTTTTTTAATCGGGTTTATAAGACATATCACAAAAAACTCAGTACCCTTGATAACGCTACTTTGATTGACGCAAGCAAACCACTTGCAATGGTACAACACCTAATTCGTACAACTTTAGAGCGGCACCTTGTATCTCATGGCTATGAACTCACCCAATCATAAGCTCATATCACAGCTTGTAAAAGCATTACCACAGGCAAGCTTACTCGTCGGCTCAGAACATACTTCAATGCTTCATCTAGCCCAAGTGCTCACACAAAATATATTGTGCGAATCTGAAAAAAAGCCTTGTAGCACTTGTCGTACCTGTATGCTCATACAACAACAAACACACCCTGATGTTGTGTACATCACTCAGGAAAAATCAGGCACTGCAATTAAAATTGAGCAAATTCGACACTTACAGCAAACAGTTTATCAGACACCTCAGTGCGCAACATGTCAAGTTATTATTATCTATCCTGCTAATGAGCTGAATCGCGCAGCATCCAATGCTTTGCTCAAGCTATTAGAAGAACCACCTAAACACACGCACTTTATTTTACTTGCAACATACCTCGATACGCTTCCTCAAACGATTATGAGTCGGTGTCAAATTCATACGATTGAAGAGCCTCATGTGTCACTAAGCCAAGAGGCACCTGGCTATTTAAGCATTGGCTTACAATACGAAGCAGAAAGTCCTCGAGGTCTTTTATTTAAAGAGCAAGCAGCAATTATTGAAAAAATAGCGAGCTTATCACATAAAAATACGTCTATATGCCAACTTGCAAGCGAGTGGGGCACACATACCTTAATTGACTGGCTATGGTTTTTTCAATTACTCACAACAACATTGCTACATTATCAACTCGTACCCAACCCATCCGTTAGCCCAAGTACCCCCATAGAGCAGCTTACATCCAAACACTCACCCGTGCATTATTTCAAACAATTAGATATGATTTTAAAATTCACACAACAAATGCACCAAGACATTCCTTTAAACTCAACACTTGTACTCGAAACCCTTCTAATGGGATATATATGAACAATACACACATGCAACCATTTCCAATTATTGACTCACATTGTCACCTCAATCAATTAGATTTAACGGCATTTGGGGGCAGCTTAGATAAAGCACTTGATGAAGCACGCGCTGCAGGCGTTCTGCACTTTCTATGTGTTTGTATTACCCCTGAAGATGCCCCCATATTAAACGAACTCAATGCGCGTTATGCAGATGTCAGTATTTCTATCGGTGTTCACCCTAACGATGTCGTCGCGCATGCATTAGATGCTAATGCACTCAAAAAACTTGCAAATGTACCTGGTTGCATTGCTTTAGGTGAAACAGGGCTTGACTACTTTAGAACAGAAACTCCCGATGCAATAAAGACGCAACAAAAGAGCTTTCGAACCCATATTCGTGTCGCACGTGAGCTTAATAAACCTTTAATTATCCACACACGCGCTGCAGCAGAAGATACATTACAAATCATGAAAGAAGAAAAAGCAGGTGAAATCGGTGGGGTAATGCACTGCTTTTCAGAAAACTGGGATATCGCAAGACGTGCCATTGATCTCAACTTTTATATTTCATTCTCAGGTATTGTCACCTTTAAAAACGCACACATATTGCATGATGTTGCCAAAAAAGCGCCGCTTGATAGAATACTGATTGAAACAGATGCGCCTTATCTTGCCCCAACACCCAACCGCGGAAAACCTAATCACCCAGCCTGGGTAAAGCACGTGGCAGAAGCACTGGCGCAGTTACGTGAAACTTCTTATGAAAACATTGCACGTGAAACAACTGCCAATTTTTATCGCTGCTTTCAGGTAGCACCATTATGAGTTTATATATTGGGTTAATGTCTGGCACAAGCATGGATGGTATTGATGCTGCATTGGTCAATGTAGATACACACCAACTGATTCAAGGCATCACATACCCATACCCTAAGGCACTCAAGGCGCAATTACTCGATTTTGTCCCATTAAAACCATACACCCCTCAATCACTCCTTGAGCTGCACCACCTCATTGGGCAAGCTTTTTCAGACGCAACACTTAAGTTACTTAAAAAAACATCTTATCAAGCCTCTGATATCACGGCTATCGGCAGCCATGGGCAAACCGTCTACCATAGTCCGAATACCACTATTCCAACAACCCTCCAACTAGGCTGTCCACACACCATTGCTGAAAAAACAGGAATTACCGTTGTTGCAGACTTTAGAACGCGCGATCTTGTCCTCAATGGCCAGGGAGCACCACTCGCACCTTTTTACCATCAAGAGTGTTTTAAAAAAGAGAAATTACCCCTTGCAGTGGTTAATATTGGCGGTATTGCGAACATAACTTTCTTACAGCAATCAATGCCTCCCGCAGGATATGATACGGGCCCAGGTAATGTGCTTATGGACGCCTGGATTAAAAAGCATAAAAAATTACCCTATGATGCCAATGGTAACTGGGCTCTTACAGGAAATGTCATACCAACACTCCTAGCGGCACTTTTAGACGATGCATATTTTAAAAAAGAGTCCCCGAAAAGCATTGATAAATCCTATTATTCACTCACATGGCTTGAGCCATATATTGAAGAAGAGCATCAAGCAGCAGATATACAAGCGACCTTACTTCACCTAACTGCGCACTCCATTGCAACTGCCATTCAAAACTCGTACTTACCCTGCAAACAAGTATTATTATGTGGTGGTGGTGCACATAACCAAGCTCTTATTGATGTCCTGTGTAGTTATTTGCCAAACCTCCCAGTTCACACAACCGATATCGCTTATATAAATCCAGACTACCTCGAGGCCATGATGTTTGCATGGTTTGCCAAACAAACACTGAACCATAACCCGCTTGATTTAACAAGCATTACAGGCGCCAAAAAGCCTGCTATTTTGGGTGCAATTTATTTATAAAACTTCAATTCTGGATAACTGTCAGGAATTCCCACTGATATGACATGATGATTTGAAAGCGTCGTTACTGTATAGGCAACACATTTTAGTGACAGTCGGTGAGAAGCCCCTGGCTCATATCAAGTGTCGTATCCGCATTGAAACCCATTTCAACCCCATGCACAGCTTCTCGCAGCTGCTTTTCGTTCATTACTTTTTTCAGTACATCTGGCTTTTTAGATGCAGTAAAAAAAGACGTTAAAAATTGAAGTGGGTAAAAAATACTGCTTTGTAATGATTGTGTGCCTGCCTCAATAGAGGCTTGATTAACGGCATCTGTACTTTCAAGCTGCCCTAAGTACACTTTTTCAAGCAAAGCAGTATGCTCATGATACAAAGCATCTAAGTGATCATTTCGTGCTTTTTCTTCATCCAACAGGTGCTTTTGAAAGTCTGTTCGTATATCCCACAGACCTGCACGATGTGCTTGCAGTGCAGTAAGCTCCTTTTCATAATCTTCAAGGCTTTTCTGAAAATTTTCAGTCAACGCTGCTGGTGTTTTTTTAGATAAAAAAAACTCAAACCCCAGTACCATATAAGAAGATGCTTCATGCACCATTTTTTCATACACTTGAATTAGTGCTGATTTTTTTTCAAATAATGCATCAATTTTTTTATTAATTTCTTGAATCTCTGCTTTTGTATCACCAAGCACCGCATAATGTGCTTGAAAACACCTTTCATTACCGTGTTGTTTACGCAAATCTTCAAGCCCCTTACTCTCTTTATCAAGCGCTCTTAGTTGTGCTTTTTGATTGAGTTGCTTATCTCTGCTTAGACGAGACTGCCATAATAAAGTCCCAATCCCACCTATTAACGCAACACTGATTACACAAAAACATATTATGAGGTACATATCCATCGTCAGCTCACTCTTCTTATTCGTTTACCGTATCCAAATGCACAAGGTGTGTATGCATATCAATCAAAAAATAGCGGCTAAATGCTTCAAGCGACTCAACTTCTGGCCACTCATCTCGAGATACACACACCCGCATCATTTCCATCTTAAAAATCGGATGAAAGTATTGCTTCATGAACGGGTGCACATCACTAAGTGATTCAAACTTTTTGATAATGACCGTCGCATTTTCAGCAAGATGCGATAAAAAAACTCGCTCAATTGTTGCAAACATACCTTCATCATCAATGTCACATACACTTTTCTGCATTTTTTTTAAAAGCAATGTGCGTGGTTTCACACGAATTAATTGCTGCCCTTTTTCAAAAGAAGTCTCAAGAACAACCATATGCGAATGCAGCTCGAACTTAAAACAGCAAAGAAAATCAAGAAAGCTTGCTTTTAAACTGAGAAGTACTTCATCTCCAAGCCAGCGCCTTATTTCATACTGAAACATATATGGAAAATGTGCTTCAAGTGTATCAAGTAAGGCGTCATCCGACTCATGAAGTGGTAGAGTATACGCTGTGGTATCCGTCTGTAATAGGGAAAGTGCTGGTAAAGCTTCTTTGGGAAGTTGTCCTGCAAGAAACGTTAAAAACGCGGGGGTTGGTTTTAGCAGGATAACTTCTCTGGGTTTTAGTTGCATGATAACTCTCCTTAAAATAACTCTTTTTAATGAGTACAAAATCGAAAAGCTACTTCTACAACAAAATCTTTTAAAACTATCCCTTTTTTCCAGGGAAGACTATTAGATTAACACTTATTAAAAATAAATTACAAGTTGCTTGTATATTTTTTTAAAATTTAAGCAATCAAACCTACTAAGGCCTGTTGATATTTAATCATGGTATTTCCGATAAAACGTCCGCACTCGGCGGATTTTCCACGAGGCCAATGGGGTTTTACGAACAAAAAGCTTGTTCAACGTATTATGCGCGTGGAGCGCAGAACATAGAGTTGATACAGTAAAGCCTATATAAGACCCTGATTTTTAGAGACTGTTGACATTTCTCTCTACCGCCGACGTGTATCAATACGCCCTGTTAGAGCAATACGCCCTGGTCAAGCGCCATATTGTACTCTATAATTTTCTAAACGTTCAAGTTGTGTCATTTCAGCATTTTTCCTCAAATAATCCATCAAATCACTGAAAGTAATAATTGAAAAAACTTGAATCCCCGAAGCTTTAATATCGGAAAGAGTCGATGTACTTCCAACTCCTCGCTCTTCTCTATCTAATGCAATTATAACTGCTGTTAAATGACCACTTTTTGCCTCAATCAAAGCTTTTGACTCACGAAAGGCAGTACCTGCTGTAATGACATCATCAATCATTACCACTTGTTTACCTTCAAGAGGCGCCCCCATTAAAAGCCCACCTTCTCCATGTGCTTTGACTTCTTTGCGATTAAATGTGACGGATACATTTATACCTTTTTCTGCGCATGCAATGGCTGTTGCCGTAGCAAGTGGCAAGCCTTTATAAGCCGGGCCAAAAAGATGCGTTGCATTAAGTTTGTTTTTAATCAAGATATTCGCATAAAACTCACCCACACGCTGTAAAACTACCCCCTTATACAACAAACCCGCATTAAAAAAATAGGGGCTCGATCTACCCGACTTTAAAGTAAAGTCCCCAAAGCGGAGCACGTTAGCTTCTAATATCATCTGAATAAACGCTTCTTTTTCGATATCCATACAAATATCTCTCTAAAAACAATTAACAAACCCTGAAAAACTGGTATGCTAACTCATAGAGGATGTGTGAGCCAGTCCTCTTGGTCTACCAAAAACTGTTTCAAATATACTATTAAAGGATGAAAGTATGTCAGAGCGTGAAACGGGCCATGTGAAGTGGTTCAATGAAAAAAAAGGATTTGGATTTATTATTAATGATGCAGGTGAAGATGTTTTTGTTCATTACAAAGATATCCAAGGTGTTGGCTTTAAAACACTTCAAGAAAAAGAACCTGTAAGCTTCCTGCTAGACAAAGGACCTAAGGGCCTAAAAGCGCAAGATGTAATGCGACTCGAAGCAGCAGAAGTTGAGGCATAACACTTTAAACGGTTACTGACACATCTGCCAACCAATCTTTTGCGGGAAGATAAGTGTCATAAAGTGCCGCTTCGGGTGTTTTCTTATTGGGCTTCCATTGGTACGTCCATTCTACTTCGGGTGGAAGTGACATTAGGATGGATTCTGTTCGTCCGCCCGATTGCAAGCCAAATAAGGTTCCTCGATCATAAATCAAGTTGAATTCAACATAACGCCCCCGACGGTGTCGTTGAAAACTTTTTTCGTTGTCTCCAAATAGCATATCTTTACGTCGATTTACGATAGGGGTATATGCTTCAAGGTAGGCATCCCCGATACTTTTCATCAAACCAAAACTATGCTCAAAGCTGTTTTGAGCATAATCATCAAAAAACAAACCGCCAATGCCGCGCGCCTCTTCCCGATGCTTTAAGTAAAAATAACGATCGCACCAAGCTTTAAACTCAGGGTACACATGCGCACCAAAAGGCTCACACGCCATACGTGCGGTTTGATGCCAATGCACGCAATCTTCCTGAAAACCATAATAGGGCGTTAAATCAAAACCACCTCCAAACCACCAAATAGGTGCTTTACCTTCTCGCTCAGCAATAAAAAAGCGTACATTTGCATGCGAAGTAGGTACATACGGATTATCCGGATGAGTCACCAAAGAAACGCCCATTGCGCGAAACGAGCAACCAGCTAATTCGGGACGACTATCTGTTGCAGATGGAGGCAAGTTTGCACCATATACTTCTGAAAAGTTAACCCCCGCCTTTTCAAATACAGCGCCTTTCTCAAGCACACGAGAAATACCACCGCCGCCGCTGCTACGTGTCCATTCATCGCGGAGAAAAGATGCTGAGCCATCGATTGACGCAAGCGTATTACAAATGGTTTCTTGAAGACCTAGTAAATATGCCCGAATACTACCCACTGCATTTGGAGGTAATTCTGAAAATAACATGCTTTTTTTCTCCGCATATTGCGAAATTAAGGCTATTTTAAGTCTAAGTTTGATAAACTACAATTCATTTTTATAACATGACTATCAACCGTTCATGGATACTGACCATGCGCTTTACTGAAGCCCCTTTATTTTCACCGCTTGCCATAGCACCAATGATTGATTGGAGCGATACGCATTTTCGGATGCTCATGCGCCTTTTAGCACCCAAAGCGCTCGTTTATACCGAAATGCAAACGCCTAACGCCATTCAGCATCAACCACTTAAGACACTACGATTTCATCCCGCAGAAACACCTGTTGCCTTACAGTTAGGTGGCGCATCGCCCGAAGCACTTGCCATTGCCGCCCAAAAAGGGGAGGCAGCCGGTTTTTCTGAAATTAACCTCAATTTAGGCTGTCCGAGTGCGCGGGTACTGGCCGGACAATTTGGCGTGTCTCTTATGGCAGAGCCCAAACGTGTTGCAGACTGCATGATGGCGATGAAAGATGCTATCTCTATTCCTGTTACAGCGAAAACGCGCATTGGCATTGATAACAATGACAGTTATGAGTTTTTTAAAAGTTTTGCGCATACATTAATTGATGCAGGCGCTGATAAACTCATTGTACATGCCAGAAAAGCATGGCTCACAGGCTTAAACCCCAAACAAAACCGAACCATTCCACCATTGCACTATGACTACGTACATCGCATAAAGTCTTCCATTCCAAGCCACATACCGGTTGTCGTTAATGGGCAAGTCAACACCATTGACGCCATTCAAACACACTTAAAAACGCTTGATGGAGTTATGATTGGACGCCTTGCTTGTAGTCATCCTTATGCTATTGCTGAAATACACCATGCCTTATATCCAAGTATTTCAAAACTAACACGCGCTGAAGTAATGAGGCATTATTTAGACTATGCACGCACTCAAAATGCCCCTATAAACTGTCTATTAAAACCTATTTTAAATTTAGTGCACGGCCTTCCTGGTGCGCGCGCCTTCAAACAAATGCTATTACAACTCAAAACGCTCAACGACCGTAGTATACAAGAAGTTATCTGTGAAAAGTTAATGGCTATGGAGGCACAATTAGTCTTATAGTTTTTGAGTTACTTAAGAGGAAAAAAGAGATACTTTTTAGTTGACTCACCTGTAGAGGTTTGTTAAAATTATGTTACTTTTGATTTAAAAATATACAATTATAGGTGCAGTATGCCTCTCTCTTATATATTCCGCACAGCAAAAAGCATTGCTACATTAAAAGCAGGTGATATTCCTAAAGATACAAGCATACTTGGGTTTCAAGCCACCTATTTTTTAGCTGACCCAAATGAAAAGGGAAAAGTGATCTCGTTTTTTGCCGGACTCCCTTCGTCCATTACTTCACTACGACTTTCTTTTCATAATTCTAATATCTTACGAGTAATAGAAAGGTCCAACTGCAACTTACTAAGCGATGCACTTAAAAACATTACCATACCTTCGTTAAAAGAAATTGATTTTAAAGACTATAAGACGTTTCTTAGCTTCAATCCGAAGGATCAATATGGACTGCAGGCATTAAAAGAAATTTTAAATGCAATTCCTCAAACTGTAGAAACACTTTATTTACCGCCAATGTATCCTAATTCTGATCAACTGAACACCACTTGTAGTGCTATTCCCAAAACCGTACGCAAACTTATTTTTAACTTTAGTAATTTTTCTCCAGAAGAACATCAAACAATACTGTCTAATAGAGAAAATTTAGAACGTTTAAATCACATCAAATCTTTTGGGTTTGTATGGGCTTATGAACAACATGCTGATCAAGAAAAAAATATTGCAGTTTTGACCGCAATGATTGATGCACTTGGCACGCATCGTGTTACCTCTCTTGTCATGGCAGGCATTGATCAATATAAACCTTTGGATATTAATAACCTACTCAACGTATTTCGTAATATCCCACCAAGCATTACTTCGTTAACACTTCCGCCTAAATTTTTAGAGTTGTCAGATGAAGCGTTACAACAACTCTTTGACGAACTACCAGCTCACGTGGAAATACTTGATTTTTCCCAAACCCTTTTTCTTGATACAAATGAAGACACACTCAAGCAAAGGCTTCAAAGCATACTCCCCAAAAAACGAGCATTAGAGCTGATTAACCTAAACATTAAAGCTAATGAACGTGCAGCAAACATTATGGAACCCTATATTCATCATCCTAAACAGCAAGCAGACTCAGTAACGCCTCATGTAACAGAAAGTACCTCTCTCCAAAAAGATGAGTTAGACCCTGATAACTCATTTTTCATACAAAACATGCAAACTACGCCTCAAGTCACACCTCAAGCTACGCCCCAAGCTACACCTCAAGCTACGACCTTAAAACATGAAGATGTGAGCTTTCTTTTCAAATATGTAATGGGTAGTGCAGCTACCTCGGGCTTAATCACTGCCTTACTACTAGTAGCTCTTGCGCCTCAATTAACGCTCCCATCCATACTCCTAATCAGTACCGCCGTTGCACTGTCTACATACGCTGGCTTAAATTTCTTCTCAAAAAATCCAAATTCGCCGGACACGGCTCAGGTATGTCATCATAACATTCCCCCAAATCCAGCGGCTTTTGGATAGATTTTCTGTGCCAACTCTAGTACATTAGGCGACACTATTTTAAGGGCGAATACGAGGATTATCTGGGATGTTAACGACATTGATCAAAAAGGTGCTAGGAAGTCGAAATGAACGTACCTTAAGACGTATGCAAAAAACAGTACTTGCAATTAATGCACTCGAACCTTCCATGCAAGCACTCTCAGATACTGAACTTGCAGCCAAAACTGCCGCCCTTAAAGAACGCTTCAATGACGGAGACGGTTTAGATACACTTTTGCCTGAAGCGTTTGCCGTGGTTCGTGAAACCTCGGTGAGAACCTTAGGCCTACGACACTTTGATGTGCAGCTCATAGGAGGGATGGTTCTACATGAAGGAAACATCGCTGAGATGGGGACAGGCGAGGGGAAAACCCTCATGGCAACCCTTGCCGCCTACCTAAACGCACTGACAAGCCGTGGCGTACATATTGTTACCGTGAATGATTATCTTGCGAAACGAGATGCTGAGTGGATGGACCCTGTATTTAAATTTTTAGGACTAACAGTCGGTGTTATTCATGGAGATATGAGTCACCCTGAAAAACAAGCTGCCTATGGCGTCGACATTTTATACGGCACCAACAACGAATTTGGGTTTGATTACCTCAGAGATAATATGGCCTTTAGCTTAGAAGATAAAGTGCAACGCGATTTACACTTTGCTATTGTTGATGAAGTCGATTCCATTTTAATCGATGAAGCAAGAACACCTCTCATTATCTCAGGGGCTGCCGAAGATAGCTCAGAGCTCTACCTTAAAATCAATCAGCTCATTCCAAAACTCACGCTACAACCAGGAGAAGCAGCTGATGAAAGAGAAGAAGAAGCGGCTGGTGACTACACCGTGGATGAGAAACAAAAACAAGTCCACTTAACAGAGTCAGGCCACCAACATATTGAAGCCTTACTCCATCAAGCAGGATTACTTGCCGCAGGCGAAAGCTTGTACCACGCGAATAATATCTTATTAATGCATCACGTTAATGCGGGCCTTCGTGCACATGTGATGTTCCACAAAGATGTAGATTATATCGTACAAAACAACCAAGTTGTTATTGTCGACGAACACACCGGCCGTACTATGCCAGGAAGGCGTTGGTCTGAAGGGCTACACCAAGCTGTTGAAGCCAAAGAAGGGGTTTCTATTGAAAGTGAAAACCAAACCCTTGCCTCAATTACTTTCCAAAACTTTTTCCGTCTTTATGACAAACTCGCGGGTATGACAGGTACGGCTGATACCGAAGCATATGAATTTCAGCAAATTTATGACTTGGAAGTGGTTGCTATACCAACCAATAAACCAATGGCGCGTATCAATGAGCCTGATTTAGTCTACTTGACACAACTGGATAAATACCAAGCAGTCATTGAAGATGTCCGTGATTGTATTTATCGTAAGCAGCCAGTTCTTGTAGGTACAGCATCTATTGAGGCTTCTGAGTACCTACATCAACTCCTTAAAAAAGCAAACATTAAACACCAAGTACTTAATGCAAAATTTCATGAAAAAGAAGCTCATATTATTGCAGAAGCAGGTCGGCCAGGCGCTGTTACCATTGCAACCAATATGGCAGGTCGTGGAACCGATATTGTGCTTGGAGGTAGCTTGCAAGCAGAGCTTGCTGCACTCCCAGACGATGCAACCGATGCTGAACGTGACGCATTAACTGCCGACTGGCAAAAGCGCCATGATGAAGTTATTAAAGCCGGGGGATTACGTATTATTGGTTCCGAGCGCCATGAATCACGTCGTATCGACAACCAATTGAGAGGACGTTCTGGTCGCCAGGGGGATCCTGGCAGCAGCCGTTTTTACTTATCTCTTGAAGATAGCCTCATGCGTATTTTTGCATCTGACCGCGTCGCATCTATGATGCGAAAGCTGGGCATGAAACCAGGCGAACCTATTGAGCATAACTTGGTCACTAAGGCAATTGAAAACGCACAAAGAAAACTAGAAGGACATCACTTTGATATTCGAAAGCAATTACTCAGTTATGACAATGTTGCCAATGAGCAACGTAAAGTTATGTATGCACAACGTGCTGAAATTATGACAATGGAAGACCCTAAAGCAAGTATTGCTAAAATGATAGCTGGGGTTATAGAAACACTGGTTGATACACATCTGCCACCTAATAGCCTAGAAGACCAATGGGATATCGATGCACTGCAAGCAACTCTTAATGAAGAATTTAAGCTAGATGCGCCATTAAAAGTTTGGATTGAAGAAGACCACAATATTCAACCAGAACAAATTAAAGTACGCGTCACTGAGCTTGCAGACAAACATTATCAAGCCAAAGAAGACCTTTTAGGCCGTGAACTATTATCACAATTTGAAAAATCTATCATGTTGCAAAGCATGGACCATTACTGGCGTGAACACCTCGCTTCTATGGACTACCTAAGACAAGGCATTCACTTGCGCGGGTATGCACAGAAGGATCCAAAACAAGAGTATAAGCGCGAAGCATTTGAATTGTTTACACACTTGCTGAGTACATTAAAATTTGAAATTGTGAAACTTTTGCTCTCTGTGGAAATCAGTGAGCCTGAAGATGTCGATGCTGTTGAAGAAAAACGACGTGCTGAACACAATGTTACATCTCTTCGTTTAGTACGCTCAAGCGAAGAATCTGTAGATGATGATGTGGCAGAGGCCACTAAAACCACTGCCACTTTTAAACGTGACCCTCAAAAAGTAGGGCGTAACGAGCCTTGTCCCTGTGGCTCCAATAGAAAATATAAAGTATGTCACGGGAAACTCGCATGAGCATTTTGGATGTATCTGTTGCCATTATCACAGATACATCCAAACGCTTTCTAGTGACACGTCGCGCCTTCAATATTTCTCATGGCGGTTTTTGGGAAATGCCTGGTGGGAAAGTCGAGCCTCAAGAAACACCTTATGCAGCATTGCTCCGCGAAATTCAAGAAGAAGTTGGGCTTCGAATAAAGTCGGCAGAGTTACTCGGTAAAATAGAGCATACGTACCCTGACAAAAAAGTGTGCTTACACGTATTTTGGGTGTTTCAATATGAGGGCACTGCTAGCTGTAACGATGGCCAACTAGCGTTAAGCTGGGTTTCTCGAGAAGCAATTGATACACTTCCGTTTCCAGAGGCTAATCATGCTATCATGCAGCTCGTTGAGGATAAACTATAGTGCCAACCAAAAGATTAAAATAAAAACAAATAGTATTTTTTATTATTAAAAATAGATGGGCGCATGCTGGATTTTTAACTCATCTATTCTGATGTTCAATCTTTTCTGAATTTTTTGTAACTCCCCACATCGTCCTGAGCGTGGCGAAGGATCCGGTACTCAAATTGCAAGCAAAGTTAGATCTTACCAAGGTTTAATCGTACATGTGTTTGGGAAATTAACGGCAGCTTTGTTTATCACGCGACAGCGGCGGGCAAATTTGATTGATTAACTTTTAAGCTTTGGATTGGCATTATAGACTAGAATCTTAAACAATACTCCGCATTAAGCGGCGAATGAAAAAGTTTAAGATGACACAACTAAGGGTTAAAGCAAATAAAATCCCAAAAATGGTCGTAAAAGAGATTGCGTAGTGTGCTTTTATTTCTAACAAAGAAGGTTCACCCAATGGAATCGCCGTCAACTTTGCAAGCTTCCCTGACAAAAAGCCACCTATCCCTAAAGAAACAAAAAAGATACCCATCATGGTGCTGACGCGCTTTCGACTCGACAATAAGGTAATAGCACACAATCCAATAGGAGAAAGCAACAACTCTGCAAGTGAAATCAGTAGATAGGCAGGAATTATCCATAAAGGGGAAAGTAACAACTCAGAACGAAGACTTACATGTGCTACCAAAACAATTAAAGCATAGGTGAGCGTCATGACACACATTGAAAGCAAAAACTTATTCCCTGAGCGCATTACTTTTTCTTGTTGCGACCGATCGACCTTATCACGTGCTAAAAAAACACCAATTAAAATCATACCAAAACTTTGTATTGCAACATAATAAGGAGGCGGGCATGGAATACCAAATAATTTAGGCTGAACCACTCGTGCAATAAACAGAGTTAAAGATAAAAACATTTGAAAGTAAAATGCCCAAAACATTACGGAAATCAAACATAAAAGCAAAATAACGGTTGTTTTTTTTGCTTGCTCTTTAGACTCTTTATAAATACAAGACAAGATATAGATTAGTGAAAACAAGACAACTACAAGAAAAATAAGGTCTGCAAACTTAGGAGATACCATAATGAACCAAGCACTTATAGACAAAAAAGAAACCATCGTCAGTGCCTGGACACTTTTCTTTAAACTAAACTTATAGGGGTGATAGTCTGCGATTTTATAGCAATAAATACCAAGTGCAAACGTCAACATTCCAATCACAATACCAATCGCCGCACTCATAAAAGAAAACGACCAACCCAAATGACGGTTTAAGTAACTCGGTAATGTCGTTCCTAGAATAATACCTGTTGTAATACCCATATAAAAAATGGTAAATCCGCTCTCTCGATTTGCAGAATCTTCGGGATATTGATTTCCGAGTAAAGAAGAGATATTCGATTTTAAAAGCCCTGTACCCACCGCAATGCCTGCAAGTGCGAGTGGCAAAGCCTCACTCGTTGCCCTGAGACTTAAAAAAATGTAACTAGAACACAAGAAAAATCCGCCTAAAAGAGTGGCGCGCTTTTGTCCGATTAAATGATCGGCAATCCAACCACCCAAAACAGGTGATACATAGGTGAGTGCTGTGAATGAGCCAATAAGGGTATAAATTTCCTTATCCGGCCAATTAAAATAGAGTGCTAGATAGAGTGCAAGTAATGTTTGAACCACATAAAAGCCATAGCGCTCCCACATTTCTGTCGCAAAAAAAACGGGTAATGATGCTGGATGTTGGTACTTTCGTCTTGCCACACAACCCTCTTTTAAATAAAGCAGACTGTGCAGTATATCACAGCTTAAATATACCTCAAAATCAAGTCTTGACTGTGTTACTATAGCTGAAAAGTCAATGAACCAATACAAAATGACAGTCGAAATTTATACAGATGGTGCTTGTAGAGGTAACCCAGGCCCAGGCGGTTGGGGTGTTTTATTACGCTATAAAAATAAAGAAAAAACCCTTTCGGGTGGCGCAGCACATACCACCAATAACCGAATGGAATTGCAAGCAGCTATTGAAGGTTTGAGCGCACTTAAAAAGCCATGTTTGGTTGATTTATACACAGACTCTAACTACCTTCGCCAAGGCATGATGAGCTGGCTTTCCCAATGGAAAAAAAAAGGATGGAAAAACGCAAAAAAAGAACCTGTTAAAAATGCAGACTTATGGCAAGCATTAGATACACTTGCAACCATGCATACCATTCAGTGGCACTGGATAAAAGGCCATTCTGGACACCCTGAAAATGAGCGTGCAGATGCGTTAGCCACAACGGCCATTGATACCTTCCTTGCAAAAACCAAAAAGGCTTAATTACATGCATCGACAAATCATTCTCGATACTGAAACGACAGGCCTCTCGCCTGAAACAGGGCATCGAATCATTGAAATTGGCTGCCTTGAACTTATTGATCGGCGCCTCACAGGTGAGCAATTTCACGTTTATCTAAACCCCGACCGCGCCATTGATCCAGGCGCGATTAGAGTACACGGTATTAAGAACGAGTTTTTAGCCGATAAGCCACGCTTTCCAGATATCTTAGAAGATTTTATTACATTCGTGAAAGATGCTGAACTAATTATTCATAATGCACCATTTGATATGGGCTTTTTAAATGCTGAATTAAAACGTGCCCAATACCCCCATACACTGGAAACACACTGCAAAGTCTTTGATACACTCGTTTTAGCTAAAGAAAAACATCCGGGCCAACGCAATAATTTGGATGCACTCTGTAAACGATATGATGTCGTCAATAGCCATCGAAAACTCCATGGAGCATTGCTTGACTCAGAACTACTTGCCTTTGTATACCTTGCAATGACAGGGGGACAAACAAGCCTATTTGATGCAAGCGATACAACGCTTAAAAGACAAAACAAAGAAACAATTGCACCTTTTAAGCCATTAACTAGCACATCTCCCGTTTATTATGCGAATGAAGCAGAATGTGCTGCACATGAAGCCTTTATGAAAAAATTAGCTGAAAAATCGTGACACTGACATACCTAAACTTCAGAGCAACAAAGCGCTTTCCTGGGTTACTTTAACTCCGGTGTATTTTTATCCGCATCGTCATCACTACTCAATTGTCTCGCGATAAACATACCAGTACTTGCAAGCAAAGCTGCAATACCAGCACCTATCATAATGCTCGCGAAAGGCATTAAGACCGCAGGTTGCACAAGAATTGCAACCACCAGTAAAGCAGCACCTGCAACAGCAAGCCCAACCATGCAATTAAAGTAAAAGCTAGAAGGCTCTTCAATCGTTTTCTCTACTTGTTTAATCTCAGCTGTATCCAGGTCATTCCAGTGTTTGAAAACAACTTCTGCAAGTTGTGTTGCTTTTTTTGTACCTGACACAATACGCATCTTATCCAAGAGAAAATCGGCTCGCTTATTGCCTGCATTGTGCAATAAAATTAAAAGCATAATGGCGATGGCCTTTTTCTCTGCATCAGATTTATGATTGAATGCTTTGGCATGTTCAGCTACATAACTTTTAGCATCAGGCTGTTTTTGCGCTTCTAATTGTGCGCGCTGCTCAGCATTAATTTTTTGGGACTCTAAAATACAATCACTTAATTTTTTACGCCCATATAAAAAAAGCACTCCTAAAGCATGCAGTGACGCGTACTCATCACACTTTTCCAACTCTTCTTGAATTGTCTTTAATTCTTCGGGAAGCGCTTGGTTTTCTACCTCATAGCGCTTGTATGCATCGGTATATGCCTCATCAATGGTTCGCTCATAATGTTCACCTTTTAAATAGACCTCAATAACGTCTGAATTAGGTGGCGCTACTCCTTCATCTTCAATCGACCTTGGGGCATCATGATACATACCACTCTCAAAAAAATGGACATGGCCATCAATGTTAAAATAATTATTAAAAAAACGGTTTACCAAAGGATAAGACAAAATAGTATAACGTCCTGTGGGCGTAATATTCATATTTTTAAAATCAGCTAAATCTCTCGCATCTTGTCTTGTATGCCATGCTTCATCGGGTTTTTCTAGGTTATAGAAAAGATTTATCAAAGGGCGTAGTACAGGGGCAAAAATTATTTCTATGCCTGTAAAATCATACTGATGAAGAAAGCTCACAAATACTGTCCATGTGAAGTATTCTTCTTGTAACGCTGATAAGCCATATACTGCTGCAAACTGATGCTTCAATAAGGTATAGGACTGAAATAAAGCATCACCTTCACGAGGTAAGTTATCTTGCCGTTCAAGCTCAGCATAGTCAGTAATTTTTGACAATAAAATAGGCAAAGAGCAATTTAGTGAGCAATTGTGTAAGTTAGGTGATATTTTTGGTGTCGTTGGGTAGCCCATTATGAAATATCTAGATGATATACTGTTCATATACTTTACATTCTATTTAATGTTATGTCAATATTAGCATGACATATGGTATATGACATATTGGTTCTACAGGGCAGCCTCATCTTCATTTACCCCTCTAATGAGAGTTGAGTGCACATCATCATTGATAACCTCCATATGCCTCTTGCGTTTAACGCTAGCATCAATTTCCTCGTGAAAATAATGCTCTACGTTCTAAAATTAGCTTCTTTTGCAAGTGTTAAGAATGAAGAGACTTCTTCATGAATATTAATTACAATTTAGACGATCTTGCCCTGCTTGGTTATGGATAACTTGTACATAAATTACTTTTCATTTCATCTACTTTTATAGCTGGCTTATTTGGACGCCAAACAAACGGTAAAGTAGAAAGTTTTTTGTCATGGTGAGACCCCTCAAAATTTTTCAAAGTCCTGTCAACGAAATACATAACCTATACAATTTCGAGCTCAAACGTAGTGACTTGAATTTATGTTTGATTAAGTAAAAAATAACGCAATACTCCATGCTTCCGTGACTGCCATGCCTGAAAAACGATTAAGCTTTAATATGATGCATAATTGGCTAAAACCGCGCCCCAAAGATGCGCATAAAGGTTCATTTGGACATGTGCTTGTTATTGGCGGTGATTATGGCATGTCTGGCGCCGGAATACTCGCAGCGCAGAGTGCAGCCCAAATGGGGGCAGGTATTGTTACTGTCATCACACGCCCCGAACACATAACCGCTGTTCTTAGCCGTCAACCTGAATTACTCTGCTACGGCCTTAAAGAAACTGAAACCGCCTTGCTTAATACTGTACTCGCTAGAGCCACCGTTATTGTTCTTGGTCCAGGGCTTGGCCAAAGCAATTGGTCCGAGTGGTTATTTGATACCACCATTCAACACATTAAAACACACCAGACCCCCTGTTTAGTCGATGCCGATGGGCTCAATTGGCTTGCAAAAAAGGGTGGGGCGCCACTCCCCATATGCGTTTTCACGCCTCACCCGGGGGAAGCCGCACGCCTTCTTAATACAACTACCGCAAACATCCAAAATGACCGTAAACAATCTATCCTGCTCTTATACCAAAAATTAAATGGCAACATCGTACTCAAAGGGCACCATTGTTTACTTTATACATCTGCTGAACCAATGTATTGCTGTGATGCAGGCAATGCTGCAATGGCCTCGGGTGGTATGGGTGATTTACTCAGTGGCATTATTGCAGGACTAATGACACAAGGTTTAACAGCCTGGCAAGCAACTCAAATGGGCGTGTTATTACATGCTAAAGCAGGAGATAAAGCGCTTCAAAACATCGGAGGCCCAGGACTTTTGGCTTCCGATGTTTTATGTGAACTAAAGCCCTTGCTTAACGCGTCAGGGCTGCTTTAACCCCGTCTCTATACGTCTTATCAACCTCAGAAAATAGCTTTAATTGCCGTTCAACAATATGCTCTGGAACACCATGCATAGCCGCTGCAATATTTGAATACAAGCGTGCACGCTCTGCCTCGGTAAATAAATTAAACAACGCACGCACTTGTACAAAATCATCGTTGTCTATGCGATGCGAATACCTCGCCGCATCACCATCTAATGCAAGCGGGGGCTCTTCAGTGGCTTTATTTTCAAGCGGCCCACCAAAACTATTGGGCTCATAATAAGCATCTGGATTATTCGTATTATTATCCTGAAATCGCATTGCACCGTCTTTATGGTAAGTATGCACAGGGCATTTGGGCTTATTAACAGGTAACGCTTCATAATGCGTCCCAATACGATGCCTATGTGCATCGGCATAAGAAAAAATACGTGCTTGGAGCATTTTATCAGGTGAAAAGCTGATGCCTGGTACAATGTTAGAAGGGGACATCGCTAACTGCTCAATTTCTGCAAAATAATTATCAGGGTTACGGTTTAGCTCCATAACACCCACTTCAATGAGTGGAAACTCACCATGCGGCCATACTTTCGTTAAATCAAAAGGATTATGCGCAAAAGTTGCTACTTCGCCTTCTTGCATAACTTGAATATATAATTTCCATTTAGGGTAGTCACCTGACGCTATACTCTTAAACAAATCCTCCTGTGTAGATTCCCGTGTTTGACCGACAACCTTTGCGGCTTCTTCATTGGTCCAGTGCGCATGTCCTTGCTCCGTTTTAAAATGAAATTTTGCCCACACCCGTTTATTTGCTTGATTGATTAAGCTAAACGTATGAGAGCCATACCCATTCATATATCGTACTGATTGCGGTAGACCTCTATCCGAAAATAATATTGTCACCTGATGCAAACTCTCAGGTGAGAGTGACCAAAAGTCCCACATCGCTGTTGGGCTTCTTAAATTTGTTTTTGGATGACGTTTTTGTGTATGAATGAAGTCTGGAAACTTGTAAGGATCTCGCACAAAAAAAACAGGCGTGTTATTGCCGACCAAGTCCCAGTTACCTGTATCCGTATAAAATTTGACAGCAAACCCACGCACATCACGCTCAGCATCAGCAGCACCCAACTCACCGGCAACTGTTGAAAAGCGCGCAATTACTTCTGTTTTTTTACCCACCTTAGAAAATACATCTGCACATGAATATTCAGTAATGTCATTTGTCACTGTAAAAACACCATGCGCACCCCAACCTTTGGCATGCACAACACGTTCTGGAATACGCTCTCGGTTTTGATGTGCGAGCTTTTCAAGTAACTGATAATCTTGAATTAAAACAGGACCATACGGCCCTGCTGTTAGACTATTTTGATTATCAGCTATAACATGACCCGCTGTGGTAGTTAAATCCTTGTTTTTTCCTGGCATCCTTGACCCTCCTGAGCTTCCCGTTATGTCACTTCATCATCAAAAATACGTTTTTTACGTGCTGACTGATGCCGTTCACGCAACTCAATATCAATGTATTTATCTGTAATTGCACTTGAGCTATGTCCTGCATCATCACGTACATGCTCACGCGGTCGTACCTTTACATCATCTGAAATCCCTGTGTGGCGTAACCAGTGAACAGTTGCTTCATGCAGTGTTTCCGCCTCCTCTGGTAAACCATCTTGATGCAGTTTATCAATCGCCGCATCAAAGGCAAACTGCACTAAATTTCGAACATGGTTTGTGCTTGTAATTGGTCCTCGGCCTTTTTGCTTGGGCAGCAGTGGCGAATAGTCAGATAATGAAGGCAGGGGAGGCAGTGCAAGGTGTCTGCGCCAACGCTTCAGCGCATCTAGCATTGCCTCACTGACTGCAATTTGTCGCTCTTTATTGCCTTTTCCAACTGTTGTAAACCACCAGTTTCCATCACCGTCGCGCGAAAAATGATTCATTTGCGGCACCCAGCGTGGTGTTGCAGTAAGCTCTGATATTCTTAAATACATGGCATAGAGTGCTGATAAGATAAATAATGTGCGCTCATGCAAAGCAGGATTTTCTGTTGCGAGTCTCTGTGTGTTTTCTACAACGTATTGCCACTGTAACTCAGACAAGCGCCTTATTTTAATCGGACCTTGTGTTTTACGAATAAATCGGCTTTTTTGGCGAACCAATGCAAAGGGGTTATTAGAGACATATGACTCTTGTACAAGGTATTGATAAAAACTACTTAAAATGGCAAATAATTCACGTAACGAACTTTGTGATAGTTCGAAGTTTTTGATATCTGGCACATGTCCACGCTTATGCGCAGATTTAGATACAGTTACAATAAAAGGACGCCATGCCGGATTTGGCAAACGAATGCCTTCTTTTTCAATAAAACGCGCTGGCTTTGATTGCCCAATCCAATACTTGGGTGGTGCTTGTGAAAACTCGATAAAAGTCTCAATATCTTCTCGCTTTAAGTCGGCTAGTTTTTTGCATGCAACCAATGCCGCCCAATGTAGAAAGCGCTCCACTTCTCGTCGATATCCATTAAATGTACCTTGACTCCCCTTATAAGCCAACAAAAACTGTGCGGATATCACGATATCTTCTAAATGATAAGCCTCATCTAAATACTCCCAAGCACGCGTTTCTAATTGCGTTTCAAGGCTGGTAAGGGTATCAAATAACGGCTTCGGTGGATTTGTATTCATAATTCATTATTATCTTAGGCAGCGTTTAAGTCTACACTTCACCACAATTTTAATATGAAATACTTGAAGATTTACTAGAAAACTCAAAACCGCATATTGAAACCCATATCAGCGATCCACTTATTTTTACGCCGTTTTGATATCCGCCGCTTGAAAATGATGAGGACAGATAACTTTGGGCATCGTAACTCCCCACGTCACCCCGAGCTTGCGAGGGGTGACGTGGGGAGTTACTGGGCATCAACGCTGTTTAAATTTTAATTGTAGCACCCCAGGTCCAGCCTAAAACTTAGAAGGAAGTAGGGATGCTATGGATAAAACACCTAGATAGGGCGGCGATAAATAGCACCAATCAATACACCACCAATCACATATTCCATAAATGAAGAAAGTAGCCAGTACGCCGCAAGCATGACAGGAATCGGTAAATAAAAATATGCGGCAAAGGCTTGAATGCCCGAAAAAATGCCCATATAAATACCAAAACACAGCCCATTACCAATACCGCCATCCTGATAAAAGCGCGTAAACATCAGAGTGGCCCATAAAGCAACCACAGCTATTAAGACAAAATTAAAGTGAAGATATTTCTGCATTTCTTCATGAGCTCTCCAAACAGATGCTGTTTCTTCATACATGCCTTGCAACAGCATGCCATGAACCAGCCACTCATATAAGAAGATAAAACCAAACAATACAACAGATGCAGCTAAAAAGCGTTTTACATTCATTTATTTCTCCCTAAATCAACGAATACACCATACAACAACAGCAATACATTTACATCATGACACAACAAGAACCTGGCTTTTTATCGCCTAATTGATCAGACACAGTGGAATGAAATACAGAGTTTACACCAGGAGAGGTAAGTATCATACTTTCTTGCCTTTCTTCTTTCGTGATAACTGCAGTCGTATCATACAGCTGTAGCTATTCGAACACAGGAAAGAAGTCTCTGGCAAGTTGATAACACTCCTCAATAGATGAATTTTTTGTAGGCATCTCGAGCGTAAATGCAAGGCAACCAAAACGTGTACTTACACCACCATCAGCGGTGTCCTGTATATTTTCAATTTTCGGGCACTCCAAGCCACTCTCTTCACCATATGTCAAATCGCCTATACGTGAATTTTTCGCTTTGTAAAGCTCTATAAAGTTAGATAATCCTGCTTTTTGGGGCGCTAGTTCTGGAAAAAACACCTCGGAGGCAGCTTCATCACTATGAATGTCCATAAAGAAATCAACACCCGTTTCCTGCATTTTATTGAGGACAAAATAAATCTCGGGGCTTTTTTCTGCTGATGGAGCACACCATTGACGGTTTAAATCTTTTCCATGTCCATTTGTACGTAAGTTTCCAAGATACGTGCCATCCGGATTCATATTAGGTACGAGACGAAAGGTGTATTTCTCAAAAAACGCTTCGTCTTGTTCATTTAAGGTTCGTACTAATTGCTCGGCATACCACTCAGCTTGAGGTTCGCCTGGGTGCTGTCGGGCAATTAGCCAAACCTCCTTTTTCCCTTTTTCAGGAGTACCAAAGGTTAGTAATGTAATATCTCGTCCTGCTTCAAAAGTGGTTTTTCCAAGGTGGGTAACTGTACAGTGAGGCATGCTCTGCGCATCTTCAATGAGCCTAAGATGCCTTGCATAAGTATAGGGTGGAAAAAACGCAAGGTGAATTTTCGCTTGGCTTAAGCTATCTATTATGATGCATAATTGTCCTTTTTCTGCATCATAGGTTGTAGGTAAATTAAACCAATCCTCATTATCATAAGAAGCATACACCTCATAATGTCCATAAATTTCCCAGTCAGGAAACGATACTTTGTCTGCATTGTCAATGTAGACCACATGCCTATCTGAGTTATTGTCAAAAGTGGTGTATGACATTAGGCGGCCTCTCTTGTTGACTGCTCACTCACTTGTAACCCATCTTTAAATTCAACGTTATTGACAACAAGCGTCAATAACTGAAACCC
>JASBUO010000073.1 GCA_030147855.1 Gammaproteobacteria bacterium
CCGAATCCCCGCGGCGCAGACCGCGGGGCCCATGTCAGTAAAGCAGTAGCAAACTAATTGTGTTACATTGGCCTTGGCTTTTAAGCAGCTAAAGCGAGTTGATAAAGCAAGGTGTTCTCATATTGCTCCTCTATTTTTGAAGGTTCAGAATTATTGGCGGAGTTTGAGAAATAGCGCTGCTTCCAAATTGAACGACGCACGGTTACGAGAATGTCCGAGAAAGTCAGCTCACCCTGTTTGTTGTACCATATGGTTATTTCTTGTACTATCAGCTGCTTTGTTTCATTCTTAGAGCAACCAAAGTTAGTATGAAGTACAGACCCATAAGTAAAGGGGTAGAACGTTGAATAGCCTTATCTGACCACTGACGTTGCGTTTCGATACCCAAGTGAGCACGTGTCTCTTCGAAGGTGACCTCGATGTTCCACCTACATACAAAGTAAAAAATAATCTTGGTCGCGGTTAACCCAACATCTGTGCTAAAAAAGGTTTCAGCAACATTTTTTCCATCAGGCGTTTTAACAAGCACAATCCTCATGGGAACTGGTGTTTTTCCAGCCTGATACCAAAGACAAACGAAGCTTAAGTACTCAACAACTTTGGATTTACCCCCATACCAATCAATAGTTGATGATTGCCAAATTTGCTCTGGGTCGTTAAGCAATGCTTTGAGTGAAATACGATCTCCTTTAATAGGTGGCCTACCTAGTTTTTTAGGTTCAAATTCTGGAAACTCAAAAAGCTGTGCATCTAACCTCAATCGAGAAATAAGTGTAACCCCTACATCCACGCAGGTATGGGCAAGGTCCATACAAGCATATGCACCATCCCCCACTAATATCCATGAAGCTCGATTAAGCCAGCGTGCAACAAGCTTTACCATTTGGCAAGTCCAGTCAATTGAGGTTTTGTGGCGTTTTCCAGCTGTTTCATTAGCCTTTTTAGAGGGAGCTAATACGCTTAGCCCATGGCCGTTTGCTCCAAGGCAGGGGAACAATGATCGTCATGACTTCCCACTTTAAACCCATACATGTTACAACATTCGACTGACTAGAACGTACTGCATCACGATACATGCCCTTGGCTTTTATCTTTTTTCCTCGTCTACGTTCAAGCGTTTCGTCAACAGCTACCAAAATAGGTAAACACTTGATGAGCAGGCCTAGCAAAATTTTGCTTAACGCCAATCCGTTCCAGGTGGCATAGCTTAACACTCGGTGATATTTTGAGAAGTTTTTTTCATGCGTCAATCCCATAACACGCAAGATACTTGTTACGCGCCTTGCCTTTTTACAAAGCACCGCACCAAGAAACAAGGTTTGCATGTTTTTCCACGTGGGTTGTGTGAATTAAGATGCAAATGCTGCCAATACTGATATAATCTCCGTCGTCAATGTTGTTACTCCCTGAATGTTTAAGCGAACAAAAGGATAAAGAGTTATACAGCATTGACAACCCCGGTTTTTTACGGGGTAAGGCCTTGAAATGGAATAGGGGCAAGTTCAAATGAAAGAAAGCTACGTATATATTCTCGCAAGCAAGTACAATGGAACACTGTATATTGGCCTAACCTCTGACTTAATTAGGCGTGTATGGGAGCATAAAAATAAGTTTGTCCCTGGATTTACTCAAAAATACAATGTCACAATGCTTGTATATTATGAGATTTTTAACGACATCACTTTGGCCGCTGCCAGAGAAAAAAGATTAAAAGAATGGAAAAGGCAGTGGAAAATAGATCTTATCCAAAAAAATAATCCAAAATGGAAAGATTTATACACTGATATCATTTAGTGAATGGGCCCCGCGGTCTGCGCCGCGGGGATTCGGGAAGGGTGTTTTTTCACAAAGTCCAGCTAATCTCAGTTCTGGATAACTGTACATAAGTTAGCCTGAGTCTTACTCACGTTTATGGCAGGTTTATTCGGGCGCCAAACGTATGCAACTAATGCTCCCACAAGGTTTACTATAAAATTAATTGGACTGCGATGAAGTGTGTGCTCAATATGATACAGGTTTTTTAGCTGCTCAATGATAGTTTCTACGATGCCGCGTTGGCTTAGGAAAAAGCTTTCAAACGCGGAGAGCATTTTTTCTTCATATTTCTTCGCACTTTCGTGATAAATTTTAAATCGTGTTTTGCTAAATCATCCGAAACTGCTTTGCCAAGGTGTCCTTTGTCTCCCGCAGCCAAGCCCTTTAAATTTGCCATGAGTTTTCGAACGACAGCCCGGTCATCTACATTGCCTTTCGTCAAGCAAAAGCTCATCAACTCTCCTTGGTGATTGATGACAATATGCAGCTTGAAGCCGTAAAACCAGCCCATCGTGCTCACAATAAAAATCCTTGAACGTGCGATAGTGGCTCATCTGAAATAAAACAACGATTGTAGCTATTTCAGATAGACTTATTTGCATTGCGCGCTCTCGCTTGCTATCAGGGTTTGGCAACAAATATTTCCCATTATTTTTCAAATAGCCCTTGCAAAAATTATCAAAGTCGCAAAAAATTTCTTCGACTGGTGCCAACATCTTAAACTCCCTTTAGTTATTTGGTCGTAATTTTCGGGGTTAATTTAATTGGCAACAGTCATCTTTTCAAGTAACTCCCCACGTCACCCCGAGCTTGCGAGGGGTCTCCTGCTGGCTGACACGAACTAAATATAAAAAAGCCTTGCAAAATAATGCAGTTGTGATCAAATAGGCCCATGAAGGATGATGAGCACATAATATCGGCGTTGCAAGAAAAGATTTCTGCCTTGGAGGCGACCATTACACAACAGGCTGCAAGGATAGCAGCGCTTGAAAAGCGCTTGAGTAAAAATAGCCGCAATAGCTCTAAACCACCCTCAAGTGATGGGCTATCTAAACCACCAAGGACGACATCACTTCGAGAAAAAGGCAAGCACAAAAGTGGTGGTCAGCCAGCAGGAGACCCCTCGCAAGCTCGGGGTGACGTGGGGAGTTACCTTTTCAATCTATATGACATAACCTATACAGCAACGACGCTCTTAGAAATTGTGCCAAATTAGGTGTTTCTTATCCAGAACTGAGGTTAACCTACCACCCGCTGCTATACGCACAGCATTTGAGTTTTCAGCTAGGAGCAAATGAACGAGCCGAAGGCGTGTATATGAAGTACATGGCTGAAGGCATGTGAGTTTGCAACAACGCTGAAGACTCACAGGCGAAGGTATATTTGAATTTAAGCATAACCTCTACCACACTTAACCTTAATAACAATAATAATGATTCAAAGGAGAGTGGCATGAAGAAACACGTCCTTTTTTTATCCGCCTGCATCACTTGTTTGACTGTAACACCTGCGGTATCTGCACAACAAAACTGGTCAAGCTGGCTTGCCGAAGTAAAGGAAGAAGCGCGTAACCAAGGCATTTCTGAAGAGGTTATTCGAGCTGCTTTTGCAGACGTGCATGAGCCTAGCCGGCGTGTTAAAAACCTCTCTAAATCACAACCTGAAAAACGCTTAAGCTATACCAAATATCGCAACTCTCGTATCGATAATTATCGCATTGCGATGGGACGCAAGAAATACAAACAATACCAGTCAACCCTTGAAGCAATTGGGCGCGAATACGGTGTTGATCCATGCTTTGTCGTGTCATTTTGGGGTATTGAAACCAGTTATGGTGGTTACATGGGTAACTTCCCTGTAATTCAATCACTCACAACGCTCGCTTACGACTCTAAGCGCTCTGATTTTTTCAGAAAAGAATTATTTACAGCATTACGCATTTTGAATGATGGGCACGTCACGCTCGAACACTTCAAAGGTGAGTGGGCCGGTGCTTCAGGACACCCTCAATTTTTACCCTCTAGCTGGGTGCAGTATGCCGTCGACTATGATGGTGATGGTCGTCGAGATATTTGGACCTCAAAACCTGACGCCCTTGCATCAATTGCAAATTATATGAAAGGTAAAGGCTGGCACACTGGGGAGCCTTGGGCTGTGCATGTAAAACTGCCAAAAGACTTCGACCGCTCGCTTGAAGGCAAAAGAACGGTTAAATCGGTTCGTGAATGGGAAGCTTTGGGGGTTCGTATGACAAATGGCGACTCGCTTCCCTACCAAAACTTACAGGCCAGTATTATCCAACCACATGGCGGCCCTGTATTCTTAGCCTACCCCAACTACAAAATGATTTTAAAATACAATAATTCCATTTATTATGCGGGCGCCGTTGGCTATTTAGCCGATAAAATTTGTAAAAGAAAGCCCGTAGAATCTTAAAATTAGCAAACTAACACATAGGCATCTGCGCCTGTAGGTGCCTATATTCGCTCCCCCTTTTTTGTTAAAACTCATTAGTCACATTTTACAACTCGATGAAAATAATGGTATGGACCCTGCCACTTTAAGAAGGCTTCGCAATGAGCCAGAATAAATTTGTGCTATACTCAAATAACATAACCAACTTTACGGATTATACCATGGGACATTCAATAGTAGCTCAAGTGCTAAAAGGCGATGCGAAGTATCATCCTTATGATTTTAGTGAAAAATATGGTGCTAGACTTCCAACTGATAAAGAGTTACTGGAGCAGTTTGATGAAAAACTAGAACAGGTCTTAGTGAAAATACGTAAAGCAGGCAAACCCGAGCATCGGGAATTAATAGCCCTTTATGAATTGCGAGCAAAGGAACTGTCCATCCTTGTTGCTCACCGCCCCCCCCACAACGTACTCGAAAGATCTACTCGCACGTAGCATTCAAACTTTTGATGATTTACTCGAAGGTAGGGATGGCTCAAAAAATCATGAGCAATGTTTGTTGTTAGCACATAAGTTGAGAGAAGGTGCGAACTCTCAGGCTGCCACAGCGGCTTTCTTTGGTTTTTTAGGGGTTGGATTTATTGTGATATCAGTTGTATTAGCCGTAGTCATTGACCCCGTCTTGCTACTTTTATTAGTGAATACTGCAGTTTGTTTTCCACTCAGTGTACACGCTGGAATGGAGAGTCTGGAGATTTCAAAAACCAAAGAAGCACTGACTTCATTTACTGAAGTGGGAAAAGGCTTTTTTGCGCGTGATGAGCCTGAGAAAGAGGCAGAGAAGGGCTCGTGGTCTGACAGATCCCCACGAAATTTACCATTCTCTGTTTAGCTCGTTTTGTATAATATGAGGCAAATTTTCATAATCAATAATCAATTCATCTAGCTTGTCATACTGTAGAATTAATAAACCTAAATAAAAATAAGAAAAAACCCGTTTATCTTTAACCGTATTTGCTTGAAATTTTCTTTGAAAGCCTTGGCTATGCCCAATAATACCAATTACCCAACAAATAACTTGAACGAGAGCGGCCAGTAACATCTTTATGCTCCAGCGATAAACACATCTCGTTGTTGAATAACGAGCACTCAAACCATATTGATGACTTTTAACATCTCGAAAACTTTCTTCAATCTGCATTCTTTTTTTATAGAAATTTAGTATTTGGGTTGTTGTAAATTGTGCAGGTAAGTTGCTAGCAATGATCCAAGGTTCTTTTGCAGAGCGTTGATAGTCAGCATTGCCTGCATGGTAATTCCTTGGTTGACGATTATATTTACCCTTTGTGTTTTTTGATGTATTTCTTTTTGTAACTAAGCGGCATGGTCTATTATGTGTTTTCATAATTGTAGCCTGGTTATAGGCTTTAGCGCGAACATTAATTTTTTCAAATAAATCTTTTGAATCCATCCACTCATCATCTGGACTAAGTTTTATGCTTTTTCCTTGCCTAATTCGCGTTACCCAATACCAGCTTGTGTGCTTTTCTATTTCTTGAAACCAATCATTTCCAAACCCTGCATCCATAATAAAAACAACATCTGCATCGGCAGGTAAAAGCAAAGATACTTTGTCTAAAAACGATTTAGCTCGGCTTTTTAGTTCGCCGGATTTAAAAACATCTCGATAAAGAGGCAAACTTCTACCTTTTAATGCCAATTCTGCACTTAACATTTGTATGTCTTTATTATCTTTTAAAAAGCATAAATCAATAATAATAGGTAGATTTGACTCAAAAGAAGTGTAAGTAAAAATATAACCGGATAAACCCTCGTATAATTTATCTAACTCTTTGTACAAATGTTTGTTGGACTCCAATCGGTCTACTTTTTTTACCTTATGTTTTATATCTGTCGAGCTCTTTAAACCCCGCCCCATCGCAGTTAATGACAAATTATTACTTTTCTGTAAACCATCTGCTACATCCATTAAAGCTTGAAGGCGGGCCGCATGAATTTCAGGACATACTTCTTCTAAATAGGATTGCAATAGCTCAGATGCCATCATAACTAATACTCATTTCATAAAAATGAGTATTAGATCATATGTAATATTTGATGGCCACAATTTATATTATTTCGTGGGGATACGTCAGATCGTGGTGGTCGAATCTGCTTGGTGGGAAAAAGTAAAGCTTGATTGCTGTACTTTCTCAGATGGACTAAACTCCATCGAGATGTAAGACCAAATATCATGGGTGTATCTAGCACAAGGGGCTTTGCCCCTTAAACCCCAAAATATTTTCAGACACGACACAATAAAAAAGGGATGCTTCTGCATCCCTTTGTCGTGCTACGGCCATCGGCGCTTCCACCTGTTCCGTAACATAAGTTTAGTACAATGACCCTCTCTGCGAGCCAAAGGTGAAGCAGTCCAGAGATAGCAAAGACACTAGATTGCTACACCACTCGCTACGCTCAGGCTTGCAATGACGTAACTTATATGTTCTATACTTGAATATATGTGGCATTTTCATCGAGTTGTAAAGTGTGACACTTCTAATGAGTTTTAACATGCCAGGTAGCTTCTATGTCTCAGCTTGCAAAATTTAACATTGGTGATGTAGTTTTGCATAAACAACAAGGGTATCGCGCTGTTATTGTTGATATAGATCCACTGTTTCAGGCCTCAGGCCAGTATAATCCCCGGGCAACCACACGAGATTTCGCACACAAAAATCCATGGTACCGCTTGCTCGTCGATAAAAGCAGCCAAATGACGTACGTTGAAGAGTCTTTATTGTTGGCCGATCCAGAAGCGAAAGAACGCCCAGTTGAGAACCCACTCCTTAAAGAGTACTATAAGCGACGACTTCACTAGTGCGTATCTTTTTTTGCTTCAACCCTTGCTTTTAACTTGCTGCCCGGCTTAAACGTGACCACACGACGCGCGGTGACAGGCACCACTTCTCCTGTTTTAGGGTTTCTCCCTGGACGTTCTGTTTTATCGCGTAAAATAAAATTACCAAACCCCGACAGCTTAACATGGTACCCATGTTCAAGCTCTTCACGTATACTTTCAAAAAACTGCTCAACAAGCAGCTTGGCATCAGGCCGCGTTAAAGCGAGCTCTTCGCATAAAAAATCTACTAAACGTGCTTTACTTAATGCGCTCACGATTTGTCCCTCATCATGATAGCCGATTGATTTTTAAACTATTTTAGTATAACACAAATTAAGAAATGAGCTAGTATCTTAAATTTAGACTAAAATAACCTCAATCCTGGATAACTGTACCTCTGTACATAGATCCCTTCATTTCATCTACATTTATGGCTAGATTATTTGGACGCCAAACAAAGGTGCAAATTTATATGGCATCTCATAGCAAAAACAATCATTCAAACAGAATGAATAAATTTTGACTAAATGACCGATTATTCTACAATATAAGACAGATGGCTATTTTTGGAGAGCAAACATGGGATTTTCAATTAAAAACCTAGGCTTAGGCGTCATAGGGCTCTTTTCCCCTAGGAAAGATGAAACACCCGCAGAAAAAGAAAAGCGGTTGGTGACTGAAACTTTTGACATGATGATAAAGAAGTTAAAGTTCATTCAAACCGATTTAGAAGGTACTTTTTCTGAACAAAAAGACAAAATACGTGAGATAGAAAAACCTATGCTCGCCATAAGAGAAGCGCTTGGGCAGACTAAAGAACAATATGACGCAGGAAATATCGAACTCAACACCCTAAAAACTGACTGGAAAAATATTATTGAACATGAAACCCAAGGCTTAATTGCAATAGAGGTTCACCTTAAAACCTCAAGCATGGTTTACCATCATGCGCATAAACTCATTCAAAGTTTTTTGCACTGGGCACAAGGTGCTTTGGAGTATTTAGGTGTCTTATCGCCTACCGCAGAAGGAGTACCACCTAAAAAGCCATGGATTAAAGAGCGTGAAAACTCAGCGATGAATGCCGAAGATGTGCGCCACTTTGAAGACAATCTACCGGCTAATAAAAAAGAAGGTCCCGACGAGGCTGAAGACCCATCAAATGGACCAGAAAATAGAATTTAATATCACATCATCGAATATTGGAGAATCAAAATGGTCAATTTTTTTCAGGGAAAATGGGGTGAACACCAAGAAAAACAACAAAAAGTAGAAAAAAGAAAGCTCAACAAGACGAGCGCGCACTCATTGCAAGAACCTATCTTGATATAGCGTCAAAACTACAAACCATTTCTGAGCTGCTTTGCGAGTATTATGACAACTCAACGCATGCTGCAAAAAAAGAACTCATTAGAGAACCTATTAAACAATTAATAGAGGCATTAGAAAAAACAAGAGATCAATATATGAACGGGAGAATTGATGGTCACGCACTCAAAACTGAGTGGGAGGGCACTATTCAAACGCATATGGATAAGATTGATAAGCTCCACGATCCAGAAGATGTGTCTTATCACGATATGCATGAAAAAATACAAGCTTTTCTTAAATGGGCGAATAGCATACTCAACAAAATAGGTCTTGGTACAAAAGAAACCAACCCCCATAGAAAAGCCTGGATACAAGAACAAACAACCAGTGTTTCACTTGCCAAAGAAGTCAAAGAGTTCGGGAAAAAGATGGACCCATCAGACAATGAGACTGAACCGTCAGGTGAAGCTCTAACACAACATTAACAGCATCGCAGCACTTGGCGCCTCTTTATCAGTGTCAAGCAAGTGCTGCGTACATAGTTTTCCTTCAAGTACATGGGTTTGAATAATTTCATCTAAGTCATTCGTTGAGGTATAGGTATACCATACCCCTTCTGGATAAATCACAAGACAAGGCCCCAACTTACAGCGCCCCAGACAGCCCGACTGACTTACTCGCACTCTACCAGGTCCATTTAGGCCTTGCGCTTTCAATACATGCTGTAAATAAGTCATGTAAGGAAGGCCACCTGTATTAGCACAACATGTTTTACCTGGTGCTTTTTGATTGGTACACATAAAGATATGCCGCTCATAATACGGTGGATTTGGGCTTTCAGGCATCATGCGGCACCATCGCGCACATGAATCGGGAGCTTCTCCTCAAGCGCTGCAATCACTGACTCAATGAGTGGCGTAATATCTTGCTCTGTAAGGGTACGTGCTGCATCTTGAAATGTGAGCGCAATAGCCAAGCTCTTTTTACCTGCAGGCACTTGTTCGCCAGTGTATTGATCAAACCAATCAAATGACTGCAATAAGTGTGAAGCTTTTGCCATGGCTTTTCGGGTGACTACTTCAATCTCTGAGGCACATACCGTTTCATCCACGAGTAGTGACAAGTCACGACGCACACGCGGGTATTTTGAAATAGTTTTGTAACGTCGCCTTTCTGTGCTATCCAGTATATCTAGCGCCACTTCAAATAACATCACCTCGGCATCTACATCAAACGACTCAGCAAGTGCTGGATGTAATACCCCCATCCAACCAATTGCGCGCTCTCCTAAATAAAGGCGCGCAGATTTTCCAGGATGTAGTGCGTGCATTGTTTCCGGTACAACGTTTAGTGGTAGTGAAAGATGGGCAAAAAGCGCTTCTAAATCCCCTTTCATATCGTAAAAATCGTACTCACGCGTCGGCTCACTCCAATTAAGTGCCCCACACTCCCCCATTACCAAGCCGGCAAGTGATGAGCGCTCGCGAAGTGAACCATCTTGCATGTCAAATACCACGCCTATTTCAAAGCATCGCATTTCATTTTGTTGACGCGATACGTTATTGAGCAGCGCTGCAATCAAACCAGGCCACAAACTTACGCGCATTTGAGACAGTTCGGGTGAAAGCGGATTTAATAAGCTCAATGTTGCTGCATCAGGACAAAAGGCTGCTTGAAGCGCTGGGTCGACAAAACTATAACTTATAATTTCATGATAGCCACGAGCACTTAAACACGATGACACACGCCGGCTTATTTGTTGAAATACACTGAGTGTCCCCCGACGTAATACACCAGAAGATGTTTTAGGCACCAAGGCATCATAGCCATAAAGTCTTGCCACTTCTTCGACCAAATCAACTTCTAGAGATAAATCAAAACGATAAGATGGTACGGTAATATGCCAAGCATCATCATGCTGTGTAATCACTTCCATACCCAAGGCTTCTAGGAGCGTTTGTATTTGCTTTTCAGGCACGTCAAGACCTGTTAAAGCTGCCACACGGGCCGGTTTAAATGTAATACGTTTTTCAGGCAAGTAATCAGGTGTGTGTGTCCACACAACAGGGCCTGGTGTGCCGCCTGTTATTTCAAGCAAAAGTGCTGTTGCACGCTCTATCATCTTCGAGTGCAGTGCTGGGTCAACCCCTCTCTCAAAACGCTGTGAAGCGTCCGTGCAAAGCCCATGGGCTCTTGCAACACCCGCAATATGGTGCGGCTCAAAAAAAGCACTCTCAAACAATACATCGGTTGTGTCAGATGTTACAGCGCTTGCATCTCCCCCCATTACACCTGCTATGGCGAGCGGGCCATTATCATCTGCAATGACTAACACACCGTCATTAAGTGTCACTTCCTGCCCACCAAGTAGCACAAGTGCTTCACCTTTTTGGCTAAAACGGACTTGAATGGGGCCTGAAATTTTTGCGGCATCAAAGGCATGCATTGGTTGGCCAAATTCGAGCATGACATATTGCGTTACATCAACCGCTGGATGAATGGGTCGAATACCTCCTCGGCGCAAACGCTCTTGCATCCAGAGTGGTGTTTCAGCAGTTGGATTTATGTCTTTTACGAGTCGCAGTGCATAACCAGGACACGCTGCTTTTTCTAAAACGTTTACCTGGGCGCTTGCATCAGTAAGCGCTACCACGGATTCAATGGTAGGTGTCTGCAGTGGTGTGTTGGTCAGTGCTGAAACTTCTCGCGCAATACCCCGCATGCTAAGGCAGTCTGCACGATTCGGAGTTAACTCAACAATCAAAATATTATCATTTAGCTTCAAATACGACTCTAGTGGCACACCAATCGGTGCGCTTTCCGGAAGCTCTAAAATGCCTTCAGCATTCTCTTCGAGGCCAAGCTCAACTGACGAGCAAATCATGCCCTGTGAGAGCTCACCACGCAATGAGGTTTCTTGAATATGTATGTCGCCCGGCAAGTCTGCGCCCGGTCGTGCTAAAGCAACTTTTAAGTTTGTACGTACATTAGAAGCGCCACAGACAATCTGAACTGGCAAATCTTCACCCACATCAACTGTACAAATGGTTAGTTTATCTGCTTTGGGATGCGGCACAGTTTCAACCACATGAGCCACAACCACATGGGTAAATGCACCCGCAGCAGGCATGACCTCATCTACCTCAAGCCCTGCCATCGTTAACTTTTCAGCCAGCATAGCTGTACTTAATGACGTATTAACCCACTCAGAGAGCCAGGATTCACTCACTTTCATTGGCGTATCCTAATTTAAAACTGCTTTAAAAAATTCAAGTCGTGTTCAAACATCATGCGTAGATCATCAATGCCAAAATAAAGCATTGCCAGCCTATCGATACCAAGCCCAAAGGCAAAGCCTTGGTACGCATCAGGAGATAATCCCACCGCATTCAATACATTAGGATGCACCATGCCACAGCCAAGGACTTCAAGCCAGCCCGTAAAGCCACACACGCGACACCCTTTGCCATCGCATGTCGTACACCCAATATCTGCTTCTGCAGAAGGTTCTGTAAAAGGAAAATAAGAAGGCCTAAAGCGCACATCTACCGTTTTTTCAAAGAAGTGCGTAAAGAAATCTTGCAATACACCTTTCAAGCTTGCCAAAGTAACCCCTTGGCTTGTATCGTCAATTAGTAACCCCTCTAATTGATGAAACATGGGCGTATGTGTCACATCTGAGTCGCGTCGATAAACACGACCCGGCGCAATGAGCCGAAAAGGAGGCTTGCCTCCCGCTTGCATTGCGCGAATTTGAACAGGAGAAGTATGTGTTCTTAAGAGCCTGCCATCACCAAAATAAAAGGTATCATGCATAGCCCGTGCTGGGTGGTGATCAGGTATATTGAGCGCCTCAAAATTGTAGTGCTCTGTTTCCACTTCAGGGCCATCAAGTACATCAAAGCCAAGCCGGCTAAAGTAGTCAACGATTTTGTCGCGCACTTGCGTAATGGGGTGCAAGGTACCTGTGTTTTTAACACGCCCAGGTAATGTGACATCAATCCGCTCACTGACAAGCTTTGCTTCTAATTCGAGCACTTTTAGCTGTTCATTTTTTTCATCTAGGCACGCCATAATATGACGTTTCACCTGGTTAACAGCCTGCCCCACTTTGGGTTTTTCGGCCGGTGGCAGCGAAGACACACCTTTCAAGATGTCGGTTAGCTTACCTTTTTTACCTAAAAAATTTACGCGAACCGCATCCAGTGCATCAAGGCGCTCTGCCATATCAATGGCTTTAAGCGCCTCTTTTTCTACAGTCGTAATGTCATCCAACATACGTTACAGGCCCAAAGCCTCTTTTGCACGTGCTGCAAGTGCTGCAAATGCTGGTTTATCATGCACAGCCATATCTGCCAATACTTTTCGGTCTAACTCAACATTCGCTTTTTTCAAACCATCAATGAGTCGGCTGTAAGATAAACCACTCACACGTGCTTCTGCATTGATTCGGGTAATCCAAAGCGCACGAAACTGACGTTTTTTCTGACGACGGTCACGATATGCATATTGGCCAGCTTTAATAACCGCCTGCTTCGCAACGCGATACACACGACTACGCGCACCGTAATAACCTTTAGCTTGTTGTAATACTTTTTTGTGACGCGCTTTCGCCGTCACACCACGTTTAACTCTTGGCATAATTCATTCTCCCCTTAACTACCTTGCAACATGCGTTTCGCTAGACGTGCATCACATGCCTTAAGGCGTGTTGCCTGTACGCGAGCATCACGCTTTTTCTTGGTGGTATGCTTCGTGAGAATGTGATTTCGGTTCGCCCCACGGCGTTTTACAGCCCCGCTGGCTAATTTACGGAAGCGCTTCGCCGCTCCACGATGTGATTTTAACTTTGGCATAACGTTTGTAACTCCGCATTTAACTCATATCAACATAATATGAATTCAGTTATTTTTTCTTAGGTGATAACACCATCAATAATTGTCGACCTTCTCGCTTCGGATGTTGTTCAATCACAGCAATATCTACTGTATCTTCTTTCAAACGCTCGAGAATGCGCATACCTAATTCTTGATGTGCCATTTCACGCCCTCTAAACCGAAGGGTTACTTTGACTTTATCTCCATTCGCAAGGAAACGTGTCAGGTTGCGTAGCTTGACCTGATAATCTCCTTCCTCCGTTGTTGGACGGAATTTAAGTTCCTTAATTTGTACATGCTTTTGTTTTTTGCGTGCTTCTGCTTGTTTTTTACTTGCTTCAAACAAAAACTTTCCGTAATCCATCACGCGACAGACAGGTGGCTTGGCCGTTGGCGAAATTTCAACAAGATCAAGTCCACTTTCATCAGCCAGGCGCAATGCTTCTCTCAGTGAAAGAATGCCCGCCTGCTCACCGTCTGCATCGATTAAACGCACTTCAGGGACCTTGATTTGCTCATTGATTCTCGCGCGATCGGTATCACGCTTGACTGGTGCACTAATGGTTTTATCCTCCAACTGGTTCAGCACGACTCTTTGTGCTAATTTCTTTAACAAGCCGCTGATAAAATGCTTCTATTGTCATTTGGCCTAAGTCCGTGCCATCACAAGAACGCACACTAACAAGCCCTTCAGCAACTTCTTTATCCCCTACAATTAAAAGGTATGGAACCTTTTGTAAAGTATGCTCGCGAATTTTAAAGCCTATTTTCTCATTTCTCAAGTCAAAATTTGCACGAATATGATTTTTTTGCAAAATTTCATACATTTTTGCACCATATTCATGTTGCTTTTCACTAATTGTTGTTACAACCACCTGTGTGGGTGCAAGCCAAAGTGGAAACTTGCCAGCATAATGTTCAATTAAAATCCCCATGAATCGTTCAAAGGTTCCAAGAATGGCACGATGAATCATCACGGGTAATTGTTTTGAGCCGTCTTCTGCAATAAATTGCGCATCCAGCCGCTCTGGCATAGAAAAATCAATTTGGAATGTCCCGCATTGCCAAATACGACCCAGCGAGTCGGCCAATGAACATTCAATTTTAGGGCCATAAAAAGCACCCTCTCCTGGGGCATCCTCCCATACAATACCATACCCACGCATGGCATTTGCAAGTGCTGCTTCGGCTTTGTCCCATACTGCGTCGCTGCCAACCCGTTTTTCAGGTCTGAGTGCTAAGCGATAGGTCATACTATCAAACCCAAAATCGGCATACACTGATTGCACTAACCCTAACAACGTGGCTACTTCGGCTTGGACTTGGTCTTCTGAACAAAAAATATGCCCATCATCTTGCACAAAGTTTCGAACCCGCATTAAGCCGTGCAAGGCGCCTGATGGCTCACACCGATGGCAATTGCCAAATTCGGCATATCGTACCGGCAAATCGCGGTAACTTCTAAGACCCTGATTATAAATTTGAACATGGCACGGGCAATTCATTGGCTTAACCGCATAACTGCGATTCTCTGTTTCAGTTAAAAACATGTTTTCGCGAAAGTTATCCCAATGCCCTGACTTTTCCCACAGTATTTTATCGACTAACTGGGGCGTTCTAATTTCTTGATAATTCAGTTCTGCCAGGCGCTCACGAATGTATTGTTGCAAAGTACGATAGATGGTCCACCCCTTCGCATGCCAAAAAACCATACCGGGTGCAATATCTTGGAAATGGAATAAATCGAGCGCTTTCCCAATTTTTCGGTGATCCCGTTTTTCAGCTTCTTCGATACGAAACAAATACGCACTCAGCGCTTTTTTATCCGCCCATGCAGTGCCATAAATACGCTGCAACATTACATTATTGGAGTCTCCGCGCCAATAAGCGCCTGCAAGCTTGGTTAATTTAAAAGCTTTCAAAAAGCCGGTTGAAGGTACGTGCGGACCACGACACAAGTCTTCAAAGTCACCTTGTCGATACAGCGATAATACTTCGCCTTCCGGAATGTCCCGAATGATTTCCGCCTTGTAGCTCTCCCCCAAACTCTCAAAATAAGCAATGGCTTCATCCCGTGGTAATTCACGACGTACAACAGGTATGTTCTCTTTCACAAGCGCATGCATTTTTTCTTCAATACGCACTAAATCGTCTGGTGTAAAAGGTCTATCAAATGCAAAGTCATAATAAAACCCATCATCAATTACGGGGCCTATCGTTACTTGTGCCTGAGGAAACAGCGACTGTACGGCCTGTGCAAGCAAATGCGCTGTTGAATGTCGAATCACTTCAAGCGCTTCGGGCGATTTTTCAGTTAAAATGGCAAGCGTTGCATCCGCTGTAATTTCAAAACTCATGTCTACCAAAACATCGTTTACATATGCAGCAATAGCGGCTTTAGAAAGACCTGGGCCAATACTTTCAGCGACTTTATAAGCTGTAACAGGGGCTTCAAATGGAAGCTGCTTTCCATCTGGCAAGGTGATTGTTAACATGTTGAATTCTCATCAAATCTGATGGTAGGCGCGAGTGGGATCGAACCACCGACCACCACCATGTCAAGGTGGTGCTCTACCACTGAGCTACGCGCCTGTATCGACAGGCGGTGATTATAACGAAGCAGTTTCATTTTCGCAACGCACTCTTTTAAATTGTATGAACTCATATGAAATGAGACTTATACACCTCCAAATTGTAACTCCAAATTAACACTGTTTAATTTTTAAAAAAAGACGTAAAATTGGGATAAACTTTATCTCTTTTAAACACTATGGTACTGCACTATATTTTTCTTTTGGGCATCTCTGTTGAGGCTATCAGTGGCGCAATTGCCGCAGGTCGAAAGCGCATGGATTTTTTCGGCGTCATTTTTATTGGCTGTGTCGCAGGACTTGGTGGTGGAACGGTACGAGATATTATCTTTAATACACACCCTATATCATGGGTCGCACACCCTAGTTATTTATTCTATACCTCAGGATTTGCGCTACTAACTATTTGCATTCCTGCAGAGCTCACACGCGTCACTAAGCTTTTTTTAGTACTCGATGCGTTAGGACTTGCGGCATTTACAATTATTGGCACACAACGCCTTCTTACCTATGACATGCCAGAAGTCGTAGCTATTTTAGGCGGATTAATTACCGGTATTTCGGGCGGTATGTTACGAGATATTTTGTGTAATGATATTCCGCTTGTGCTTCGTGCCGAACTCTATGCCCTCATCGCCATGTTTGGTGCCATTATTTATGTAATATTCAATCACTTTGCCGTAGCCAATCACATCAGCGTAATCGTCACTGTTTTATTTATTTTTATAACGCGTTTGATTGCCATCTGGCTACACCTTGAAGTGCCTAAATTTAATTACTCGGAAAGCTTGAAGACACGTAATTATCGTTGGAAAGATAGACAAAAAAATAATGAGTAGTCTGAGAGACCGCAACATTTCCTTCTCACGCTTTTGCGCAAGAAGGAAATAAAAAGGAGTAATGCGTCCGTTTTTTAAGCTTGTTCTAGGGTTTCTGCTTCGTATCGTTTAATGCTGTCCATAATTTCGCGACGTGCAGCATCAGGCCCCGCCCATCCATCAACCTTCACCCACTTACCTTCTTCCAAATCCTTATAGTGCTCAAAGAAGTGTGCTATCGATTGCAATAAAGACTCAGGTAAATCTTCATGCGTTTGTACTGAATGATACTGCTTGGAAAGTTTATCAACAGGCACTGCGATTAATTTTGCATCAACACCTGATTCATCAGTCATTTTCAGCATACCTACTGTGCGACAACGAATCACAGAGCCACTCATAAGCGGTGTTGGAGCAACGACTAACACGTCTACAGGATCACCATCTTCAGATAACGTTTGCGGAATATAGCCATAATTTGCCGGGTAAAACATGGCCGTTGCCATGAATCTATCCACAAACAAAGCACCAGACGCTTTATCTACTTCGTACTTAACAGGAGCTGCATGCATTGGAATTTCAATAATCACATTTACATCATTTGGCACATCTCGTCCAGGTTTTATGGCATTTAAACTCATTTGCTTATCCATCCTCATTGAATATTAAACTTTCATTGCACGCTATTATGCGTAAAGCACACAAAAAAGGCAAAAATCCCTGTGAAAATCTTTTTTGGACCCAGCCCTAAAGCGCGCGTATAATAGCGTTCTACTTGAAAAAACAAACTTAGGATATATACGATGGATTGCTTATTTTGTGGCATTATAGAGCGGAAAATTCCAGCAGACATTGTCTTTGAGAATGATGACCTCATGGCGTTCCGCGATGTAAACCCACAGGCACCGACACACATTTTGGTGATCCCCAAAAAGCATATCCAAAGTATTAATCATGCAACGGCTGAAGATGAAAAGCGGCTTGGGCAACTCGTATTGGCTGCCAAAACAATCGCGCATGAGGAAGGACTTAAAGAAGATGGCTACCGCCTGGTATTTAACACGAATAACCATGGTGGACAAACCGTTTATCATATTCACTTACACCTTTTAGGAGGCCGGCAAATGAGCTGGCCTCCTGGATAAATCCCTATACAAAGGCACACATTATGGATACTCAATTTAAGCAGATTATCGAAACGCTAGGTGAAGACGTCACACGGGAAGGTTTACTAGACACTCCACACCGTGCAGCTGAGGCATTACGTTATTTAACGCACGGCTACCAAGAAAACTTAGATGACATCATCAATGGCGCACTTTTTGACTCTGACATGAGTGAAATGGTCATTGTGAAAGACATTGAGCTTTACTCACTCTGCGAACATCATCTACTACCATTCTTTGGCCACTGCCATGTCGGCTACCTTCCAAATGGTAACGTGCTTGGCTTATCCAAAATTGCCCGCATTGTCGACTACTTTGCACGCCGCCTTCAAATTCAAGAGCGACTCACCAGTGAAATCGCAGCTTGTATCGAAAAAATTACAGGTGCTCGTGGTGTTGCTGTCGTCGTAGAAGCACGTCACCTGTGCATGATGATGCGTGGGGTTGAAAAACAAAACTCCGCGATGACAACCTCTGTTATGCTGGGAGATATGCGCAATAACCCAAGTAGTCGTATGGAGTTTTTAAACTTAATCCACTAGGGCGATAAAACAGCTTGAGGGTACAACCGCTTTAAAATTTGCCTTCATAAAAAATAAAACGTTTTCATCTAAACTCAATGTAATGAATTCGTTTTGTGAGCCCGAATGCGTCACCATAATGCTTTAATTGCGGCAGCAAAAGAGCTGGGTTATATCGCAGATAGCAGAGAAAACTCTGCGGATGGCCTCTGTCATGGCACCACGCTAAGGTGCATTGAAGCTTATCTCATCAATGAACCCGACGCATTCATTGAGCGTGTAAAACTTATCAGGCAAACACCTGACTTAAAAGCACGTATTGAAACCACAAAAGAAAAAGTCATCCGCCACGAACCTTTAACACCTAACGACTTGAAATACCTTGATGTACTCGCCTTTTACGACAGCTTGCTGCTATATCAAAACCCTAACCACTATAGAAAAGTATTTAACAAACCATTCGGTCAAGGAAATTTGAAAGGTATTTCATCCTTTGCTGCTTCTACAGCGGTACAGGCTTCTCACGGTTTCGCTACCCCTTACTCCGAGCCAAATATGTTCACACAAGATGAACTCAAAGCCTACTTACATGACTTACAACAAATTGTTGAACAACATGAAGACTGTCCGCCTAAAAACATCGGATTTGTCTTATCCAGTCATAATCATAGTATTGCTCTCAACTATCAAGCAAAAGAAAAAAAGTGGACCCTCATGGACATCAACCAATGGCCCCCTATCACACTCTCCCCTTCCACTACACTCGATACATTTGCATCACACATTACCCAAGCTTTTAGCGGCAGCCGATATACTGGATTTTCAACGAGGGCTATCACACTCAAACCCTACAAAAATCATGCCTTAACCAAAGCGCTTAAAACTCTTAGAAAAAAATATCCCATCATTGCAGACACCTCAGTGCGACAAACAAATGGGACTATGCTCGCGCATCTTGCCGCTCAAATAAATAATCTTAAGATCATAAAACAGCTAGCAGCCCTTGAAACAGATTTCAATAAAAAAAACATAGAAGGCGATACACCACTTTTTTGTGCAGCCCATCAGGGATTTCCGCGCATTATTTTTGAGCTAGTTAAGCATGGTGCAAATCCCAATATACCAGACATGAGTGGCGTCACACCTATAGGAAAAGCAGCCTTCCAAGGTGACCTCAAAACCTTTCAAGCACTTGCAGACTGCCATGCAAACTTACATTGCGCACGTGTTAGCCATGAGAGTTGTGCAGAAATTTCCACAAAAGCAGGGCACGCGTCTATTCTTGCTGAACTCATCAGGCGTGGCGTTGACTTAAGTCAAACTGATGCCAAGGGAACAACACTTGCTCACATCGCAGCAGAGTATGGCCAACTTTGTATCCTTCGCTTTCTTGCAGAAAAAGGCTTCTCTCTCAATGCACTTAATTACCTTGGCTCAGGCCCCATTTTTTTCGCAGCCATAAAAGGACAAGCACATGTCATCAGTGAGTTAGTTAAACATGGTGCCGACTTAAATCAAGTCAATAAACGAACATATACCCCTGCTTTTATTGCAGCCTACAGTGGGCACGCAAATGTGCTTGCTGAACTTGCAAAATATGGTGTTGATTTAACACAGCGCGCGCCAGACGGCCGCACTTTAATCGAGGTTGCCAAAGCACGAGGACATACTAAAGCTGTTGCTGAGCTTGAAAAGCACACCGCGCCTACCTCGACACCCGTTCACACCAAAACGCTATATAAACAGGTTATAACAAGTATTAAGGCACCTATACTTTTAGCGTCCCTGATTGAACATTTAAAACGCTTACAACACATCTGCGAAGAGCAGGCAACATCTACAGAGTATCAAGACATTGAAAAACTGTGCAAAAATATGGTCCAGATACTAAGCACTCCACCAGGTTTAGATGGAAAAATAAATGCCCTCATGCTTGCAATAAGCCGCACCGCCTCACCAACCTCCATCACCGCATCGGAGCATATTACAACGCCATCTGATTTACAGCTAAAGGCACAAAGCAGCCTACAAACCATGATAAAAATGCTGGCTGAAGCCCCCCTAAACGCTGGAACAATCGAAAAAGCCATTACCATGATTGAAAAAATTGCAACTGAGTTAGAGGGGGGTGGCACACCTGCCCCTTTATAATAAATTAAGCAACGAGGCAACCCCTTAACGTCCTGCAGATAAACTGCAGGACGTTAAAGAATACTTATGAGTGATGGCATGCTTAAGACGCGTCGTCAGATGCTTTTGTCGGCGCTACCTCATCCGCTGATAACGCCTCAGCCTTTGGTGCAGGTTTATCTTTCCACTCAAGTTTCACACGGCCCTGCTTATCAATCCCTGACACAAACACTGTAATAGGCTGCCCTTCTTGAATCACCTCTTCCACTTTTTGGCTACGATTTTCGCAAATTTGAGAAATATGCAATAAACCATCTTTATTCGGCAACAACTGAATGAAAGCACCAAAATCAACTATTTTAATCACCTTTCCTGTATATGTCTTACCGACCTCAACTTCAGCAATTAAATCTTTAATTTGTGCCTCAGCATTTGCTAGTGCTTCTCCATCTGGTGAGAATAATTTCACTTCACCACTGTCATCAATGTCAATTGAAACACCTGTACTTTCGGTCAGTGCTTTAATGGTAGCACCGCCTTTACCAATAATGGTTCGAATTTTATCTTCGGGTACCATCATGCTCACAATACGTGGTGCATGCATAGAAAGCTCTGTACGATGCTCGGATAAAGCATTTTTCATCACGCCTAAAATATGCTGACGCCCTGCAAGTGCTTGCGCTAAAGCCTCTTCCATAATGTCTTGGTTGATACCTGTGATTTTAATGTCCATCTGGAGCGCTGTAACCCCTGCTTCAGTCCCTGCAACTTTAAAATCCATATCACCTAGGTGATCTTCATCCCCTAAGATATCTGTTAAAACAGCAAAGCGATCACCTTCTTTAATAAGGCCCATTGCAACCCCAGCAACAGGTGCTTTTAATGGTACGCCTGCATCCATCAATGCAAGACTTGTACCACATACCGTTGCCATTGAGCTTGAACCATTTGATTCGGTGATATCAGATACCACACGAATGACATAAGGAAAATCATTCGTTTTAGGCAATACAGCGCTAATACCACGACGCGCCAGGCGACCATGACCAATTTCACGTCGCTTGGGGCTTCCCATCATACCAGTTTCTCCAACCGAGTAAGGCGGAAAGTTGTAATGCAACATAAATCTATCTCGTACTTCACCATCAAGCTTGTCTAGAATTTGTGCATCCCTGTCATTACCTAATGTTGCCGCCACAATTGCCTGCGTCTCGCCTCGAGTAAACAATGCTGATCCATGCACTCTATCTAAAAGGCTTGTGCGAATCGTAATAGGACGTACAGTACTGCGATCACGACCATCAATACGTGGCTCACCATCCAAAATACGGCCGCGTACCAAGTTTTTCTCAAATGCTGCCAAACACTCAGAGATAGCCTCTTCGGTCATTGTTTCATCTTCTTCAAGCAACAATGCCTCAACAACACGTGTACGAATCTCAGCAAGCTTGCTATAACGCTCTGTTTTATCTTTCGATAAATAAGCCACACCAATTTCTTCTGCAGCCATTGCTTCAACACGTGCTTGAAGTGCTTCGTTTTTAGCGGGTGCCGTCCAATCCCATGCGGCCTTACCCCCTTCACTTGCCATCTCTCGAATCGCTTGAATCACAGGCTTCATTGCTTCATGCCCAAATAAAACCGCCCCAAGCATTATATCTTCGCTTAATTCAGCTGCTTCAGACTCAACCATTAACACAGCATCTTCGGTTCCTGCAACGACCAAATCAAGCGCTGAAGTTTCAAGTGCTGTCTTGCCTGGATTTAACGTATAAATTCCATTTTCATACCCTACACGTGCTCCGCCGATAGGCCCTTGAAAGGGTACCCCTGAAAGCATCAATGCAGCTGATGCACCAATCATTGCCACAATATCTGCGGGCACTTCGGGGTTCAACGACATTACCGTTGCAACCACTTGCACCTCTTTTTTAAAGCCTTCTGGAAATAGGGGACGAATGGGACGGTCAATCAATCGAGAAGTGAGTGTTTCATGTTCACTAGGACGCCCTTCTCGCTTATTAAAGCCACCTGGAATTTTGCCTGCTGCATACGACTTTTCTTGATAGTTCACTGTCAGTGGGAAGAAATCACCTTTTTCTGGTGCATTCAATTGACCAACCACGGTCACGAGTACCTGAGTACCATTCATACTAGCAAAGACTGCGCCGCTGGCCTGTCTTGCAATTTCACCCGTTTCAAGCACGAGCGTGTGCTCCCCAAAAGGGATTTCTTTTATAATTTTAGTCACTTTTCATTTCCTCTTTTTCAGGCCCTGAAGACAGAGCCTCATTTATTTCAGGGAGCAAAAAAAAAGGCGCAAAAAATCGCGCCTTTTCTCCCACGTACATTAACTGAGTCATGTATAAACTCAGTATGAATCTCTCAGACCCAATGACTTAATCAGCTTTGCATAGCGCTCTTGGCTGTTGCGCTTTAAGTAAGTCAATAGTTTACGGCGTTTATTCACCAATGTTTGCAGACCACGACGTGAATGCACATCTTTCTTGTGGACCTTAAAGTGCTCTGTCAAATATTTAATACGGCTTGTCATCAATGATACTTGAACCTCTGTAGATCCTGTGTCATTAGCTGCCAGTTTAAAATCACTAATAATTTCTGCTTTTTGTGCGCTCGATAGCGACATTGCTCACTCCTAATACTCGAAGTTCGATCATCTAAATTTAATAAAGGGGGGAATACTAGCACGACTCCCTTTTCAAAACAATAGGATAAACGGGCTCCTTTTTAAATTTTCTGTAGGCATAGCGGGATTGAGACGACATTTAATGATTACAGTTAGGCGCCGACTGTTTTATTAATACCATCGATGAAACTATAACCAGGGCTCGGTGGCCTTTTGGAGCCACTTTCAAAACATACCTAAAGCACTGGCTTATTAAGCCCTAACTCCAAAAGTTCGAACCAACCTTTCTCGCTGAAATATACAAAACACTAAAAAAAACGCTGATACAGCCGCTTTACTTTTAGCGTGCTATCTTCCATCACCTCACCAAGCCCAAAAAACAAGCCTTCTGGTGCATAAAGGCGGACCGTGCCTAATGGAGGCAATGTCTGCACATTCGGCACAAGCTTCCCTTGATAAAGCCTTTCCATCGCCTCAGTGCTCACCTCTAAACGAGGAAACTGTACAACAGCACGTTCAGCAGATAAGAGATGTGTGTGTCGCATATCCAAATCTTCTGCCATAAGGGCATCTAACGGCCACATTGCCTCATTTTCAAAGCCTGCCGTATATGTGCGATGCAAGGCTGTTACGTAAGCGCCCACGCCAAGGCGCTCACCCATCGTTTCAATCAATGAGCGAATATACGTGCCTTTGCTGCACTTTATCGAAAGATAGACGCTTTTACCGTCAACTTTATGACACTTTGAGTCATATATAGTAACTTTTCTGGCAGGTCGCTCGATCACTTCTCCACGACGCGCATACGCATACAATGGTTGGCCTTGGTATTTTAGAGCAGAATACATGGGGGGGACTTGTAAAATAGGACCTGTCAGCGCAGCTAAAACCTCCATCACTGCAGCTTTCGATATATCTACAACATCAGCGCATGGGGTAATGGCGCCCTCTGCATCCCCGGTATCACTAATAGCACCAAGAGTGGCTACCACATCATATGCTTTATCTGCGTCGAGTAGGTACTGCGAAAACTTTGTGGCCTCTCCCAAACAAATAGGCAACATGCCTGTGGCGAGAGGATCAAGGCTTCCTGTATGTCCTGCCTTTTTAGCGCCTAATAGGCGCTTTGCTCGCTGCAATACAACATTAGATGATAGCCCGCGAGGTTTATCAACTAATAAAATACCATCAACTGATAACATCGCCACCATTCGCTTTGTCAATCAAGCGATTAAGTTGTTTGCCATATTCAACCGATGCATCGTACACAAATGTAAGCTTTGGCACTTTGCGCAAACTCAGTGTTTTCGCAAGCGCTGTTCTTAAAAAAGGCGCTGAGGCATTCAAAACAGCTGCTACTTCATCTGGCTCATCATCAATCACTGTGAAATAAACCCGTGCATGCCCTAAGTCTTTAGAAATATTCACATCTAAAATGGTCATCCATCGTGGAAGCCTAGGATCATGTATTTCATGCTGAATTAAGTGCGCAAGCTTGCGCTGCATGAGTCCTGCAATCCTGTCGGGGCGCCTACTACTGCCTTCATGGTTCATAAACTTCGCTTAACCTCTACTGTTTCAAAGACCTCAATCATGTCACCCACTTTGACATCATTATAGTTTTTAACACCCACACCACACTCAAGGCCCTGCCGTACTTCATTTGCATCATCTTTGAAGCGTCGTAACGACTCAAGCTCACCTTCATAAATGACCACATGATCACGCAAAACACGAATTGGGTTGTGACGCTTTAAGGCACCCTCGAGCACCATACAACCTGCAATTGCACCAAGCTTCGGTGAGCGGAAAACATCTCGCACCTCAGCTGTTCCAACAATTTTTTCTTGGAAAGTTGGTTCAAGCAAGCCAGACAAAGCTGCTTTTACTTGGTCAACAATGTCATAAATTACGCTGTAGTAATTTAATGTAACCGATTCTGATTCTGCCAACCGCTTCGCACCCGCATCAGCTCGCACGTTAAACCCAATTAAAAGCGCTTGTGATGCTATCGCCAAATGGACATCCGACTCAGTAATACCACCCACCCCTGTCGAAATCACATTCACGCTTACTTCATCATTTGAAAGCTTAGTAAGCGCCTCAGAAATTGCTTCAACCGAACCCTGTACATCCGCTTTCAATGCAATATTTAAGCTCTTCACATCGCCTGCATTAATTTCATCAAACATCCCTTCTAAGGTATTTCTCTGACGTCTTGCAAGTTTTACATCTCGGAACTTGCCCTGGCGGAATAAAGCTACTTCACGCGCTCGTTTCTCATTCGGAACAACAATTGCTTCATCCCCTGCATGTGGTACAGCCGATAGACCTAATACCTCGACAGGAATAGATGGGCCGGCACTTTGCACTTGCTCGCCATTATCGCGCACCAACGCACGAATACGGCCATACTGTAGACCTGCAAGTAGCATATCTCCCTTATTTAACGTACCACTTTGCACCAAAATACTGGCAACTGGGCCGCGTCCTTTGTCAAGACGTGACTCAATTACAATCCCTTTTGCAGCCCCTTCGTTATGAGCTCGAAGCTCTAACACTTCTGCCTGTAGCAAAACGGCATCTAAGAGTTCATCAACACCTTGGCCTGTTTTTGCAGAAATTTGTACGAACTGTGTATCTCCACCCCATGCTTCAGGAATCACATCGTGGCCGGATAATTCATTCATCACACGATCTGGATCAATTTCAGGTTTATCAACTTTATTGACCGCAATAATAATTGGTACCCCTGCAGCTTTCGAGTGCTGCACAGCTTCAATGGTTTGTGGCTTCACACCATCATCTGCCGCCACAACCAAAATAACAATATCGGTTGCTTGAGCACCCCGTGCACGCATTGCTGTAAATGCTGCGTGCCCTGGTGTATCCAAGAAGGTTAAATCGCCTTTCTTTGTCGAAACATGATAGGCACCAATATGCTGGGTAATGCCGCCTGCTTCACCAGCAGCCACTTTTGTGCGGCGAATATAATCGAGTAAAGATGTTTTACCGTGATCAACATGCCCCATAATTGTAACAACCGGTGCACGAACAACTCTATCACCGATTTGTGCATCTGCATGTGCGGTGTCTAAGTCTTTCTCAAGTATATCTTCACTGAGGGCATGTGCTTTATGCCCCATTTCTTCAACCACTATCATCGCAGTTTCTTGATCAATAACTTGGTTAATCGTTGCCATGGCACCCAAGTTCATCATCGCTTTAATCACTTCCGCCCCCTTCACCGACATCTTCTTCGCCAGGTCAGCAACAGAAATGGTTTCAGGAACAGCAACATTATGCACAACCGGTGCGGTTGGTTTTTCAAAACCTTGTGTTAAGTGTTCTTCTGCCTCACGATAACGATCTGATTTTTCAGAACCTTTTCGTTTTTTCGGTTTATGGCGCCGACCATGCCCAGAAAAGCTAGAGTCCATATCATCACGTGAAGCGGCATCATATTTTGCTTTCTTTCTTCCACGTTTTGCATCTTGCCTTGAATCGGCTTTTGAATCACTATCTGCATGACTCTTTTTCTTCTCTCTGGGAGCTGTATCTGCAATCGGTGCAGGCTCAATAACTGGCTCAGATACATCAGTTTCTTCTACTTCTGACGTTGCTCCTTTTGTTTCATCCGCAACCTCTTGGGTCATCTCAGCTGAGACTTCATCTGCTATAACTACTTCAGATGATGTGTTGTCTTCAGATATAACCGTCTCATCCACTGCTGCGGCAACAGCTTCAACTTCAGCCTCAACCTCAACCTCAACCTTAGCAGCTTCTTCAGTGGGCATTTCAACTTCAAGATCAACAGGCGGCTCGGCTAAACTACTTCGTTTTACATAAGTTCGTTTCTTACGCACTTCAATATTAACGGTTTTCCCACGGTGCACATCCTGACCCAAAGTCACTTGAGAAACGCTTTTACGACGTAAGGTAATTCGGTCGGGAGAAGCAGCTGCCACCTGCGTTTTGCTGGCATTCAAATGGCTTAGCAAAGCCCGTCGCTGCTCTTCACTTACAGGTTGCTCTTCTTTCGTAATAGACAACCCTGCACTCTGTAACTGACTTAATAAACGCTCAACAGAAATGCCTGCGTCTTCAGCCAATTGCTTTACTGTGACATCCGCCATGTTTTACTCCTCACTTACATTCAGTAACGCATCACGCATCATCAGATTCAAACCATGCTTCTCGTGCCTTCATGATTAAATTACCCGCCTTTTCTGGCGTCATTCCCGGCACATCGAGTAACTCATCCACCGCATGTTCTGCCAACAGTTCTCGGGTTGTAATGCCTTCGGCCATTAGCCCTTCTAATAACTCGGGTGTTATACCTTCCATTGATGCTAAATCAAGTTTTCTATCTTGCTCTTTATTACCACCACCTGTTAATGCCTGTGTTAGCAAGTAATCATTTGCTCGATTCCGGAGCTCGTCAATAATTTCTTCGTCAAATGCTTCAATAGCAAATAACTCTTCTTTAGGTACGTAAGCAACTTCTTCCAATGATGAAAACCCATTATTTATTAATAAGTGCGCAATTTCATCATCAATTTGTAAGGTTGAAGTAAAGAGCTCGACAATTTTAGCTGCTTCTTCTTGATTTTTCCCTTCAAAATCTTCGATGGTCATCACATTAAGTGTCCAACCAGTCAATTGACTCGCCAAGCGCACATTCTGACCACTGCGTCCAATTGCTTGGGAAAGTTGTGATGCGTGCACTGCTAAGTCCATAGTATGTGAATCTTCATCTACAACAATCGACAAGACTTCGGCAGGCGCCATGGCATTAATAACTAATTGTGCTGGGTTATCATCCCAAAGCACAATATCAACTCGCTCACCACCCAGCTCGCTTGAAACCGCCTGCACACGCGCACCACGCATTCCAACACATGCACCCACTGGGTCTATACGCCCATCATTGGTTTTAACTGCAATTTTCGCACGGCTGCCGGGTTCACGTGCTGCCGCCTTAATTTCAATCACACTTTCCCCAATCTCCGGCACTTCAATACGGAATAACTCAACCAACATTTCATCTCGTATACGACTGACCAATAGCTGCGGGCCTCGTGGTTGGTCGGAAATTGCATACAGGTATGCACGGACACGATCATTGGTTCGAAACATTTCTTGTGGCAACATTTCAGTTCGTGACAAGAATGCTTCTGCTTTTCCACCTAAGTCAATAATCACATGCTCACGTGTCACTTTCTTGACCGTGCCATATACCAACTGACCCAGTTTTGCTTTAAATTGGTCTTCAACTAGTTGTCTTTCTGCTTCTCGCATTCTCTGCGCAATAGCTTGTCGAGCGCTTTGAGCTGCAATTCGCCCAAATTCAATCGACGGCATAAGCTCTTCAATACGTCCACCAACTTCAATTTCTGGTGCACGCTCACGTGCTGCTTCAAGCGTTAATTCACGCTCAGGAAACATCAGCTCATCATCAGCGACCACATCCCAATATCGAAACGTTTCATATTCTCCGGTACGTGAGTCAAGCTTCACACGTATACCCATCTCCATCCCTGAGAGCTTACGCGTTGCAGATTCTAACCCTACTTGAATAGCTTCCAGTACCGTTTCTTTAGACACGCCCTTTTCATTGGATAATGCCTCAGCCACTAACAACAATTCTTTGCTCATGCTTCGCCTCGTTCGACTGTCAAATGTGCTTTAATAATGTTTGAAAAAAGAAACGTTTGTTCAACGTCACCTTCTAATAAAACCAGCGTATCATCCTGAACCGCCCCAATTATACCCACTATATTACGCCTACCGTCCATAGGAACATTCAAACGAATCTGAACCCTACCCCCTAAGTAACGTGCATATTGCTCAGGATAAAATAGCGGTCTTGGCATACCAGGTGAAGAAATTTCTAACTGATACTGACCTGGAATGGGGTCATGCACATCAAGCAACGCACTCACCTGCCTGCTAACACGCTCACAATCATCCAGCACTACACCCTCTGGCTTATCAATATAAATACGCAAAGTGCCTGAGCGGCCTTGCCGTTGATATTCGGCACCCCAAAACTCAATCCCCATATCTTCAATGCTTGGACGCACTAATTGCTCGATGTCTTGTTGAATCATAAAATCAAACCGTTAGATAACAAAAAACCCCATAAATGGGGCTTTTCTAAAAGTGGTAGCGGGGGCAGGATTTGAACCTACGACCTTCGGGTTATGAGCCCGACGAGCTACCAGGCTGCTCCACCCCGCATCAACTGGGAGTAATTATACGAGGAAGTGTCCTGTGACGCAAGTAGTTTATGCTCATTCATTTTTCGCACCGCAATAAGTCTCATCAATACCCAATAACATAAACAGTGCAAACACGAATGAAATGGGTAGTAAACTCAGTGCGGTGTGATACCCTGCAACAGAAAACTGTGGGACCTGATTTACCAGCACGCCATCCCACATGCAATCTAATGCCACCCCAACCAATGGCTCAAAAAAAGCTTCAAATATTGAGTTGAATGTATTCATAATACCTAACACGGTTGCTGCAAGAGTGAGCGCAAACATTTCTCGAATCATGGCAAAGCTCGTGAAAAAGCCACTTGCGCTAAAACCAAATAGAAAGAGCAGTATACTGAGCAAAAATAGGCTTAGCGAGGAACTATACAACACAACCAGCAATAATAGCAGCGCTCCGAAAGTCCCTCCAAACAACACAGGCTTTCTACGTCGAATATGGTCAGAAAACCATCCCCAGAAAGGTGCGCCGAGTGCAAACCCCATAAAAATACAAGACACAGCAAACGCTGCATCTGCGCGCGACACATGATATACCGTCTCTAAAAATGGTACGCCCCATAATCCGCCAAATACAGATACAGGTGCAAATGCAAGCCCACTATATAGTGATAAAAACCAAGTATGCCGACTGACAAGGATACATTTTAACTGCGCTGTCGTTTTCTCTGACGATTGATGTGCCTCTACTATCGGCTGGGGTTTATCGCGCAATACTAAATAGTAAATAGCGCCCAAACACATCCCCGTAATACCCACTACTTCAAGTGCTGCCCGAAACCCCTCAGACTGTACTAAAAGTGCCAGTGGCATTTGCCCTCCCACCGCGCCAAGCATGGCTGCTGTCATAAACAGCCCTGATATAAACGCAAAGCGCTTCGGTGAAAACCAAACAGATGCAAGTTTAAAACAAGAGACTGCGGCAAACGCAGCACCCGCCCCCATTAAAGCACGTGCAATACATGCAACCCATAAAGCGTGAGTATGTGCAAACGCAAAGGTTGCAACACTGCATACAAAAATAGCCGCCGTTGTAAGCAATCTCGGACTATATTTATCGATCAAAACACCCACTGGAATTTGCATGATTAAATATGCATAAAAATAAAATGCAGATAAGTGCCCAAGCCCTGCGCCATTCACATGAAACGCTTGCATTAAGTCATGCGTCATCACACTTGGTGAGACTTGGATTAAATATTTATAAAACAAAAACCCTGCGGAAATAATCCAAATTGCGCATAAATAAAATGACTCAAGCGGCCGTTTGTATAATTCCAGTCGGTCCATGCCTACAACCCTCTTTAAAGACAATTAATAGTTCAATGATGTTTACCTGCTGGTAAGTTCGCCCTGAGGCGTAGCAGATAATTAAAGAGCCGAACGACTCAGAGCAAACGCGCAGGTGTGGCAAGTCACCACAAGTGATAAGACTTGATTAACAACAAACTGGCTGAAACGAGCGAACAATGCGTGCATCAAAATTATCATAGAAACAAGAGAAGATAACTCATGCTAACTTTTTAACCAAAAACATGTCAAGAAAAATATTGGTAACATATATGTTTAATTAAATGGATTACAGCCACCTCCTTCAGGACCTTTACACGTAGGCAAGTCTGAACAACAATCACCGCCACCTTCTTCTGGTGACTTACAACATGCACTTCCCTTGCAGGGGTTATTTCCAGGGCCGCCCTCACCGTCTATCATTGGGCACAACATGCCATGCATCCTTTCACTCACTACCGCAAAAGAAGACAACACACGTGACAACTCTCGACTGTTCAAGGGATGAATCAAATGAAATAAACGTTCTTCTATACTGAACAGCACGTTTTCCCACTTTACCCTTATATTGTCTGTACTAACGCTCCGCGGCAACCTTGAAATTTTCTCAAATAACTCAAGATGCATCGACTTTAGCGCATCTAACATGCGAGAAACAGCGTGCTCTTTCTCAGCTGTTTCGCCCTTATAATCAACGCTTAAGTTAAGCACATTATATTGATTAGTTTTTAAGTCTTCATCCATGTCTTGTACTGCATCATACAAATAAACATAACGTCCGAAATAACGCCCTCCTAACCGCAATATATCTTCAGGGAGCGTTGAAAGCGACTTGCCCGCTTCAAGCATTAACAAAGTATAACCTTTTTCTGTAGGCTCTGTTGCCTGCAAAAGATGACTAGCTTCCTGAGACTCCCGTAGCTCTCCAAGTTTAATCTGCGCCTCAAGCTTTGATAACATATCAAAAGCTTGCAATGAGCGTCTTGCTTTTCTCATCAAAGGAAAATAAGCCCATGCATACACCTTGCTTCGTAAAGTCGGCAAATCTTTCGCATTATCTCTTAACTTGATTCCCACCATAAAGCTACACACAGCAGCCAGGCGTTTTTGATGTTCAGTAACTTTTGCTTTTTTTCCAATTACCCCCCCTTTTCTACAATTATTACAAGCAAAGGGGTGGTGCGAAGACTCAGCTGTTTCAGTCAAGAGCCAATCGAGCATAACCACATCATTCACCAAGAAGAAGCGGTTGACCGCACCAAAACCAGATGCAGATAACGCTGCGCATAAATTACAATAACTAGCGTGATACAAGGCCCTGTGCACGCTTGATAAATGCTTTAAAGATGGCTTCAAAAGTCCAAACATAATACTTACCAACACCAAGTTTTAGTGAGCGGTTTAATAGCAAGCACGATCATAATAATGAGATAAAGCCACCAATCAACACTTGCTAACAGAGGCATCAATACACACAACATAAAAGCAAAAAAGAAGGTACTTAAAAACAAGAGTACTTGGTTAGATGGATTGTTTGTTTTCAAAAATGCATGCGCTTTCTTAAGCATTCCACCTTTTTGCGAAAAAAAATGTACCACTAAAGGCAACCAGCACATCACAAATAAAATACAATAAAACCACCAGTCTAAAAATGACAAGCGCGGATAAAGCACAAAGATGAGTAACCCAAATACAAAATAAACAGACTTGACCAGCGATAAGTCAACCAGTGAGAACTTATGTAGTTGTTTTGACAAAAAACTTTCTGCAGTCATCACAAAACCTCCTGTTTTGCATTACACAGCTCGAAAATCTATGCTCTACAACTACCACAGTACCACAGACGCACACATCACGTCATCTTTTACGCACTGCAAAACTACCATCGTAACATTAACAACTCAATTAATGCCGCACAAACAATTGCTTGACCTCATTCTCATCAAATTCAAAATGTTTATTGCAATACTCACATTTTACTTCAATAAAACGGTTGGTATTTAAAAGCTCGAGTGCTTCTTTTTCTCCCATCACCATAATAGCATTTGCCATTTTCTCACCACTACAAGGGCAGTAAAATGCAACAGGCTGAGGTTCAAATAACTGAATTGTTTCTTCATGAAAAAGTTTACTGAGCAAGGTTTCTGTGTCCCAGTTCAGTAGCTCTTTGTCGGTAAGAGTATTGGCTAATATCTGAATATGTTGCCATTGCTCGTCAATGTCTGACGCATCGGGTAGTTTTTGTAACAACAAACCAGCCGCTTCTTGTCGCGCGCTATCATAAGCAAGCCATAGCCTGGTTTCTAATTGTTCTGATTGAGAGAAATAACCTTCTAATGCCTTGGCAATAGATTGATGATTAATGTTTACAATACTTTGGTAATGCTGGTTGGTTTTATTTTTTTGAATAGTGATAACCAGCTCTCCCCTTTCAAAATCTTTTTTTAGCGCCGCGAATGACTCTGTCTCATCCCATTTTGCGGTCCCTCGAATTCTATACTGATTATCACTTTTAGCAACCAGCATTCTAAGCGGGCCACGCCCCTGAAATTGAATGGTTAGTTGACCATCATACTTCAACATCGCCGAAAGCAAGCCGCCAGCACACAATGTCTGGCCAAGTAACTCAGACACTGTGGGAGGATAGTCATGCTGCTGCAAAATAGTTTTTAACGTACTATCTAGGCGGATTACTTTTCCGCGAACACATGTATCTTTAAAAATAAATCGTTGCAACAAGTCCATCATAGGCCACTTTCAATTAGGCAAATGCCGCAAGGCATGCTGCAATCAACGCACTTGGGAAAATTCCAAAATACAACAAACTAAGCCCATTCACAGAAAAAACCAACTGTGTTGCTCGCGGCAGATGAATTGGGGCAGGGTCAACGGGCTCGTCAAAGTACATCACCTTCACCACACGTAAATAGTAGAACGCCCCAACCACGGCAAATAGAAGACCAAGTACCGCAACCCATAACAAGTGCGCATCCACCAAGGCTTTAAGCACCAATAACTTGGTTAAGAAACCAACCATTGGAGGGACACCCGCCATCGAGAATAAAATGAGCATCATCAAAAAAGCGAGCCATGGTTTACGCTGATTCAGACCTCGTAAATCATTAATATGCATCACTTCAACGCCTGCGCGTGAAAGCAATGTAAGCAAGCCAAACGCCCCTACCGACATTAAGGCATACACTAAAATATAATATAAAGCCGCACCATATCCTTCAGGCGTTGCAACTAAAACCCCAAACAACGCATAGCCCGCGTGAGAAATCGTTGAATAAGCCAGTAGACGCTTAATATTGGTTTGTACAATGGCCAGAATATTTCCAAGACCGGTGGATAATAAGGCCAAAATTAAGATGATATGCTGCCATTGGAGCACTAGATCACCCCAACCAAGGGTTAACAAACGAATCGCCATTCCAAGTGCTGCAATTTTAGGTGCTGCACTAATAAAAAGGGTTGTGTTGTTTGGTGCGCCATCATATATATCTGGTGCCCACATATGAAACGGCGCTGCCGCAAGCTTAAATGCCATACCCACCACTAAAAACACCAGTGACATAATTAATAAACCTTGCTGCTTTTGGAAAATATCCGTTTCAAGCGCTTTCGCGATACCATCAAACTCAAGCGCCCCTGTTGCACCATACAAAAGCGACATCCCATATAATAAAATACCTGATGCCATTGCGCCCATCACAAAATACTTCATCGCTGCTTCAGCACCATTGGTTTCTGTTCGACGAATAGCCGTCATGGCATACAAAGGCAATGAAAACAGCTCAAGGCCTAAATAAACGGTTAACAACGAATGTGCCGACACCAAAACACTCATCCCAAGCGTTGAAAATAAAGCAAGTACAGTATAGTCCCCTGCTGGAATACCACGCTCTTCTAAATAGTCTCGCCCATAGAGTAAGCTCAAAAACACGGTCACACCCATAAAAATTTTCATGAGGCATCCCATGTCATCGCTCACAAATGTGTTTGAAAACAATAGCTCACGACCATGCCCTAGAAAGGAAAGGCTTTCCCCCACCATCATAAATAACCCAAGCGACGCCACCATAAACACAATCAGAGGCCCTTTACGAGGGAAAAATAAATCGCCTAAAAGTGCTACACAAGCTGCTGTCAACAATGTCATTTCAGGCAGCGCTAAGTGCATATGATTCAATAATGCAGTTGTCATAATTTAACCTTGCTCTGTTGCTTTAAGTTTTGAATGCTCAGCTTTTGCAAGCGTTGTACTCACAGATTGGTGCACATAATCAAGCATGGGCTTTGGATAAACCCCCATACCAATCACCATCAATGCAAGCAAAGCATAAGCGCTTACTTCAAATTTGGATAAGTCTTTTAATGCAGACACGGGCTTATGTACGATAGGCCCAAAAATAACCCGTTTATACATCCAAAGGGTATAGGCGGCACCAATAATCAAGGTAGTTGCAGCCCAAAAGGCAATCCAGAATCCTGCCTTAATACTGCCTAAAATCACCATAAACTCACCCACAAACCCAGAGGTTCCTGGTAAGCCTGCATTCGCCATCGCAAACAACATAAAAAAGGCTGCAAAAACCGGCATAGACTTTACGATACCGCCAAAATCACTGATTTGTCGCGTATGCATACGGTCATAAATAAAGCCAACACCTGCAAACATTGCACTCGACACAAATGCATGCGAAATCATAATAATGATGGCCCCCTCTAAAACCAGCCCGGCACTTTGCAGATTGTTGTCATTTGCCATCACAAACAACACAAAACATCCCAAGGTCACAAACCCCATGTGTGAAATCGATGAATATGCAATGAGACGCTTCATATCTTTTTGAACAACAGCCACCAAACCAACATACACCACAGCAATTAAAGATAAAGCTATCATGGTTGGCGCAAAATAATGGCTTGCATCAGGCACAATTGGCAAAGCAAAACGTAAAAAGCCATATGCCCCGAGTTTCAATAACACAGCCGCCAGCACAATAGAGCCCCCAGCAGGCGCCTCTGTATGCGCATCAGGCAACCAGGTATGCACAGGAAACATCGGTATTTTAATGGCAAAACCAAAGAAAAATGCAATAAATATCAGTATTTGTGCATTCATGGTAATCTTTAATGCATACAATGCATCCAAACTAAATGATTTTGCTTGATACCCTAAGTATAAGAAAGCCGCCAACATTAATACCGAGCCAAGGAAGGTATATAAGAAAAATTTAATTGCTGCATATACTCGATTGTCAGAACCCCAAACGCCAATGATTAAGTACATAGGGATGAGCGTTGCTTCCCAAAACACATAAAATAAAATCACATCCATGCTTGCAAATACACCGACAAGCAGCCCTTGCATAATTAAAAAAGCAGCAATGTATTGTGCCACACGACTTTTAATACCTTCCCAGGTTGCAAGTATCACAATTAAATTAGTAAACACAGATAGTACAATCAAAAGTAGTGATAGCCCATCAATTCCTAAATGATACGAAAGCCCCAGTGATGGCAACCAAGACAATTGCTCAACGTATTGCATGCCTTCTTTTGCTGCATCAAAGCTCATCAAAAGCGGCACACATAAGGCAAGACTTGCTAAAACGCCCAATAATCCAAGCCCACGTGCAACATTTGGGCGTGCATCATCACCAACGGCAAAAATTAAACATCCTACCGCAATCGGAAACCAAATTAATAAACTCAGCAGATGCTGCATCTTAACCCCTTCATCATCCCAGCAATAACCAACCTAAGAAAGCTAACAAACCAAGGCCCATAATCGTCATGTAGTGATACACATAACCGCTCTGAACAACACGCCCTTTAACAGCAACCCAGCGAACCAATCGCCCGGTGCCATTCACCATTGCGCCATCAATCAAAGCCCTGTCACCTGCACGGTAAAACAAACGCCCAAGCCCCTTGCCACCCTTCACAAACAACCAATCATTCAGTGCATCAAACCCATATTTAGCCTCAAGCACCCGATATGGCAATGAGAGCACATATGCGATACGGCCAGGCATGCGCGGCCAGACCATATATGCAAGCCATGTCAACACAATACCAGCTAATGTCAACCAGAACACGATCGAATGCGGTGCTTCAAGCGCTGCCTCAAGCGGCTTTGTAACACCTTCTTCTGCAATCGCTTTTAACACATCGAACTGAGGAAACACCGTCACTGAAGCACCAAGCAATCCGGGCTTCGCAAACAACATGGGCTCATATAAAACGTATCCAATCATCACTGATGGAATAGCCAACAATACGAGAGGCAACCAGACAACCCAGGGTGACTCATGCACATGCGAATAAGTCTCATCCGACATTCTGGGCTTACCATGAAATGTCATGAAAAATGCTCTAAAAGTATAAATAGCCGTCACCATAGCTCCGATCGCCACACATACATAGGCATAATGACCACCTGGAATGTGGGCAAACTTCGCTGCTTCAATAATAGTATCTTTCGAATAAAAACCCGCAAATGGAGGTAACGCACATAATGCCAAACTACCAATTAAAAACGTGAAGTAGGTCACTGGCATTTTTTTCCATAAGCCACCCATCTTCCGCATATCTTGCTCATGGTGCATTCCCATAATGACAGAGCCTGCAGCAAGAAAAAGTAAGGCTTTAAAGCACGCATGAGTTAATAGGTGAAAGATACCCGCGCTAAATGCAGAAGCCCCCATTGCAACCATCATATAGCCAAGCTGTGAAAGCGTTGAATAGGCAACCACGCGCTTAATATCGTTCATGACAATGGCTAGTAGCCCGGTAAATAAAGCTCCCGTCGCTCCAACCACTAGCACAAAACTCAATGCTGCCTCTGAATATTCAATTAAAGGTGAAATACGCGCCACCATAAAGACACCCGCTGTCACCATGGTTGCCGCATGAATTAAAGCTGAGATAGGAGTTGGGCCTTCCATAGACTCAGGTAACCACACATGTAATGGTACTTGCGCTGACTTTCCCATCGCCCCAACAAAAAGCAGTAACGAAATCACTGTCACCATAGACCAAGCGCTATCACCCCAAATATTGACTGTTTCCGTAGAAAGGCTCGATGCTTTTGAAAATACCGTTACATAATCGAGGCTGCCAACTGTCATTAAAAGTAGGGCTATTCCCAAAATAAACCCAAAATCTCCCACGCGGTTCACCAAAAAAGCTTTAAGGCTCCCCTGCAGAGCCGACTCTCGTTCAAACCAAAATCCAATTAAAAGGTAAGAGACAAGCCCGACGCCTTCCCAACCAAAAAAGAGCTGCAAAAAGCCATTGGCCGTAACCAGCATCAGCATCATGAATGTAAATAAAGAAATATAACTGAAGAAGCGCTGATAACCCGTATCATCTGCCATGTAGCCGATGCTATACACATGCACTAAAAGAGAAACAAACGTTACAACTAACAACATAATAGCCGTTAATGGATCAATTAAGAGCCCAATATGAAATGCATATGCAAAAGGCGCTTTAGCACTTGCCCAGGTATAGGCGTTGACATTCAATGTCTCATGAGCGCCAAACACTGCCATTGCTACATAAATAGCAGCCACAAATGATACCAAAAGTCCTGCAATAGTTACCGTGTGGGCACCACGACGACCAATATTTCGCCCGCCAAATCCTGCGAGCACCGATCCAAACAAAGGGGCTAAAACACAAAGCCAACTTATTTCTAATAGGTTCACGTGGCTATCCTTTCAAGTGGTTCATTTCATCAACGGCAATGCTGCCTCGATGACGATACAGTAATAAGACAATAGCAAGCCCAATGGCAGCCTCTGCAGCAGCAACAGTCAGAATAAAGAACACAAACGCTTCACCGTGGTGTCCTCCATGGGCTGATGAAAAAGCAACAAAATTTGTATTTACAGCAAGCAACATTAACTCAAGACAAATGAGTAATGTAATGACATGGCGTCGATTAATTATCATGCCAAACAGGCTGATTGCAAATAAAATTCCACTTAAAATTAAATAATGTGTGACAGGAATCATATGTCTTCTCCTCCTGCTTTTTCAGCTTTCATACTGACAAGCGTGACGCAGTCCTCACGCTTTGTCATGATTTGCTTCACAATATCTTGTCGCTTACCGGGTCGTGGTACACGATGTGTTAAAGTAATCGCTGCAATAATCGCCACTAACAAAATCATTGCGGCAAGCTCAAACCCTAAAATTTCATCAGTATAAAGCACCATTCCAAGCGCTTCTGTATTTGAGACTTTAGTCGGCGCTGTAGTGAGTGATGCGGCTTCACCAAGACTTAATGGCTGCTTGGGAATCGCCTGCGTCAAAAGCGCAACAAATAAGAAAATACCGAGTAAAGCCCAAGGCAAATAACGCTTTAATGACGCCTTCATGGTTTCTGTATCAATGTTGAGCATCATCACCACAAATAAAAAGAGCGTCATGACAGCGCCTACGTACACCAAAATAAGCACTAACGCCAAAAACTCAGCTTCTGCAAGCATCCATAAAGCCGCTGCACCAAAAAATGCCAGTACTAAAAAAAGCACACCTCTCACAGGATTTTTCTGGATAGCCGCAAAAAAACCGGCAACCGTTGTTAATCCTGCAAACATGTGAAAAATAACATTCAATAACGCGTCGTGCATTTCAGACCCCATCAACGATATTTGCTATCAATTTGTCTATCTTCGGCAAGCTTTTGCTCCATTAAGTCGCCCACTGCCAATAACTTTTCTTTGGTCATAATATTTTGACCTCGTTCATCCATGTGATAATGATGAATTGGCGTCACAACAATAGAATCAACTGGGCACGACTCTTCACAAAGCCCACAATTAATACACTTAAACATATCAATGTCGTAACGAGTGGTACGTCGAGAGCCATCCTCTCGTGCTTCCGCATCAATCGTAATTGCAAGTGCCGGACAAACCGCTTCACACAATTTACAAGCAATACAACGCTCCTCACCATTAGGATAACGTCTTAATGCAAGCAACCCACGAAACCTTGGAGACAGCGGTGTTTTTTCTTCTGGGAATTGTATGGTTATTTTTTTCTTGAAAAAATAACGCCCAGTAACACGCAGCCCTGCCAAAAGCTCAAGCAATAAAAAACTTTTTACATAATGCTTTACATAACGGGAAATGCTTTTCATTCCAATAAACCTCTTCTACTTACGAAAACCAAGGGCCGAGTTTTGCAACGACCATCGCGGCTGTCACAATCACCCAAACCAAGGTTACAGGAATTAATACTTTCCAACCCAAACGCATCAGCTGGTCATAACGATAACGTGGAAATGTTGCTCTAATCCATAAATAAACGAAAATAAAAAAGGCAACTTTCAACGCAAACCATACAAGGCCTGGGATAAAGAAAAATAAATCGTTTAAGAAAGGAATCCCCTGAAATGGTGAGAGCCATCCTCCCAAAAAAAACAAAGTAAGCATTGCAGAAATCAATAGCATGCTTGCATATTCAGCCATGAAAAAAACCATGAATCCCATAGCGCCATACTCAACATGAAATCCTGCAACAATTTCAGACTCACCCTCAGCTAAATCAAAAGGTGCTCTATTTGTCTCCGCAATACCTGCTATCCAAAAAGCAATAAATAATGGCAGAAGTGGCACCATCCACCAGTGAGAAACTCCACCTGCTTGTGATAACACAATTTCTGTAATATTCATGCTATTTGCAGCAATCAAAACGCCCACGAGCGCAAAGCCCATTGCAATTTCGTAAGATACCGTCTGCGCAGCACTTCTAAGAGCACCAAGCATCGCGTATTTTGAATTGGAAGACCAACCTGAAATTAAAATCCCATATACTCCAAGGGAGCTCATTGCAAACAAATACAAAACGCCTGCATTCATGTTTGCAAGCACAAGCCCTTGGTCAAAAGGAATAGCAGCCCACCCTGCAAGTGCCGGCCCAAGCGTATAAAGTGGCGCCGTTACAAATAAAAATTTATTCGAGCGACTGGGCACAATCAATTCTTTTTGAATGAGCTTAAATAAATCTGCAAAAGGCTGTAACAACCCCCTAAAACCCACACGATTTGGACCAATTCGTAATTGGATATAACCAATTACTTTCCGTTCAGCATAGGTCAAATAGGCTACCGCAATTAAAAGCGGTAACACAATCACGAGGATCTTGATAATGATCCACAAAAGTAGGCTAACATCCCGTAACATGATTTATCCTAAATTAGCGCTTAATGGTTATGGAAGCAAAGGCATGACCTAAGTCAACCGTTTCAGACATCGCGCACGGCACCCATACAACGCCTGGTGCAACACGCGCATCACTTTCCAGCGGCAATGTTATCTCAATATTACCTTGAGATACAGTAGCCGTTTCACCTAAATCGAACTGCTTGATGGTTTCCGGGTGCACACGAATTAACGCCTTATCTGCAGCCGCACACGTTTGCAGCGCATCTGCATATCGCACGACAGGGTCTATACGATATAAAGGCCACTCCCCCACTCGCACTAACTCGTCTTGGCTGTGGGGTAATGCATCAGGATAAAAGCAATCTGAGGCGGGCGTGTCAGCAAGCGAAAGTGCTGCTTGAACTTCAGTTAGAATTTCTTCGGTTGATGTGTAGTCAAATCCTTTGCAGTGCAAAATATTACCGAGCACACGTAATATTTTCCAAGCAGGACGTGCAGCACCTAGCGGTGCTGAAACACCCGTAACAGTTTGCCACGTTTTATCAACATTAATATAAGTGCCTGATGTTTCGCCCGGCAAAGCCATTGGTAAAATAACATCCGCACACTCAAGAATAGACTCAGATTGATACCCCGTTAAGGCCACTACAAATTCTGCCGCAAGCATTGCTTGTCTTGCATTTGACGGATTAGCAATATCTAAACTAGGCTCAAGCCCCATCAACACATACGCTTTAAGCTTAGCAAGTAACGCATCTTGTAATGAAAGGCCTGGTACTTCTTTCGCTTTGCCAAGTGCATCTCGATGCGGCAGCATACCGGAAAGCCATCCGCCTGCACTGTTTGCACCTGAGGTTAAACGTAGGTGTGTTGCACCACTTAAACGACAAATCCACGTCACCAAAGTGCGTAATATTGCAGCCTCAGGATGATTTTCAAATAAAGCGCCTGTCACAATCACTGCATTTGGTTTTTTCAGTGCCTTAGCAAGCATTTTAAGCGCTTTATCATTTGTTTTTGGTGCAGTTAACTGCTCAGTTAAAACAGCAGGTAGTGCCGCGTCCGACTCTTTATCTTCGAAGAGCTGTAAAAGCAATACCAACTGGGCCACCATGTCATTTGGCGAAACCTTCATCGATGTGAGAGCTGGCACACACAATTCATAGTCAACAGGATTCATGGTGTAAATCTCGGCACCATTATGATGTGCTTTTCTCAAACGAACGCCCGCTAATGGCACTTCTCTTAAAAGATTTGCACCCAGCAATAAAATTGAGTCTTGCTTTTCGAGCGCTTCGTAAGGCAATGTACTCGTTGGCATCATCGGCTGTAGCGCTTGGTCACGATAGTCAACTGCATGCAAACGATGGTCAAGGTTTTGAACGCCTACGGCACGCATTAATTTTTGAAGCAAGTAAAATTCTTCAAGTGTAGAAGAAGGATGTGCAAAAGCGGCGCACTGTTCAGGACCATAGCCTTCAATCACACGGCTGAGCCCTTCCGCTGCAAACGTTAATGCCGTTTGCCAGTCGACTACTTCCCATTGTCCTTCACGCTTAATCATGGGCTCAGTTAAGCGTGCATCTTTTTGCTTTACGCCCAAATAAGCAAACCGGTCTCTGTCGGATAGCCAAGTTTCGTTCAATACATCATGCTCTCTTGGAACCACGCGAATCAGCTCTCCTCGACGCACATGTAGAAACGTATTTGACCCAAGGCAGTCATGCGGCGCAACGCTTTCATGTTGCGTTAACTCCCACGCTCGCGCTGTAAAGCGCGATGGCTTTGCCGTTAATGCGCCGACAGGACATAAGTCAATAATATTTGCCGAAATTTCAGACTGAAGGCTGTGTTCAACATAGGTGCCAATTTGCATGTTTTCACCACGCCCCATTCCACCTAATTCTTGAAGCCCCGCAATTTCGTCGCCAAAACGTACGCATCGAGTGCACTGAATACAACGGGTCATCTCGGTTGCAACTAACGTTCCTAAATTATCATCTTTGACCACACGCTTAGGTTCTGCATATTCAGAAGAATCTGAGCCAAAGCCCATAGACACATCCTGCAGCTCACACTCCCCACCCTGGTCGCAAATCGGACAATCTAAAGGATGGTTAATAAGTAAAAACTCCATAACTGCTTCTTGTGAACGACGTGCTGCGTCTGACTGCGTTAACACCTTCATGCCATCTGTAATGGGCGTTGCACACGCCGGCAGTGTTTTTTTTGAATTAATCACTTCAACCAAACACATACGACAGTTTGCCGCAACAGATAACTTTTTATGGTAGCAAAAGCGTGGAATATGAATACCCGCTTCATCTGCTACTTCAATGATCATTTTTCCGTTTTCAACGTCAAACGACTTGCCGTCAATTTCAATGGTTGCCATGGTTAAACCGCCACACTTGAATGTTTATGCTTAATAAAATAATCAAATTCTAAATAAAACTGCTTCACAAAGCTTTGGACAGGCCAGGCCGCAGCTTCTCCAAGCGCACAAATGGTACGCCCCTCAATGTTGTCCGCCACGTTTACAAGCTTCTCTATATCGCCCGGTCTCCCTTGGCCTGATTTGATACGGCCCAATAATCGTACCATCCAACCGGTGCCTTCACGACATGGTGTACATTGCCCGCAAGACTCTTCCATATAGAAATGCGCTACACGATACAGCACATCTACCATGCAGGTCGTGTCATCCATAATAATCACAGCCCCTGAACCAAGTCCTGAGCCTGCTCTTTGGATGCTGTCATAATCCATGTCTAATTCCATCATGACATCTCCTGGCAATACAGGCATCGAGGTTCCACCTGGAATCACTGCTTTTAGCCGTCGGCCATCGCGAAGACCACCCGTTAACTCAAGCAATGTTTTAAAAGGCGTTCCTAGTGGAATTTCGAGGTTCCGTGGGTTTTTCACATGCCCACTCACACTAAAACACTTTGTACCACCATTATTAGGCTTGCCAAGGTTTAAAAACCAATCACCACCTTTTTCTAAAATGACAGGCACCGATGCAAAAGTTTCTGTGTTGTTAATCGTTGTTGGCTTACCATAAAGCCCATAGTTAGCAGGAAATGGCGGCTTAAATCGGGGTTGGCCTTTTTTACCTTCTAACGAATTTAACAGTGCTGTTTCTTCACCACAAATGTAGGCCCCGGCACCCAAATGGTTATAAAGATCAAAATCAAAACCAGAACCTAAAATATTTTTGCCCAACAAACCCGCTGCATATGCCTCTTTAATAGCAGCTTCCATTCGCTCGTAGGGTTCCCAGAACTCCCCTCGAATGTAGTTATAACCAACGGTTGCGCCCATGACATAGCCTGCAATCGCCATGCCTTCGATGAGCTGATGAGGGTTATAGCGTAAAATATCACGGTCTTTACAAGTACCAGGCTCACCTTCATCAGAATTACATACCACATATTTTTGAACCGGCGAATTACGGTTCATAAAACTCCACTTCAAGCCCGTTGGAAACCCAGCGCCGCCACGCCCACGAAGCGCTGAATGTTTTAACGTATCAATCACCTCAGCAGGAGGCGTTTGCTCTGCCAACATACGACGCCAAACGCCATAGCCCCCAATTCCCTCATATGTTGATAAGGTCCAAGGATCTTTTAAGTCGAGCGTTCGATAACATACTTGATTCAATGTAACCACAGCCAAAGCCTCTTTATTTATAGATACCCATCCAACACACTGTCTAGTGCATCCACTGTGAGATTTTCATGATAATCTTTATCCACTTGCATCATAGGTGCATTCACACAAGCGCCTAAGCACTCGACAGCACACAAGGTAAAGCGTCCATCTTCTGTTGTTTCACCCGCACTGACACCCAACTTTTTTTGTAGAGCATCAAAAATAATGCGCGCATCACGCAGTTGGCAGGTAATATTAGTACACACATTAATCGTGTGACGACCGGCGGGTTTCATACGATACATACTGTAAAATGATGCCACCTCGTATACTTTCACTGACGGCATATCAAGATATGTGGCAACAGCATCCATTGCAGGCTCTGTTAAATATCCTAAATGCTCCTGAACAAGCATTAAGGCACGCATCACCGCAGACTGTTTCTCTTCAGAAGGAAATTTAGCAACCCATTCATCGATTTCCTTAAGGCCCTCTTCAGACACAAACTGTTGCATTAATTCAGGCTTATTCACCTATCAATCTCCCCAAATACAATATCTTGGCTGGCTAAGATAGCAACACCATCTGCAAGCATATGCCCTCTCACCATTTCATCATACCCTGCTAAGTGAGCAAATCCGGGCGCTCTAATTTTCATACGGTAAGGCTTATTTGCACCATCCGAAATCAAGTAAATGCCAAACTCACCCTTCGGCGCTTCAACTGCGCTATACACTTCTCCCGCAGGCAATAAAAACCCTTCCGTAAAGAGCTTGAAGTGGTGGATTAACGCCTCCATATCATGCTTCATAGTTTCACGAGGTGGTGGCGTTATTTTATAGTCATCCAACTTAACAGGACCAGGATTTTTGCGGAGCCATGCAATACATTGCTTAATAATGGCATTTGACTGACGCATTTCTTCCATACGCACTAAATAACGATCGTAGCAATCACCATTTTTACCGACCGGAATATCAAACTTCACTTTGTCGTAGGCAGCATAAGTTTGCTTTTTACGTAAATCCCACGCAATGCCTGAAGCCCGCAACATTGGGCCACTAAAGCCTAGCTGTAACGCATCTTCTGGTGACACAACACCAATATCAACCGTACGCTGCTTCCAAATACGGTTATCTGTTAATAATGTTTCATATTCGTCAACATAGCCCGGAAAACGCTCCGTAAACGCTTCCAAAAAGTCGAGCAAACCACCTTGGCGATGCTCATTCATTGCAGCAACTTCACGCTCTGAATGCCAACGCGATGGTTTGTATTGTGGCATGGTATCGGGCAAGTCACGTGCTACACCACCCGGTCTGTAGTAAGTTGCATGCATTCTTGCACCCGATACTGCCTCATAGCAGTCAAATAAGTCTTCGCGCTCACGAAATGCATACAAAAATACGGTCATAGCTCCAATATCAAGTGCTGTTGCACCAACCCAGAGCAAATGATTTAAGATTCGCGTAACCTCATCAAACATTGTGCGAATATATTGCGCACGTATAGGTGCCTCAACGCCTAGAAGCTGCTCAATTGCACGCACATAAGCATGCTCATTACACATCATTGAGACATAATCAAGCCTATCCATATAACCAATACTCTGATTATAAGGTTTTGTTTCTACAAGTTTTTCTGTGCCGCGATGCAGCAACCCTATATGTGGGTCCGCTCGTACAATGGTCTCACCTTCAAGCTCTAGGACCATCCGTAAGACACCATGCGCTGCAGGATGTTGTGGGCCAAAGTTTAATGTATATTGCTGCAATTCCATCATGCTGCAGCTCCTTTTGTTGTGTCGCGAATTACTTTAGGCACCAATGTGCGTGGCTCAATCTCAACCGGCTCATAAACCACTTTTTGTAACGTCGCATCATAACGCATTTCAACATGTCCACTCACGGGGAAATCTTTTCTGAAAGGATGACCAATAAAACCATAGTCTGTGAGCACGCGACGCAAATCTGGGTGCCCTTCAAACAAAATGCCAAACATATCGTATGCTTCTCGCTCAAACCAATTCGCACTTCGCCAAATAGATACAATCGACGCAATCATGAGTGATGCCTCGGTTAAATATACTCTCACACGCAAGCGTTGATTTTTCGTGGTAGACAATAAATGATAAACCACTGCAAAGCGTGGCTCTTTGGTCGTCTCTGGTGGCGTAGTTTCTGTAACAGAACGTTCCATCACTCGGCGATTCACACCACGAGAAAAGCCAGTTGAGCTAGCAGTATCAGTTTCCCACTGTGCCAAGCCATAGTGTAAATAATCAACGCCGCACACATCTATTAATTGATCAAACGAAAAGTCTTTGTGGTCTCGCAGCTGTGTCATCACAGGCACAAGCGCACTTGAGTCGATGGTCATCGTGAGTTCACCAAAAGCATCTTCAATTGTCACTTCTGGAACATCCCACATTGAATGTAGCGCATCATGCAATGCTTTCTGTTTTGTCATTTTTTATATCCCACACATCATGTCATCACTCCCGCAGAGCAGACATTCATTCGTAATAAAAAGCAACGATTCTCGCGCTCCCGAGCAATGACAACCTGCGATTATCTACGCCTCAATTATTTTTTTTCGTCTAATTTTATTTTGTAGTTGAATAATTCCATACAACAATGCTTCAGCGGTAGGTGGACAACCCGGCACATAAACATCTACTGGCACAATTCGGTCACAACCACGTACAACCGAATAAGAATAATGATAATACCCACCACCATTTGCACAAGAACCCATCGAAATCACCCATCTAGGTTCCGACATTTGATCGTAAACACGCCTCAGGGCAGGAGCCATTTTATTACATAAGGTTCCTGCAACAATCATCACATCAGATTGTCTTGGGCTTGGACGAAAAATAACTCCAAATCGGTCTAAATCATAACGCGCAGCACCTGCATGCATCATTTCAACAGCACAGCACGCAAGCCCAAATGTCATGGGCCACATCGAGCCACTTTGTGCCCACATCCCTAATTTTTCGACAGTTGTGGTTAAAAAACCTTGTTCTTTCAATTCACCTTCAAGCATTGAAAAGCCTCACTCCCACTCCAAAGCGCCACGTTTCCACTCATAAATAAAGCCAATCACAAGCAGGCCTAAAAACAACATCATTGCTGAAAAACCAAACCACCCAAGCTTTCGAAGCACTAAGGCCCATGGGAAGAAAAATGCCGTTTCTAAATCAAAAATAATGAATAACAATGCTACCAAATAAAAACGCACATCAAAGGGCATGCGCGCATTTTCAAAAGCAGGAAAACCACATTCATAAGGTGCATCTTTAACCGCATCAGGACGACGCGTTGATAAAAGGCGTCCCACAATTAAAAGCACGCCGCCTAAGACAAGCGCAATCAAGATAAACACCAAGACTGGCAAGTACTGTGATAGCATCATATCATTTTGCTCATTTGGTACCGAAGGCCGGACTCGAACCGGCACGGCTTACGCCACTGCCCCCTCAAGACAGCGTGTCTACCAATTCCACCACTTCGGTAAATCGTTATTGTTGCTCTGTATCCTTTGGAATCGGAATATCAGAACTTGGTGCCTGGCTCTGTTGCGGCATGAGCACTTGATTTGCACGGTGGTACTGATTTGCCATCATTGCAGACAGCGACACACTCGTCACAAAAAAAGCCAACGCCAACCCCCCTGTTAACTTAAACAAGAAGCTTCCAACACCCTGGCTTCCAAACACGGTGCCAGAAGCACCTGATCCAAAAGCCGCGCCAATATCAGCACCTTTTCCATGTTGCATCAACACTAACCCGATTAAGGTCATTGCGATAAGTACATGGAACACTAAAAACACTTGATACATGTCACAATATCCAAAAACTGTTTCGCGTTCAATGAAGCACCGCCCACCAAACCACCATCAATCTCAGGCATAGCAAATAATGCTTCTGCCGTTGCTTCATTTACACTGCCACCATAGACAATGGGCAAGCTACCAGCATCTCCAGGTGCGAGATGCTTAACGACTTCTCGAATATTCGCCTGAACCGCCGCAGCATCGCTAGGCGTTGCTGTTTTACCCGTGCCAATAGCCCAAACAGGCTCATAAGCAATAATACAGGCCTCAAAATCACCAGCCCCGTCACGAGAAATGGCTCGTAACTGCGCTTCCAAAACCGACATTGTCAGCCCTTTTTCACGCTCTTCTTCGGTCTCACCAACGCAAAGAACGGGTATCATATCATGTTCTTTCACGCTGTGGAATTTCTTCGCGACACATTTTTCACTTTCATGAAATAAAGCACGACGTTCTGAGTGGCCAACCAGCACATAAGAGCACCCATAATCCTTTAGCATTAAGGGCGAAAGCTCACCTGTATATGCCCCTTCATCTTCAAAATAAACTGTTTGTGCACCCCATTTAATAGATGAGTTTTTCAAACGCTCTGCCACTTCAGGAATATAAATGGCCGGTGGAAACACAACCACTTCAGGCATATCGGTCCTATCGGCTGGATAATTCGCAAGCAACTCATCCAATAACGCGCGAATACTCGCGCGCGAACCATTCATTTTCCAATTTCCCATGACCAGTTGCTGTCTCATAAAAAATCCTCTAGGCAGTAGTTTCAGTCGACTTTAATGTGGCAGCAAGCTGTTGTATTTCATCGGCGAGACGCTCTGCTTCTTCAAGCACTGCCGCTTTATCTTGTCCTTCAACCATAATACGAAGCACAGGCTCTGTACCAGACGGACGTAATAATACACGCCCCTCGCCTGCAAGTTTTTGGTTGAGCGCATCTACACGCTGCTTTACTGTCGTGTCATTGGCCAAAACTTTCGCCTTATCAGTGCTCACATTCACTAATACTTGCGGTAAAAGCGTGATACCCTCACACAATGCATCGAGTGGCTGGTTTTGTTTAACCATTATGGCGAGCACTTGTAAAGCTGCCACAGTTCCGTCCCCGGTTGTTGTTTTATCCAAACACACTACATGCCCTGAAGACTCACCGCCAATACGCCAACCACGCTCATTGAGTGCTTCAAGTACATAGCGATCGCCCACTTTCGAACGATAAAACGGAATATTGTGTACATCTAAAGCCTTTTCTAACCCATAATTACTCATCAAGGTTCCAACAACACCACCTTGTAATGCATCTCGCTCTTGCCTATCTTTTGCAATCATATAAAGAATTTGGTCGCCATCCACTAAGCGCCCTTTCGCATCCACTAAAATAATACGGTCGCCATCACCATCAAGACCAATCCCTACATCAGCTCCTGTCTCTAGTACTTTAGCCTGCAATGCTTCGGGTGACGTTGAGCCAACATTTTCATTAATATTAAAACCATTAGGCGCATTACCCATGGCAATGACTTCGGCCCCAAGTTCAGAAAACACATGTGGCGCCACATAGTACGTTGCACCATGCGCACAATCGACCACTATCTTTAAGCCGGTAAGACGCGTTAAAGAAGGAATGGTTGCTTTACAAAACTCAATGTAACGTCCAGGAGCATCATCAATACGAACCGCTTTTCCTAACTCAGCAGAAGGCACAACGGTTAATGGTTTATCAAGCGCTGCTTCAATCAGCAGTTCAACTTCATCAGGTAGCTTAAATCCATCTGCCGAGAAAAATTTAATTCCATTATCATAATAAGGGTTATGAGACGCACTAATGACGATACCCGCCGTTGCACGTAAGGTTCGAGTTAAATAGGCAATAGCAGGTGTTGGCATAGGCCCAAGCAATGCCACATCAACACCCGCAGCAGACAGCCCCGCTTGTAGGGCTGATTCTAATAAATATCCAGAAACACGCGTGTCTTTTCCAATTAAAACCCGTTTTCGGCCACCATTAACCAGCACACGACCAACAGCCCAACCGAGCTTTAAGATAAACTCAGGTGTAATATCGGAAGCACCCACACGCCCCCGGATACCATCCGTTCCAAAATACTTACGTTGCGTCATCCTGTTTCCTTGTCTAAATAACTGTCCTGTAGCATCACATCAATCATACGAAGTGAAGCGCTTGTTTCAGCCACATCATGCGTTCGAAGCATTGCAACACCCTTAAGCGCCGCAAACACCGATAACGCCAAACCACCCGACAAACGCTTATCAACTGTTTGCTGCAAAACCGCACCTATTGTACTTTTACGAGATACACCGAGCAATAGAGGCAAGCCATCAATAGACAACTCGCTTAATTGTCGGGTGAGCGCCAAATTTTGATTCACTGTTTTGCCAAATCCAAAGCCTGGGTCTAAAATGAGCCGTTCTTTTGCAATGCCTGCATGAAGACACGCCTGAACACGTGCTTCAAAAAAGCGCTGTACACGCAACACTACATTATCTGCTGCATCCAATCCTTCTTGCATGGTTTCAGGTATGCCTTGCATATGCATTAAACAAACAGGCACATCGAGTGTTGCTGCCATGTCAATGGCACCAGGTTTTTGCAATGCAAATACATCGTTAATACATGCAGCCCCTGCCGCCACAGTCGCGTGCATCACTTCTGGCTTATTGGTATCCACTGAAAAAGCAATATCGTGCGTTGCCACAAGGGCCTCAACCACAGGCATTAACCGATCTAGCTCCTGATTTAAAGGTAAAGGTTTTGAACCAGGCCTGGTTGATTCAGCACCAATATCGAGCAAATCAGCCCCTTCAGCAATCAACTTCTCAGCTTGCCGCAAGGCAGCTTCTGGCTTTAAAAAAAGCCCTCCATCTGAGAAAGAATCGGGGGTTACATTCAAAATCCCCATTACAAGCGGCATACCTCGATAATCAGGTGCACTCAAGAGGGGTCTTGGCATTGCACGCCAAGCTTTAAATGCTGCTTGATTCATGCCATTTAACTAACTGGCGGCTCAGCTGATCCCTCTTCGGGGGCTGACTTTTTCGGTGCTGATTTTTTAGCCCCTAACCGTTTTTTCTTTTTCGTGGCATCATCGTCTTCCACATTTGTTTGAGACGGCGGCAAGCTCATTGAATCCCAATCATCCGGCGGAGAAGGCTCTTTTCCTGCCATAATCTCATCAATTTGATTTTTATCAATGGTTTCGTACTTGATTAAGCCTTCTGCCATTAAGGTTAATTTATCGCGGTTTTCTGATAAAATTTCTGTTGCCCGCTGATAATTCCTATCGATAATAGCGCGCACTTCAACATCAATCAGTTGTGCCGTTTTATCCGAAATTTCTTTTGCACTGGCAACAGAGCGCCCTAAGAACACTTCTTCTTCATCTTCATCGCCAAATGTCATAGGACCTAACGAAGAAAGCCCCCAGTTCATTACCATTTTTCGCGCTATTTCTGTGGCACGCATAATATCATTCGACGCCCCAGTTGTGACTTGATTCTCACCAAAAATGAGCTCCTCTGCGACACGCCCACCAAATAAGCTTGCAAGCTGGCTTTCAAGCCGTTGCTTGCTATGGCTATAGCGGTCTTGATCTGGTAAAAACATCGTCACACCAAGTGCACGGCCACGAGGAATAATTGTCACTTTGTAGACAGGGTCGTGCTCAGGCACAAGTAAGCCTACCAACGCATGTCCTGCCTCGTGAAAAGCGGTTAACTTTTTCTCTGCTTCATCCATAACCATCGAGCGCCTTTCAGCACCCATCATAATTTTATCTTTTGCCTTATCTAATTCAATCATACTAACTTTACGCTTATCAGCGCGCGCTGCAAACAAAGCCGCTTCATTAATTAAGTTAGCCAGGTCAGCCCCTGAAAACCCTGGGGTACCTTTTGCAATAGATAAAATATCTAC
>JASBUO010000083.1 GCA_030147855.1 Gammaproteobacteria bacterium
TAAAAAGTAATCATATAGAGTGACACAATGCGTCCGCGAGTTGCATTTGTACTGTTTGCCAATAGCCAACTCTCAATCACAATAAAAATACCCGCTGTGCCAAAGCCAGTTAAGAAACGCAGTAAAAGCCAAAGCGGCATATGATAAAAGATGCCATGTAATAAACTAATAACGGCAAGTCCTGAGGCAAAGGCAGAAAAGGCGCGGATATGGCCGACACGTACAATAAAAGGTTCGAGCTGAAACGAGCCACATACAAGGCCTGCATAAAAAACGCCACTCATGGAGCCAATTAATAGTGGAGATTCATCATGTGCATGCATAGCAAGTGACAGTAGCGTCAAAAAAAATCCACTGCAAAGGGCAAATATAAAAAGCCCAAGCAATGGGGAAAACGCTTTTTGGATGGCGTCTAACATATTTCTCAGATCGTGAGCGCATTCATTCTGAATTAATAGTAGTCAAAGAAATACAAATTGTACACATGCAAAAACATGTAACATATAATTGGATGTTAACTATACTATAAGGTATATATTTTATCTTTTTTGGGAGTTTGTTATGCCCCATGGCGCAATGGCATTATCTGAAGCATTAAGAACAGAAGTGATAACAGCAGCCCATATGCAGTTAGCCACCGGAGTTGATGAAAATAAGCAAGCACTTACAGTGATAGATAGGTGGGCGGAAAATCCTCATGATAAATCAGCCATAGAGGCAGCTTACGCACTGGTTAAAGCAGAGGAGGCAGTGACGACTGGAAAAAAAGAAATCTCCATGTGGGAGATGATTAAAAATGGAATGAAAGCTTGTTTATATGCAGGTAGCATTGTTGTGGTTGGGCTTGCATTGTCAGCGGCAGGATTAGGTCCGGACTTGAGTTTTATGATAGTTAATAATGTATCGGATACTTTCAAACTATATCAAAGGCAATCTCAAAATAGGCTGATGCTTGAAAATCGCCAGCAATTGCAGGCGTCTGTTGATGCGTTAAAGCAAGACGTATCTGATGAAAGTGTGCCTCAAAAACGCCCAGGCGTGTCTTAGGTAATTGCGCAGTTATTCTGAGCGCGTCGCTGTATAGGTTACGTATTTCGTGACAGTAGCTTTTCAGCACTGATGGTTGCAAAGGTGTTGGGTGAAGAAGTGGTAAGTGCATATGTCATATTGTCTGTTAATTCCTGCTGCTTGACTCTATTGGTTGGCGAGCAGTGCGTTAGCAACTTTTGATTGGTTTTGACGCCCAAGTTGCTTACAAACCATATCCCCAATTTGCACGATTTTGTAAATGTCGATGCCGGTTTCAATACCGAGGCCATGCATTAAATATAAAATATCTTCGGTGGCAACATTGCCGCTCGCGCCGCGTGCATAAGGGCAACCACCAAGCCCTGCAATAGCGCTGTCGAAGCGGTGAATGCCGGCCGTGAGAGAGGCATAAATATTACCAATGGCTTGCCCATAAGTATCATGAAAGTGCATGGCAATGCGTTCAACCTCTAGATTTTGGGTTAAGGCATGAATGAGGTCGAGTGTTTGCTTCGGTGTGCCAACGCCGATGGTGTCCCCAAAACTGATTTCATTAACAGCTAGGTCAAGCAGTGCTTCGGTTACAGAAATAACTTGTGCTGGGGTGATGTTGCCTTCATAGGGGCAACCTAGCACACATGAAATGTAGGCGCGAATATGAAGCTTGTGCTGTTTGGCAACTTCAACCACTTGCCTACAGCGTTCAATGCTTTCTTTAATGGAGCAATTAATATTACGTCGATTAAACGTATCACTTGCCGCTGTGAAAATAGCAATGTGTGTGACTCCTGCCTTTAGAGCTTGTTCAAGGCCATTTAGGTTGGGTACAAGTGCCGAAAAAGCAATACCTTGAGGCTTATCAATACTTTCAAAAACGCGTTGGTTATCGGCTAGCTGCGGAATGGCTTTAGGCGAGACAAAGCTTGTGGCTTCAATGTGCTTTAAGCCGGTTTTGCTGAGTAAATTGATAAGTTCTATTTTTTTTTCACTCGGAACGAAGTTAGGTTCATTTTGTAAACCATCACGTGGACCGACCTCAATAAGTGTGGCCTGCTCTGGAAGCGGTGTGCTCATTTAGGCGTCCTCATTTTGAGGGGTATCAAGAGGTGCTAAGGCAGCAAGCGTGACGCCTTCATCCACTTGTGAGCCAATAGGATAAAAAATATCAGTGAGCTTACCGCTCATAGGGGCCCGAATAGTATGTTCCATTTTCATGGCTTCTAGCACGATCAAGTCTTCCCCTGCCTGTACTTGCTCTCCTTTCTCCTTTAACACGGCAACAACTGTTGCAGGCATGGGAGCACTCAGGCTATTTTGTTGTACATCAGTACGAGCTGTATCATTTGGATTATCCAAAACGGTAATGTTTAATGCGCCCTCATGTGTATAAAAAATATACTTGTTTTGATGCGCATAAGTATATGCACTGAAGCGTGCATGTCCTGCTTCAAGTATGAGTTGTTGGCATTGATAACGTACGTTGACGCATTGCGTTTCATTTGCATATGTATATTTAAATTGATATGTATTGATGGGAGTGAGTGTGACGGTATGGCGTGTGCCGTCTATCTCATAATACAATGGCCAGCTAACGCTCCCTTGTAGTGCAAAAGAAAAGGTGTCAGTTGATAGGGTATCATTTTCACGTGGTTGATGCGCTAAAAAGGTCATACCTGCTGCAAGCATCAAACCTTTCTCAAGTGGCGGTAATTCAGGGGCAATCGCATGTTCTGTCAGAAAACCTGTACTGAGTTCGACGGCTTCAAAAGCTTTATGGTGCAGTAATGCATTCAAAAATGGTAGGTTGGTTTTAACGCCCCCTAACACATAATGGCTTAATGCTTGCTGTAACCGTTTTAGTGCTATTTCTCGGGTTTCTCCAAAGGCAATCAACTTACCAAGCATTGGGTCGTAAAAGCGCGTAATGGTGTCTTGGTTTTGAAAGCCTGTGTCTAGACGAATGCCTTCTCCCATAGGCTCTTCAAATACAAGCAAGGTACCGGTTGAAGGAAGTCCTCCCTGCGCTGTATCTTCTGCATACACACGACATTCGATGGCATGTCCAGTTGCTTGAATGTCTTTTTGTTGTAGCGGAAGTATTTCTCCTGCCGCAATGCGTAATTGCCACTCAACCAAATCAAGACCGGTTATCATTTCAGTAACCGGGTGTTCAACTTGCAAGCGCGTATTCATCTCCATGAAATAAAAAGCGCCATCTGTATCTACTAAAAACTCAACAGTGCCAGCGCCTCGGTAGTTGATGGTTTTAGCAACGGTTACGGCGGCGTCTGCCAATGCTTTTCTGAGTGTATCAGGTAAATTGGGCGCGGGTGCTTCTTCAATCACTTTCTGATGCCGGCGCTGAATCGAGCAGTCACGCTCAAATAAATGCACGACGTTTCCGTGATTATCGGCCATTAACTGCATTTCAACATGACGGGGAGTGACAATTTGTTTTTCAATTAGCATGGTATCATCCCCAAAGCTTGCTTGTGCCTCACGTCTTGCACCAGCCAATGCATTTTTGAAGTCTTTGGTTTTCTCAACCATACGCATGCCTTTACCGCCGCCACCAGACGCAGCTTTTAGTAAAACAGGGAAACCAATGTCTGTTGCTGCTTTTAATAACACATCATCGCTTTGGTCTTTGCCATGATAGCCTGGGGTGAGTGGTACATTTGTGTTTTCAAGACACTGTTTCGCACGCTGTTTGGACGCCATCAGTTCCATGGCTTCAACCGATGGGCCAACAAAGGTAATGCTGTGTTTTTGGCATGCTGCAGCAAAGGCTGGGTTTTCAGACAAAAATCCGTAGCCTGGATGTATTGCATCTGCTTTGGTTTGAAGGGCTGCGTCAATAACGTTATCAATGTTTAAGTAGCTTTGTGTGGCCTTAGGCTCACCGATGCAGTAAGCATCGTCTGCAAGCTGCACATGCAGCGCATTGCTATCCACAGTTGAGTAAATCGCAACCGTGCGAATACCCAGTTGTTTGGCAGTTCGAATAATGCGGCAAGCAATTTCGCCACGGTTTGCAATTAAAAGCGTCGAAAACATAAAGTATCCTAGTCCCAAACAGGTGTTGTTTTATTCAAAAAGGCATACATACCTTTTTTACCTTCTGCAGATGCGCGCTTTTGTGCAATTAAGGTGGCTGTTAAGTCTTGCAATGCCGCATCAATGGGTTGGTTTGCGACCGATGCCACCAATGCTTTTGACGCCTGAACTGCTTCTGGTGCAAGCGTTGCGAGCGTGCGTGCATACTGATGCGCATAAGAAGGGAGTTCTTCTTCTGGCACCAAATGATGAACCAAACCAGCATTTAGGGCAGTTTTTGCATCGAACTTCTCAGCGCTCATAAAAAGCCAGCTTGCTGTGCGTGCACCCATTGCACGCACCACATAGGGGCTTATGACAGCAGGAATGAGCCCTAATTTGACTTCTGAAAAACAAAACTGTGCTGTATCGGCAGCAATGGCAATATCACAAGCAGCCACAAGACCTGCACCACCACCAAAGGCCGCCCCTTGAATAGCTGCAATGGTTGGCTTCTTACTGCTGTGCAAGCTATTTAAAAGCCGTGCCAAGCGCTTTGCATCGGTCACATTTTCTGCCTCATCAAATGCTGCCATGCGTTGCATCCAGTCCAAATCAGCTCCTGCTGAAAAGTGGCGTCCATTCGCACGAAGCAAAATAACCCGAATGTCTGGATTGCCTGCGGCAAAGTCTAGTTGATGTTGTATTGCAGCAATCAGTGTCTCGTCAAACGCATTGTGTTTATGGGTGCGATTGAGCGTTAAAATGAGTATGTGTCCATCTAATGCACTGAGTAAATCTTGCATGGTTTATCTCCATTGTGTTGCGCTTACATGCGAAACACGCCAAATTGGGTAGGGTGTATAGGGGCATTTAGGGCCGCCATTAAGCTTAGGCCAAGAATTTTTCGGGTATCTTTGGGGGCAATAACACCATCATCCCACAGACGTGCGCTGGCATAATAGGGGCTGCCTTGGGTTTCATATTGTTCGCGAAGACCGGCTTTAAAGGCTTCTTCGTCTGCATCAGACCAAGGTTTATTTTGTTTGGCATATTTGTCACGGTTTACCTGCACAAGAACATTGGCTGCTTGCTCGCCTCCCATGACCGAAATGCGTGTGTTTGGCCAAGACCACAAAAAGCGTGGATCATAAGCGCGTCCGCACATAGCGTAGTTTCCGGCGCCGAAGCTGCCCCCCACAATAACGGTTAGCTTCGGGACATTGGTATTGGCAACAGCCATCACCATTTTTGCACCGTGTCTTGCAATCCCTTCTGCCTCATATTTACTGCCTACCATAAATCCGGTGATATTCTGGAGAAAAATGAGAGGAATATTGCGTTGTGAGCAGAGCTCAACAAAATGAGTGCCTTTTAATGCGCTTTCTGAAAATAAAATACCATTGTTTGCAATGATACCAACCGATTGTCCATAAAGCTTTGCAAAACCACATACAAGGGTTGTGCCATACAACGCTTTAAACTCATCAAACCTAGAGCCATCCACAAGGCGAGCAATAATTTCGTATGCATTAGTGGGTTTGCGTGGATCACTTGAAATAATTCCGTGTAACTCTTCAACCGGATAAAGTGGTGGCTCAATTGTCGTGGAGGCTTTGGGGCGCTCCAGACGATTGAGATGCGTGACAATATTACGTGCAAGGTTTAAGGCATGAATGTCGTCTTCAGCGTAATGGTCAGCTGTTCCTGATTGCTTGCAATGAACATCAGCGCCTCCAAGCGCCTCAGCGCTAATCATTTCACCTGTAGCTGCTTTCACCAGAGGAGGGCCGCCTAAAAAAATAGTGGCTTGCTCTCGCACCATAATCGACTCATCGGCCATGGCGGGCACATAGGCGCCACCTGCGGTGCAAGAGCCCATTACAACTGCAATTTGAGGAATGTTTTTGGCGGATAGGCGTGCTTGGTTAAAAAAGATTCGGCCGAAATGTTCTTTATCTGGGAAGACCTCATCTTGTTTGGGTAAAAAAGCACCGCCAGAATCGACCAGGTAAATACGAGGAAGGTGATTTTCTTCTGCAATGGTTTGTGCGCGCAGATGTTTTTTTACAGTGAGCGGGTAGTAAGTGCCTCCTTTAACAGTTGCGTCATTAATAACTATCATGCAGGTGGTATTGTTAACGGTTCCGATGCCTGTAATAAGCCCTGCAGCAGGGAGTGCATCCTCATAAACATGGTGAGCAGCAAGTGGTGAGAGCTCTAAAAATGCACTCCCGTTATCAAGTAGATGCACAAGACGCTCCCGAGGCAATAGCTTACCATGCTCTTTATGGCGTGCACGCGCACGCTCCGTACCGCCTTCGGTAATGAGGGCAAGAGTCTTTTCGAGATCGCAGACCAAATCATCCATGTAGGCTTGATTGGCTTTGAAGGATGCACTCGCTGGGTTTAATTTAGTTGTCAAAATAGCCATCAAGAAACTCGGTTAGTGAACAAGGTAGCTGCTTAAAGCAAAGATGATCCAAAAAAGCCAGATAAGCTCAATAAAGTAGGGCATTTTCTTACGTTTGATAAGCCAGTAAATGAGTGCTGGAATGCCGGCAAGCAAAAAAGGAGTGAATACGAGAGTAAGCATGTCACTAAGTGCATCTGCAATCAGTCCCGTGCCAAATACAGGTTCGAATAATGCATTGATAAAGGCATATAGGATTGCTGCATAGAGCAAAAAGGCTTTTGCATAGGCTGCAAAAAAAATAACAATTAAGCTTAAGACAAAATAAATTACACTCTGTTTGAGCATCACATGGTCCCTTTTATAAGCACTCAATGGCAATGGCTGTTGCTTCCCCGCCTCCAATACACAATGCAGCAACTCCGCGGGTTAGCTGCCGTTGCTTGAGCGCGTGAATGAGGGTTACTAAAATACGTGCACCCGATGCGCCAATTGGGTGCCCAAGCGCACATGCACCGCCATGTATATTGACCTTATTGCTGTCAAGTTCGAGCGCTTTTATAGCGGCAAGGGCGACAACTGCAAATGCTTCATTGATTTCATATAAATCTACATCATTGGAGGTCCAGCCCACTTTGGTTAGGACCTTTTGAATGGCATCTGCAGGTGCTATTGTAAACCACTCAGGAGGGCCTGCGTGCGTTGCATGTGCTTTAATGCGCGCAAGCGGGGTGAGTCCCAGTGCTTTTGCCTTTCGGGCTGACATTAAAATTAAACTAGCAGCTCCATCCGAAATAGCGCTTGCATTGCCCGCAGTCACTGTACCTTCTTTTCCAAAAGCAGGTTTTAAGCGACTCAGCTTTTCAAGTTTTGAGGCATCTGGGCCTTCATCTTGGTCAACTATGTGTGTGCCTTTTCGAGTGGTTACAGGAATGGGGGTAATTTCATCTTTGAATGCACCATTTTTCTGCGCATCGAGTGCACGCTGCATAGAGCGTGTTGCAAATTCATCTTGCATCGCACGCGTAAACCCTAATTCTTCAGCAGTACGGTCGGCAAATACACCCATTAACTGCCCTGGTTCATAGGCATCTTCTAGGCCATCTAAGCTGAGATGGTCGAGTAATTGACCATGACCAAGTCTATAGCCTGCACGTGCTTTAGGAACAAGATAGGGTGCTTGACTCATATTTTCCATGCCACCGGCAAGTACACATTCAGCACTACCTGCTCGAATGGCATCATGTGCAAGCATAACGGCTTTCATACCTGAGCCACACATTTTATTTACAGTGGTTGCCGGGGTTATATTCGGAATGTTTGCAGCTAATGCGGCTTGTCTTGCAGGTGCTTGTCCAAGACCTGCTGAAAGCACGCACCCTGTTAAAACTTCACCAATTACATCGGGCTTGAGACCTGCTGCATTTAGAGCTGCCGTGTGTGCAAAGGCACCGAGTTTTGGTGCTGCAATACCTGATAAGGCGCCAAGCATAGCGCCAGCAGGAGTGCGTTTCGCTGCAACAATAACAATATCTTCAGGAGATGTAGAAATCATGGGTTATCCTTCACTGCTTTCATCTTGAAATAATTCTCTGCCAATGAGCATGCGACGAATTTCGGATGTGCCTGCGCCAATCTCATAGAGTTTTGCATCACGCAAGAGACGGCCTGCAGGATACTCATTGATGTAACCATTACCCCCCAGTAGCTGAATGGCTTTTAAGGCCATTTGTGTTGCACGTTCAGAGGTATATAAAATGACACTCGCAGAATCTTTACGGGTGACGTACCCCGCATCGCAGGCGCGCGCAACCGCATACAGATAGCTCCTAGAGGCATTGAGGTCGGAATACATATCTGCCAGCTGGCCCTGTACAAGTTGGAAGGTGCCAATGGGCTGATTAAATTGCTTTCGCTGATGCACATAAGGAAGGACTAAGTCGAAGCATGCTTGCATGATACCAATAGGGCCTGCTGCAAGAATAGTACGCTCATAGTCAAGGCCGCGCATTAAAACGCCAACACCGCGATTCACTTCACCAAGCACATTTTCTTCGGGGACTTCACAATTTTCAAACACCAACTCGCAGGTGTTTGAGCCACGCATGCCAAGCTTGTCGAGCTTTTGCGCTGTTTTAAAGCCAGAAAAGTCTTTCTCAATAATAAAAGCCGTAATTCCTTTGCTACCAGCCATTTTATCGGTTTTAGCGTAAACAACCAATACATCGGCGTCAGGGCCATTGGTAATCCACATTTTGGTGCCATCTAAAATGAAGCGGCTCCCTTCGAGGCGCGCGCAGAGCTGCATGCCAACGACGTCTGAGCCTGCGTTTGCTTCACTCATGGCAAGTGCGCCCACGTGTTCTCCGCTAATGAGTTTGGGTAGATACTTCTTTTTTTGTGCCTCTGTGCCGTGCAGATTAATTTGGTTAACGCATAAATTAGAGTGTGCGCCATAGCTTAAACCAACGGATGCAGAAGCGCGTGAAATTTCTTCCATCGCAAGCACGTGTGCAAGGTAGCCTAAGTTTGAGCCACCATAAGACTCATCTGCCGTAATGCCTAGCAAACCAAGCGCGCCGAGTTTTCGCCACAAAGGTGCTGGAAATACATTATCAGCGTCGAGTTGAGCGGCTATAGGGGCAATTTCATGGGTGGCAAATCGATAAACACTTTCACGGAGTGCGTCAAGGGTTTCACCAAGCTGGTGAGAGAGTCCGTGGTACATAATGACTTCCGATTTCTTTATGAAATAGGCTAGACTATACCTCGCAGAAGATAAGTTGTGAAGCATCACATTCAAATGGAGTCGGTTTATGCGGAAGCGCGTTTTATGGGGGCATCATGTCTCTGATTATCAGGAAATGTTTGATTTATCAGACAAAATGTTAACACAAACCGTATTAGAATATGGGTGTGGTGCCAGTGCTGTGAATGCTGAGTTGTATGCAAAGCAGCACATAAATATGGTGAGTGTTGACCCACTATTTGGGCCACCAGAGTCTGAGTTAGCCATACAAATAACGCATTGCTTTGATGAACGTGTGGCACAGGTTTTAAGCGATCCGAGTCAATTTAATGTCGATAGGTATGGTGGTATGGATGCATTTTTGTCATACCGTCGTAAAGGGATGAACATATTTTTAAAGGATTACGAGCAGGGGTTGTCGGAAGGGCGTTATAAGACGCTGTCAGGTGATGCTGCTTTGCCTTTTGGTGATTTTACATTTGATTTAGCGCTTAGTTCACATTATCTATTTGCTGCGTCCAATGAGCAATCAGTTGATTTTCATGTGCAGGCTATTCGTGAGCTTGCACGCGTTGCAAAAGAAGTGCGTATTTTTCCATTGATTGAGCGTGAAGGCATGCCTTCAGCGCTCATTGGCCCTGTATTACTGGGTTTGCAGCAAGCTAACTTTGGTGCGGAAGTGCGTGAAGTGAGCTGTGCTTTGTATCCACAGGGTAACGCGATGCTGCGTGTGTGGGCGCAGGCGTGTGAGGTGTAAGATAAAGTCATCCATACACGAATTAAAAGAAGCATTGACGCTCGAACATGCATTGACACTTGGCATGTTGCCTGCAACATATACCTATGCAGACCCAACTGGTTATTTAGCAACATATATTGATACGTATTTACGTGAAGAAGTGGTTCAAGAAGGGCTTACGAAAAATATTGCGGCTTTTGCGCGCTTCCTTGAGGCTGTAAGTTTTTCTCAGGACGCTGTGGTTAATGCAACGGAAATTGCAAGAGAAGTCGGTGCAAACCGTTAGATGATACAAAACTACTTTAGTGTTCTAGAAGACCTATTATTAGCACACATGCTGCCTGAGTTACTCCAGTAAAAAGCCCTGAGTTGGTGATTTGGGTGAAGACCAGTTACAATGTGCCCTTATTCTCACAATCGTTGTAGCGTTTTTTATGAAACCAACTTATGGCAGTGCTCGCACGTTGTATGCGCGCTTGTTTCAGTATGTCAAGCCATTTTGGGGCGTCCTTGTTTTAGGGCTCTTTGCGAGCATTTTATCGGCCTGCATTGATGCTGGCTTTACCTACATGATGCGCCCATTTTTAGATAAAGGCTTGATTGAGCTCGACATGGCATTTGTAAAAATCATTCCATTGATTATTTTGTTTGGCGTGATGATTCGGGGGGCTGTGAGTGCCTTTGCAGGCTATTGCATGACATGGGTTGCACGTGCGGTGGTAAATGTATTGCGACAGCGCGTTTTCTCGCATATTGTTCGCTTACCAGCTGATTATTACGATGAGGCGCCATCAGGGCAGCTCCTTTCAAAAATCTTATATGATGTTGAGCAAGTTGCGCAGGTAAGTGCTAATGCCCTCACTGATTTGGTACAGAACGTGTGTTTGGTCGTTGGGCTTTTAACTGTCATGATGGTGTTGTGCTGGCAACTGTCCATGATGTTTTTGTTAACCATTCCCTTTGTAGGCGCCTTGGTGAACTTTACCAATAAGCGTGTGAGGCGTATTAGTCATAAAGTACAAACTTCTATGGGAGAGGTCACTAGCACTGCGAGCGAAGCGATAGAGGGTTATCGTGAGGTGCGTTTGTTTGGTGGCATGGCACACGAAATTAAAAAATTTAATGTAGCAACAGAGCGTTCGCGAGTGCAAGATATGAAAGTTGCCATGAGTAAGGCAATTAATGTGTCGGGTGTGCAAACTATTATCGCACTAGGTATTGCAGGTATTATTTTTGCTGCCATTCAGCTGCAGTCAGTGATTACGGTAACGGCAGGTGCTTTTTTAGCCATTATTGCGGCTATGCTGCAACTTATTAAACCGATGAAAACATTGACGACGTTAAATACGGTATTTCAGCGTGGCCTCGCAGGAGCTGAAAGTGTGTTTCATGTATTAGATGAGCCGAAAGAAGATATGGTGGGTATTTCTTTTGAGGCACGGGTGCGGGGCGATATTGCGTTTCGGTCGGTGTCTTATGCGTATCGTGGTGGTGCGCAGGTGTTACACAACGTGAGTTTTGAGGTTAAAGCTGGGCAAACCGTTGCATTGGTTGGGCACTCAGGTAGTGGTAAAACAACATTGGTTAGTTTAATTCCGCGGTTTTATGAAGTGAATGCGGGCGAGATTTTAATTGATAATCAGCCCATTCAGCAGATTGCGCTGGCGAGCTTACGCGAACAAATTGCCTTGGTGAGTCAACACATTACGTTGTTTGATGACACACTTGCAAACAATATTGCCTATGGACGTTTTGATGTACCGCGCGAAGCCATTGTTAAGGCGGCAGAGTATGCCTATGCAGATGAGTTTATTCGTAAGCTCCCCGATGGCTACGATACGCGCGTTGGAGAAAATGGTGTCCTTTTATCAGGGGGGCAGCGCCAACGTTTGGCAATTGCGCGCGCTATTTTAAAAGATGCACCAATTTTAATTTTGGACGAAGCAACGTCTGCACTGGACTCCAAATCAGAGCAAACCATTCAGGCAGCCTTATCACACGTGATGCAAAACAGAACAACGCTGGTTATCGCACACAGGCTTTCAACCATCCAAAATGCTGACAAAATTATTGTGATGCATGAAGGACGCGTGGTCGAACTTGGTCGGCATGCAGACTTATTAGCTGCAGGTGGGCATTATGCGAGGCTTTATTATGCCCAGCAATTTGAAACACAAGCACAACCAGCAGAAGTGTCCGCGTGAAGCAGTCGTGGATAGAAGCACTATGGTATAAAAAGCGCGGACTTGCATGGTTGCTTTATCCATTGTCAGTATTATATGGGGCTGTGGTGTGTGTGCGGCGTTGGTATTTAAGGCGTTACTGCCAAACTCAGTTTCACGTGCCGGTTGTGGTCGTTGGGAATCTTACGGTCGGGGGGGTTGGAAAAACACCCTTGGTAGTGGCTTTGGCTCACCATTTTACGGCGCGAGGCCTGCGCGTTGGTATTGTAAGCCGAGGATATGGTGCCAAACTACGGCAGTTTCCTTATGAGGTAAAACCTTTTGATGAGGCTCGTTTAGTGGGTGATGAGCCGTTGTTGCTTGCTCAAAAAACGAAGCGGCCAGTTGTGATTGCTCCCAAACGGGTTGAAGCGGTTCATTATTTATTAGAAAACCATATAATTGATGTGGTGCTTAGCGATGATGGATTGCAGCATTATCAAATGGGTCGTGCTTTGGAGATTGTAGTGGTTGATGGGGCGCGTCAACTTGGCAATGGATTTTATTTGCCGGTAGGCCCGCTGCGCGAATCCTCTAAAAGGCTTCAACATGTTGATTTTGTAGTAGTAAATGGGGGTAATAGAGCTGGTGCGTATCGCATGGACTTGATACCAGGTGAGGTATATCCGTCACCCTTACCCGCGGATGTAACTGTTGCCGCCATTGCTGGTATTGGACACCCAGCGCGGTTTTTTGATACGTTAGAGAGCCTAGGAATAGCACACAAGCCTTATTGTTTTCCGGATCACCATTCATTTGTTCCGGATGATTTGGAGGTTTCTGAGGATGTGGTGGTGATGACTGAAAAAGATGCGGTTAAATGTCATTTTTTTTCAGATAAACCCATGTATGTTTTACCGGTTCAAGCACAAATTACGGATGATTTTTGGGGAAAACTAGATGCGCACGAATGCTTCCATGAGTAAGTCTATAGTATATGCAGTAGGCCTGTTCGCTTTACTCTTCTTTTCACAAGTTTCGCGGGCTGAAGCTATAACTGAGTCACCACATTTTTTGCCCACCACATCAACTGATGCGAGATGGGTTTTCTCGGGGGTGGTTGCGAGTGAGGAAGGTAAACAATATGGCTATTTTTTTCAGATGGAGCGGCGAGGTGAAGTGTTTCATAGTCATGCTGCACTGTTTGATGTACAGACAAAAGCGCTGCTTCTACAAGATGAAAGCGAAACTGAGCTTACCAATCCCTCTTTTAATCACTGGCATGTAGGACATGCTTTTTTACAATTTAATCCTATCAATGACAGTTGGGTGTTTGGATTTAAGCAAGCCAATAAAGCAGGCTTCAATTTTAAAGTTGATATGCTAAAACCCGCAGAAGCATTGCCTGTTGGACAAGGGCTGAGACCTGGCATTGATGTATTAGTGAGTCAGGCACATTCATTGAATGGTCATATTTACGACCCAGATGGGGCGAAAGAAATGTTTGTTACGGCAAAACATGCATGGTTTAGAGAAATGGCGATTACAAAAACGCAGTCGCAGGCAAATGCAGTGAAAGGCGTTTTATGCCGTTTCGATGATGATAGTGGGTTTTACTCTGTAAATTTGCCCACAGCTGACGCTATTCGAGGGGCTATAGCCGGTCGTTTTGATGCAGAAGGGCTTGCAGCTCCGATGTCGCAGTTTATTCATGTTGAGGCTCTTGAAAATGGTCAGTGGACTATTCGTGTGCCCTCTCCCAACCAAGAGGTGACAATTTCTTCTTTTTTAAAGCAGGCATCTATGATTTCAGGAATTGCTGAAGTAGGTGATAGAACTGGATTTTGCTTATTGAGTGAAGATACCGTTGATAAAACGAGTGCGGATGTTCAAACAGTCTGACGAAGGAGGCTTTTGATGAGCCGGTTAGATGTAAAAGCGTTGAGTGTTGCCTTTCAAAAAAAAGCATCGATATTAACGGCTGTAGACGACATTGATTTCTATTTGACCTCGGGTGAAACGGTCGCGCTTGTTGGGGAGTCTGGGTGTGGTAAATCATTGACAGCGGCCGCTTTAATGCGTCTTTTACCAGGAAATGCACGTTATGGCATAAACAGCGCAATTACGTGGTCTGATACCGACATTTTAACCTTGTCTGAGCGCGCCATGCGGCGGTTTCGAGGCCAGCGTTTTGGCATGATTTTTCAAGATCCAATGACAGCGCTAAACCCTGTTTTAACCATTGGACAGCAACTGGCTGAAGCACTTGGATCAAAATCACGTGAAGCGCTGACAGCACTGCTTGTTGAGGTTGAAATTCCAGATCCTGAAAGGCGCCTTAAGCAGTACCCTCATCAATTATCAGGTGGACAAAAGCAGCGCGTTGTCATTGCAATGGCGCTTGCAGGGCAACCTAACGTGTTGATTGCAGATGAGCCGACCACCGCCCTTGATGTCACCACTCAAGCACAACTACTTTTATTGCTTAAAAAAATTCAGCAAGAGCGTCAAATGAGCCTCTTGCTGATTACGCATGATTTGAGCTTGGTGAAAGTATTCGCAGATAGAATTTATGTGATGTATGCAGGTGAAATGGTTGAGTCAGCGGAAGTTCCCACGTTTTTTAAGCAGCCACTACACCCTTATGCGCAGCATTTAATTGCGGCTTTACCGCATTTTGAAAAAAGAAAGCAGCCCCTAAGCGCGATTCCAGGACGAGTGCCAGCACCTGATGATAGGCCTTTGGGATGTCGGTTTCACCCACGTTGTACACATGCATTTGCACCTTGTAGCACTGAGGCACCATCCCTACAAACGTTAGAAAGAGAGGGGATTCGTGAAGTGCGGTGTCATTTATATCCAGAGCATGAACGTCCCCCTCGGTTAACTGTTTCAGGAGATGTACAAGCGTTTTTGCAAGAAACTGGCTCTACTTTGTTTTCTGTGCGCCATTTAAGTGTTCATTTTCCAATAAAGCGTAGTGGTTTGGGGCGTGTGCAAGTGGTTCAAAAAGCAGTGAACAATATTTCATTTGACTTAAAACAAGGTCAAACTTTAGCACTGGTGGGCGAGTCTGGTTCCGGAAAAAGTACTGTGTGTCGAGTTTTGTTGGGTTTGCAAGGCATTACATCAGGTGAGGTGCGCTTTAAAGACCAAGCGTTACAGCACATCAAGGGGCGTGCATTAAAACAGTTTAGAAAAGATGTACAAATTATTTTTCAAGACCCTTATTCATCGATGAACCCACGGATGACAGTAGGTGAGATTTTAGCCGAGGGAATGGAGGCACAAGGCTTAAAGCATCAAGTTATTCAGAAGCGGCAGTATGAATTACTTGACCAAGTGAATTTGCCTAAAACAAGCTTAGAGCGTTATCCGCATCAGTTCTCAGGTGGGCAGCGCCAGCGTGTATGTATTGCACGTGCACTTGCAAGCGCGCCAAAAGTATTGATTTGTGATGAGCCAACGAGCGCACTAGATGTATCTGTACAAGCGCAAATTCTAAATTTATTGAAAAGCTTGCAGCGTGAGCTTGATTTAGCCTATTTATTTGTCACGCACAACATGGCGGTGGTTTCTTACTTGGCTGATGATGTGCTGGTTATGCGTGATGGCATGATGGTTGAAGAGGGCACTTGTGAGCAGTTGTTAAGTGCCCCTTCAGCTGCGTACACACGTCAGTTGTTAGAAGGCGTTATGTAAACAGCGCCTGCACCTCATCCAGCGGTATTTGTTTGGCCTCTGCATCACAGCGTGCTTTATATTCTACCATACCAGCATCAAGGCCGCGCTCACCAATGACGAGCCGATGGGGAATACCGATTAAGTCGTGATCGGCAAATAAAACGCCGGGGCGCTCTTTTCGGTCGTCCAACAACACATCAATACCTTGGTCGAGTAACGCTTGATACAAGCTTTCAGCCACTTTTTTGACACGTTCTGAGCGATGCATATTAATTGGGATAATGCCCACTTGAAAGGGCGCTAAAGCTTCTGGCAAGCAAATACCACGTTCATCATGATGTTGCTCAATGGCTGCTGCAACCATGCGTGAAATCCCAAGTCCATAACACCCCATAACCGGTGTTTGTGCTTTGCCTTCTGCATTTAAAACCGTCGCGTGCATTTGTTTGGTATATTTTGAGCCTAGTTGGAAAATATGACCGACCTCAATGCCGCGACAAAGCTTCAAGTAACCTTTGCCATCAGGGCTTTTATCGCCAGCTTTTACCTCACGTAGATCGAATACCTCAAAGGTTTTAACATCACGCTCCCAGGTTGCATGGGTGTAGTGCATATCTTTTTGGTTTGCACCACATACAAATTCATTCATAGCAAGTGCGTAATGGTCGACAATTATCGGAATATTAAGCCCAATAGGGCCAACAAAACCAAGTGGTGAGTTGAGTGCTTCTAAAATGCGTGCATCATCAGCAAGTTTTAATGGTGACTGCACGAGGGAGTGTTTTGCGGCACGAATGGTATTGAGTGTGTCATCTCCTCGAATGACTAAAGCAACTAAAGAATGTTCTGTACCTTCAACCAACAGTGTTTTAACCGTTTCATGTGCTTCAACATGAAGAAACTGAGTGAGCGCTGTAATCGTTTTAGCATCAGGTGTGTGAATTGATTCAAGCGGGGTTTGTGTTGGACTTTTTGAAGGCTCAGGGAAAAGGCTTGTCGCTTGTTCTACATTGGCAGCATAGCCACTGGTATCACTATAAGCAATAAAGTCTTCACCTGTATCCGCCAGCACCTGAAATTCATGAGAAACAGCGCCCCCAATGGCACCTGAGTCAGCATCAACTGCACGGAACTGAAAGCCAAGTCGTGTAAGAATTTTGCTATAGGCTTCATACATACGCTGGTAAGTGCTTTCAAGACATGCTTCATCTAGGTGGAAGGAATATGCGTCTTTCATTAAAAACTCACGTGCGCGCATCACACCAAAACGAGGCCTAATTTCGTCTCTAAACTTGGTTTGAATTTGGTATAGATTAAGCGGTAATTGCTTGTAAGACTGTAATTCTTGGCGCATCAAATCTGTAATGACCTCTTCATGAGTTGGGCCAAAACAGTATTCACGGTCGCTACTGTCTTTCATGCGCAATAATTGTCCACCAAACGTATCCCAGCGCATGCTTTCTTGCCATAATTCAGCGGGTTGTATAATAGGCATCAAAAGCTCGATGGCTCCTGCTTTGTTGAGCTCTTCACGAATGACTTGTTCGATACGGCGCAGTACTTTAAGTCCAAGTGGCAGCCATGTGTAGAGGCCTTGCGCAAGTGGTCTAATAAAGCCTGCACGTAACATGAGTTGATGTGATGGAATTTCCGCATCATTGGGAGATTCTTTGAGCGTTGAAATAAGCCATGGAGACGCACGCATGCTGTAAGTCCTAAGTATATGGATGTTGATAAGAATAGTTGAAAATCCTAGCAGGTCTTGGTGCATTCAGCCAGTCTAAAATGCCGCAATGTGCAAAAATTGAATCATTGTGTTTTTAATATATACTTTATATATCAATGAAAGCATGCATCTCGGGGAAGACTATGCCTATTTTAAAGAAAGGCGAAGATAAAACGTATCAAGATGTGTATCGTAAATTGCTGGATGAATACTCCAGAGAAAACGACAGTTATTTCAATATTCATTCATTTAGATACACGGATGTATCAGGAAGAGATGTATGGGTGCGCGATGCAACACAAGCGCTGGCCCTAGATGATCCGAGTCGTCCGAGACATGACGCTATTGGAATAGAAAAGAACAATATGCTGATGCGCTGTTTATCTAGACTTCGATCAATTGATTATGCAGTGTCGCAGACGGAAAACCCAGTGTTGGATATGCCCCACCCAACAGAAGAAGGACGAAGCCGGAGAGCTGTGATTCGAGATGCCTTAAGACATTTGTTGATTGAGCTTCAGCGAGATGCAAGTGCCTCGGACGTGACGACTGAGCGCTTACATGAACTTGAAACCATTTTTAACACAGGGTTAATTGAACAGCTACATGAAGCTAATTTAACCGAAGGGTGTTTTGATGCGCAAAGTGCTGAAGCGTTGCTATTTTATTATCGGGCACTATCCAGTGTATTAGATCCTGCTATGCCACTTATCACACTCACTTACGATAAAGAAAGTGGTATGTTACAGCGAGAGGCCCAGTATCCTGTAACTGCTAAAACACAGGTACAAAAAGAAGCTATTTTGAAATTGAAAAAAGTTGAAGCGCACCCCAAAACAGAAAGTGCACATACAGCACATAATATTGCAAAACAGCGTGCGGATGCTTGTTTTGCAGATAGCTTGGCGGATGATGAGAGAATGCTATCAGCCCAGGCTCGTAAAACACATTTGGTTGGGGTCAAAAATGCGTTTATTGTGAGCAGTGAAACAGAGTTTAACATTCATACATTTGGAGAGAATGATTGTAAGTATTTTAGAGAGAACCCACTCGAGACTTTGGATGATCCAGCACCCCTATGGCTTGTTCGGACAGCTTCCCCAGTATTTGTTGGTAGCGGTGAAGGTGCAGCGACAAGAAATTTACATACACGAGAAAATTTACAGCAGATCTATGATACAGGGCATGCGTATACGGTAGATAAGGAGGAGGCACTTTCCAAGCAAGGGATTCATTTAACGGTACTAAACACAGATTCAAAACATGAAAAGCAAGATGTCATTTTAAGCAGTTTACGAGATGAAATTTCCAATAATCCACACAGTCCACATGAAATGTCGAATGTGCCGACGAATGACTTGGGGACAGTGCCGTTACCAAGTTACTGGGTACGTCTTAATTTAAAGATTAGAGACGCATTTCATGCCCGCAAAAGTCGAGAGCACTTTGGATGGACTATAGGCCAAAAAGCAAATCGATTAAGAATTGCGGTTGATGCAATGCTTGCCGCGGCTCAGTCCGGTTACTTGAGTGTCGTGAACTGTGCCAGTGGACAGGATAGAACAGGGACAGCTATTGAGAAAGCACTTCAAGAAGAAATACTTGAGAAATGGCAAACATGGATTAAAGTTAAAAATAGAAGAGTGCCAACACGTGAGGAAGTGGATGAACAAATTGTGCGTATTCAGGCAATGCGCGCACGCGGATTTAATGCAGCAATAATAGCAACGCACATGGCGCCTGGGTCTCCTGGAATGAAATCAAATTCTAAGGCTAATAATCTAAGTGTGGATGGCAAACGTACATTTGGCCCAATGGCAGAAAGAGAGTTTTATTTATCGAGTGCGACCACTAACAAAGAAAATAAAGTAGGTAATGTGAGCTTTTTACAGTCTCCAAGGGCGCTTGCGAGAGCTGAGTTTGATGAGCGCCGTAAAGTGTTTAGAGCAGCAATCGCTGTGTTAGAGTCGAAAGGATATGCAACTAAATTTTCTCAAGGGCTTATTGAAGCTGGGCGTCACCTAGACCATGCTTTTGGGGAATTTCGGGTAGACGAACACGAAGACGAGGAAGAGCAAAAGCATTTACTAAGGCGTGCGAGTAAAATGCGACGTGCACTAGATGAAATGGTTACAGGTTCTTCAGGACAAAAGAGTGCGAGAGATTTAGCTCGTATGACCGAGGCATTGAATTATGCCATTGCTGCTACAAAAGGCTTGCAGGAAGGTGATTTACTGAAGGTGGAAGTAGCGATTCATGAGATGAATCGTATGCAAAGTTTGCTGCCAGGGCATGAGCGTATTCGCTTGAAACTAGGTGCATTTGCTATTGCTGCAGCAGTTTTATTAGTGATTGCTGTTGTGTTTGCATTTCCACCTGCAGGTGCTTTTGTTTTAGGTGCATTTGCAGCAGTTACTGCACTAACAGGCGTGGTTGGAACCGCGATACAACTGAGTGCCGTGGGTGTAGGACTTTATACAGCGAAGTTCGCACTTATGAATACCTGGCGAATGTGGCACAAAGGCCAAGAGCAAGGTAAGGCAAAAGTGGTGGGTGACTTCAAAGAATTGATTGAAAAAGAGAAAAAACAACGTAAAAAAACAGGTCAATTTAATGAGTCAGTAGATGAAGAATTAGAGGATACACAAAATGAGTTTGATGCAAGCACGGATGATGATGCAGAGGAGGATGCTGGGCTCTTACTTGGAGGGCGGCGACAACCACCCACCGCGAACTGGTAAATCTTGATCTTGGACGTAGCCTGAGCCCCAGAAACAGTAAAGCGTATGAGAGACGCACTCAGGGCTTTTAGAGAAAATGTTGAAAGTCGCGTGTGGCCGGAACAACAACCCAGTGTCCTTAAAAGGTGACTAAACTGCTTCGTTTTGCAGCGCTACACTGACTGTTCTCGCAACTGTAGTGTTTTCTCCATTACGCCTTAGGTGATACCAAACTGTTCAAGTGTTTAGTGAGCCCTTCATTTGGTTTATGCGGCAGTTGTGCTGCACGCTCCGCAAAGTCTTTAAAGTTCACTTTACCTGTATTAATATCATAAACTGCACCAACCATACCAACTTTCTCCGCATCGAGCTGTTCTTTAAGGACGCTACTGTTCTGATAAATCTGATACAACGTATTTGCAACATTCAGCTCTGTGACATTACGTAAATAGGCTTCGTTGCATGTAGGTTTTTTGTGATGCGTAGCGTTTTCTGCATCAATGGCAGGCTTTAGCTTTTCAAGCAGTTGCGGTACGTGTCCTGTTTGTTTAGGGGCTGTGCAAGCTGCTTCAACTGCACCACAGCGTGTATGGCCAAGTACAACAATGAGTTTTGCTCCAACCACACGACACGCATACTCAATGCTTGCGAGAACATCATCGTTGACTACGTTGCCTGCAACACGTACGCAAAATAAATCACCAAAACTCATATCAAAGACCGTTTCAACCGGCACGCGTGAATCAATACAGCCGAGTATTACAGCAATTGGGTGTTGGGTGACGGCTGTGTGTTTGATGTCGATGGTGAGGCTTCGGTGGATGCGAGTATCATCTAAGAAACGTTGATTGCCTTCATGCAAAATATTTAAAACCTGTTGCGGAGAAAGGGCTGCTTGCACGTCATAGGTGGTGACGTTAATAAAGTTGATATGGTCATGAATGGTATATTGTTTCTTAAATCCGATAAGGTTTAGAGAAATGTTTTTTCGGGGAGCCTGTTCTTCTTGGAACTCTGAAATCAGCTCAATAATTTCTTTATCAATGTACTTAGAGTAGCGAGCATCGATAATCAGCTGTGATTTAGGAGGGATATCATCGAGTTCCTCAATGAGAGATGCTTTATTTAAAAAGGTGGTTTGTTGTGGCAAAATTAGGCGCTGCGTGACCCCATTAGGGTAAAACTCTTTGATTATATCTAAGCGTACTTGGCTGTTTGATTTGAGGATAAAAAAGAGGCTGGTCAAAAGCCCAATAATGATACCTGTTAAAATATTTAATGTCACAATCCCAATTAAGGTCACAAGAAACGGAATAAATCGATCGGGCCCTTGTTTGTAGATGGTTTTAAATAATTTGGGCGATGAGAGCTTATAGCCCGTAAAAATAAGCACTGTTGCAAGCGAGCAAATAGGAATGCGGTTTAAAAAGCCTGGGATGAGCAAAATTGCAAACAGCAGATAAAAACCATGAAAAATGGTAGAGGCTTTGGTTTTTGCACCTGCTTGGAGATTGACAGAGGTGCGCACAATAACGGAGGTGACAGGAATCCCACCAATGAGACCTGCTGCAATGTTACCAACCCCCTGTGCAACAAGTTCACGATTTTTAGAGATACGTGTATGCCGAGTGTCGAGTTTTTCTGAGGCTTTGATGTTTAGC